>DASTQE010000117.1:0-18645 GCA_035761895.1 Nitrospira sp. | reverse complement strand
AGAACGTTTTCTGATCGTCGGTGGAAGGGTCCGCCGCGCCGGCGGTCCATGCTGACGCACCGGTCAGCACAAGAATCATGATGAAGGTCGTCACGATGCGCATGCAAACATCCTTTCTGTAGGGGAGAATCTGAGGCGACTCGTTGCCTGTTTTGTACAGTAAGCCATCGGCGATGGCAGGCTCAAGACAATTATTCGCAGGTTGCGCCTTTGCCCGTGCAACGGTACACTGCGCTTCCAGCCTTATCCGATCGACTCCTGAATGGTTCTGACCTTCGTCATCGTCTACCTGCTGATCTCCGTCAGCGTCGGCCTTCTTGCAGCGACACGCGTGCACACTGCCAAAGATTTTGCGGTCGCGGGACGGAGTCTTCCTATTCCCATTGTCATGGCCACGGTGTTCGCCACCTGGTTCGGCGCTGAAGCGGTGATGGGAATTTCGGCGACGTTTGCCAAAGAAGGCTTGCGCGGGGTCGTCGCTGATCCGTTCGGGTCAAGCCTCTGCCTCGTCCTTGTCGGCCTATTTTTCGCGCCCCGCTTCTATCGGCTCAATCTCTGGACGGTGGGCGACTATTACCGGCTCCGCTACGACCGCCGCGTTGAAGTGCTGTGCACCCTGTGCATCGTCGCTTCCTATTTTGGATGGGTGGCTGCGCAGTTCAAAGTGCTCGGCCTGGTCTTGAACGTCGTGACACAGGGAGCGGTGAGCCAACCCATCGGGATGGTCATCGGCGCCGTGATTGTGCTGACGTACACGACGTTCGGAGGTATGTTTTCCGTCGCGATTCTCGATTTTGTCCAGCTCTCGGTCATCGTCGGCGGACTCCTGTACATCGCCAGCGTCTTGAGCGAGGCCACGGGCGGCGTGGGGGCGGTGATCAGCCATGCGGAAGCCGCGGGCCGCCTCGACTTTTTCCCGCCTCCCTCGTTGGAAGCATGGATTCCGTTTGTGGGGGCGGGGGTGACGATGATGCTTGGATCCATCCCGCAGCAAGACGCGTTTCAGCGCATCACGAGCGCCAAAGATGAACAGACAGCTGTTCGCGGTTCACTTATGGGGGCTGCCCTCTATTTCGTGATGTGTTTCGTGCCGATGTTCATCGCGTACTCGGCGCTGTTGGTTGATCCCGTGAAATTCGGGTCCTTGTTGCAGCATGATGCCCAGCTGGTCCTGCCCACGTTGATCGTTGAACACACGCCGCTCTTGGCGCAGGTGATGTTTTTTGGCGCGGTGCTCTCCGCGGTGATGAGTTGTTCGAGCGCCACACTACTCGCACCGTCGGTCATTCTCAGCGAGAATGTCATCCTGGCTGCGATGCCCCACATGGATGAAAAACAACTGCTCACCACCATGCGGGTCGTGTTAGTTTGCTTTGCGGCCGTCGTGCTGGCGATTGCGCTCACTTCCCACTCCAGCATTTACCGGTTGGTGGTCAATACCTATAAGGTCACGCTCGTGGCGGCCTTTGTCCCGCTCTCCGCCGGTCTGTTCTGGAAACAAGCCACGACGCAGGGTGCGCTGTGCTCCCTTGCCGCGGGGTTGGTTACCTGGCTCGGGGCAGAATTTCTGGGCGCGGATCCGGCCATGGTGCCTCCGCAGCTCGCCGGCCTCGTCATGGCAGTGCTCGGCATGATTGCCGGCTCATACCTGTCGGTGCGTCGTCCATTGCGGCGGCCGTAACCCTGACGCTCGATCGCTTTCACGCGCGCTCTGTCGTATGCTGATCACAATGCCGTCGCTCCATCGCTTCCTGCGTTCGCCTTGGATCTTCCGCTCCCTGATGGTTCTTGCCGCGAGTTTTTTGGTGATCATGGCCCTGCTCCTCGTCTACGGAACCTATCTCGCCACCTTTCTCGAACTTCCTCGGAGCGAAGATCATCCGCCTCTGCGACTGTACACGGCCCCGTTCCAGTTGAAAACCGGCCTGTCGCTGAAGGCCGCACGCCTGCCCGAACGCTTGCACCGTTTGGGATACCGGGCAGTGAATGACGCCGTGACGTCGCCAGGCGACTATCGCCTCACTACGGAGACCCTCACCATCTTTCTGCACGCCCAGCCCGAAGCGTTTGTGAAGGCCACTGTTGTTACACTGGACGTGAAAGAGGGTCTTGTCACGCAAGTCCTCTCGGAGCCCGAACACACGCCGGTGTTTCCGGTCTTCCTCGAGCCCGAACTGATCAGCGGCTTGCGCGGAACATCGCGCCAGGTGCGCGAATGGATGCCGCTCAGCGAGATACCCGAGCGCTTGATCGAGACGGTTTTGGCCGTGGAGGACCGTCGGTTTTACTCTCATGTGGGCATCGATCCTGTCGCGGTAGGACGGGCGGTCTGGCGGAACCTGACGAAAGGTGGAGTGGTCCAAGGGGGCAGCACCATCACCCAGCAGTTGGCAAAAAACCTGTTCTATTCGCCGCAGCGAACCTTCGTCCGAAAAGTGAAGGAAGCGCTCGCAGCGATCGTCTTGGAGTCCAAGTACGCGAAGCGAGAAATCCTAGAATCGTATCTCAACGAGATATATCTCGGCCAGGCGGGGTTCGTCTCAATCTACGGGGTGGGGGAGGCAGCCCATCGATACTTTGCCAAGAGGCTGGACCAATTGACCACAGGCGAGATCGCGATGATTGCGGGACTCATTAAAGGTCCCAACACGTTTGCGCCCACGAAACATCGCGAGGTGGCCCAACAGCGTCGTGATGTCGTGCTACGTCTTTTGCGCGACCAAGGTCGGCTGACGGAGGAGGAATGGAAAATTGCGGTGAATGAACCGGTCCGGGTCGCCCCGCCCGACGATGTCCTGGCCGAGGCTCCGTATTTCGTCGATACCGTGCTCAGGCAGGTCGAGGAGGCGCTTGGCACGCCTTTGCCGGAGGGCTTGCGCATTGACAGCACGCTCGATTCTCTCCTGCAGCAAGCGGCGACGGAGGGCTTGGAGAACGGACTGGCTCGACTCGAGCGAGCGTATCCGGCGTTGAAAGGATCAGAGCAGCCGCTGCAAGGCGCGGTCGTGGTCTTGGATCCATCAACGGGGTCGATCCTGGCGCTGGTCGGAGGGCGGGATTACCGCGTCAGTCAGTTCAATCGGGCGGTCCAGGCGCATCGGCAGGCGGGGTCTCTGTTCAAACCGTTCGTCTATCTGGCGGCGTTTGAGGCAAGTCGAAGCGGCGCATCACCCTACATGACTCCGGCCAGCCTGTTGGCAGACGAACCGGTGGTCTTTGAATCGGAAAACGGGACCTGGGCCCCTCAGAATTACGACCGGCAGTTTCGCGGGAGTGTGACGTTGCGCAGCGCCCTGGAGCAATCCCTCAACGTGCCGGCGGTGCGCGTAGCCAAAGCGGTCGGCACACAGCCGATTTTGGATGTGATCAGGCAGCTGGGCGTGACCACGCCGCTCACCAACGATCTTTCAGTCGCGTTGGGAAGCCCCGCCGTTTCATTGCTCGATATGGTGACGGCATACGGGACCGTGGCGAATGGCGGAGTCTGGGTCCGTCCTACGAGTTTACGTGCTGCTTCGGATCGGGAAGGCATGACCGTGTGGACGGCCGCTCCCAATCGGCGGCAGGCCGTTTCTCCCCAAGCAGCCTATCTGGTCACGTCGCTACTTGAGGGTGTTGTACGTCGAGGAACCGCGGCAAGGGCCAAAGTGTTGGGCCTGACTGGAGCGATCGCAGGCAAGACTGGCACGACCGACGGCTATCGCGACGCCTGGTTCGTCGGCTACACCTCGGAGCTCGTGATCGGCGTATGGGTGGGTTTCGACGATGAACGGGCCGTCCGCCTGACGGGCTCTCAAGCGGCGCTGCCCATTTGGATGGACATTGCGAAACGCATGCTGCCCGAACAAGTCCCCCCATTTTCGCCGCCCGCGGGCGTGGTCGCGCGTGCCATCGATCCGAAGACGGGCCAGTTGGCAACGTCCCAATGTCCCGAGCAAGTGGACGAAGTCTTCATTGAGGGAACCGAGCCGACCATGTACTGCGAAGTCCACGGTGGCGGACTCTGGGAACGGCTTCGACATACCTTCGGATTTTCCTGATCCCGCTTTCCACAATCTCCTAGGTGATGCGGCCCGAACTAGTGTAAGCTGGCGCCGATGGTACTGGGAGGTCCCGCATGAAGAAAAACGGATTTGGTGGCGATGACAACATTACGCTCTTGGCCAAGGGCGTGCATCTCAAGGGCGAGATTCGCGTCGAAGGCACGGTTCGAATCGACGGCTGTCTTGAAGGTGAAATTCACACGAAGGGGCAGGTGATCGTCGGCGAAGATGGGTTGGTGCAAGGCATTGTCGCGGCGGGTACCGTCGTGAGCAGCGGCCGCATCAAGGCCACCGTGACGGCAGTCGAGCGCGTGCAGCTGCTCAAGACCGCTGTGCTCATCGGTGAAGTCCATACGCCGGTTCTGATGATGGAAGAAGGCGCCAAGATGCAAGGTACGACCGACATGGGAGTCACCGCGTGGCCGGAGGAGCTGCCAAAGCTCGCGGGGGCGGTTCGGGAGCTGGTCTCCCATCGGGGCAAACATGTCGTCGTCGTTGAACAGGATTCCAACGCCTAGTCAGCCTTCTGTTCACGCCCCGTGCTCTGGCCGTTTCTCTTTCCCATGTTATGGACGGCTCTTCTCGTCCATGCGGCCTACCTCTTCCATGGCCGCCTGACACGCTGCCTGCTCCGTCGCCGCCTGTCGGCGTGGCACCTCACGTCGCGCCACTCCCCAATGAAGGGGCCGGCGGCTATTCCAACGGGATCGTAATCGCAATCCCGCCCATCACGTCGTTGAGCTTGAAATCGCGTTTGGGACTCAGCGGGTGACTGTTGTGGCAAGTGATACAGGCCGAGGAGACCGCACGGTCCGGATAGATCGCCTGGAAGTATTGCTTGCGCCCGCTGGTGACGATGCCTGTGATCGGGGCATCAGGCGCGCGGTTCAGCAAAATGAGGGCCTTGCGTTCAAAATCCGTGGCCGGTGCGTTGCGTTGATAGATGGGCGACAGTCCGATCAATCGATATCGAATGCCTTGTCCGCTTTCCGCGACCAACCGGCCTGAATGTTGGAGAAACTGGGCGGGAAGCGGCAAGGCGTTTTCCTGTTCCCAATGTTCGACGGCCATCACGACGCCTTTTTCCTGCAGGCGATTGACGATCTGGGTCGTGTAGATGGTCCGGTGCGCTTGCAGGACGGCGTGTACGAAGCCTGCGACCTTTTCGGGCGAAATGCCGGCCGCTTTAGAATCCTCTTTAGCCGGGTAGGCGGCCCCCACCCACCACAGTGCGAGCATCAGGAACGTGACGGCTGCGGAAATATGCGCGACTCGGAAGCGGTCCATGGTGCCTCCTTTGAAGCCGAGTTGGAGGCGACGAGCGGCAGCGTGACCACGCAGGATGTGCCGGCTCCTTCCACGCTCTCCAAACGAATGTCGCCGCCGAACTTCTTGATGATGCGGCGCGCAACGGTCAACCCAAGACCGGAGCCTTCGCCCTGCCCCTTGGTCGTAAAGAAGGGGTCGAAGATCTTCGAAAGGTGCTGCTTTGGAATGCCCGGGCCTGAATCGGCAATGGTCACAATGACGGTTGTTTCGGCGATGGCCGTGGTCAGCCGCAGTATGCCTTTGCCCTTCATGGCCTGGACGGCATTCAAGAGAAGATTCATGAAGGCTTGCCGGAGCTGATCGGGCAGGGCCGAGACCACCGTATCCCCTGCATAGTGTCGCTCGACGGTCAGTTGCGAGGTGTCCAACCCGGCGGTGATGGTGTCGAGCGCCTGATCCACCTCCTGCTCGAGATGCACCATTTGCCGTTGATCCGAGATTTCTCGCGCCGCAATGCCCGTAAAGTCTCGGATGATCGCCGCCATCCGCTTGCCATGCTCGACGATATTCTGAGCGTAGGACTTTACCCGCGCCGGGTCGCAGTCGTCCTGAAGCGCTTCGCCGAGGCCCAGGATGCCGAACAGCGGATTGTTGAGTTCGTGGCCAATTCCTGCTGTGAGAATGCCCAGGCTTCCCGACTTCTCCGCCTGGACCAGCTTTTCCTGCATGCGGCTTTCGTCTGTCGTGTCGCGAAGGACGAGACCGACACGGTCGGACTCGCCCGGCCGGCCGGTGACACGGAACCACTCATACCGATACAGATGAGCGCCGAGCTGCAACTCGGCCTGTCGGGTGTGTGAGGTTCTGCGCGGGACGAGCGGATCTCTGATGTGGTCGACAGCGTCGACCTTTTCGGCGGCCGGCTGCAGCCCCGCGCCCGGCTGTTGATGATTCCACAGCTCCTGACGAAGTTGTTGTTGCAGAGAAGCGTCGACCGGCAACGCATCGAAGAGCTGACCGGGGGCTTCTGGTAAGCCGAACGCATCACGGGCCGTCCGGTTGACGTACAACACATGCTCATGATCGTCCACGATCAGAATGGGTGTCGGCACGGCGTCGAGAATCTGATCGGTGGACCGCTGTAAATACTGGACTTCCTGCGTCTTCAACGTCACTTGATCCGTCAGGCCCGCGAAGGCGGCTTCCAACTGCCGGTTCATGCGGTTGAACTCTTCTGCGAGCGTTTCCAGCTCATCGCCCGTCTTGATCTCGATGGATTGCCGTAACTCTCCGCGACCGATGGACTGTGCGGCCTGCTGCAGTTGTCGGACCGGCGTCACGATCCGCGCCGCTGCGAGATAACCGAGTGTCGCCAGCAGTCCCACGGCGATGGAGCCGAAGACCGTCATCCAGGTAAAGAGATGTTTGATCGGGGCGAAAAGCTCCTCCGAGGATTGCCAGACAAACGTATGCCATGACCCAACCTCCGTCGCGCCATTCGTATTCCGGCTGGTTTCTGGCAGCGGCGAAAATCCGATGATCGACGAGCTGTGGCCGCCGTGACCGTCGCTTGGCGCGTTGGTCCAACCGGGCTGACGGGGAGTGACCAGCGGAATGAGCGAGTCATCGGATAGCCGCACGCCCGTGGGAAGAATCGGGCAGCTCACGACAATGCCCCGATGATCGATCAACATGACATGGCCGGTTTTCCCGAAGCGGATCGGCTGGGTGGAGGGTGAGAAGAATTCCTTCGCATCGATCACCCGGTGAATGACCCCGACCGCCTCATACCGAAGGCTGTCCATGATCGGAAGGCTGATCGAAAACGCATAGGTGTTGGCCAGGTCGTCGAAATAGACATCCTCGATGTACAGTTGGCCGATGCCTCTGTTGTAGGTTCCCCTCCACCAGGCGGATTCGCTGGTGTTAAAATGCGGTTTGTCGGTCAACGCGGCGACCAGACGCCCCTGTGTGTCGGTGACAAACAGCATTTTAGTGGCGCCACGTACCACCTGGGGTATGAGCTCGTCCATCTCGCTTCTGCTGCCGGTATAGTATTCACGCAACAACCCCGCGAGGGGATTGTCCATGATGACTTTCATGGCAGCAGGATCCTTCGCCTCCCATTTGCGTTGCAATTCTTCGAGGCCCGGCGAGGGTTTCCCGCCCGCACTCACCAGGAGATCGCGGCGACGCTCGAGCTCGCGGACAATCACCGGGTCTACGGTGATCCTTGAGGTCCGCGCAATCTCCTCGCCGACGAGAATGTCGAGTTTTCTGGCGGCCTCTGTGGCCAGGGCTTTAAAGCTTTCGCCACTGACTTCGTGAATCTCTTTTGACCCCTGCCAGAACGCCATGCCGAGTCCGACGAGGAGAGGTACGACGCCGACCAGAAGCATGGAGACGATCAGTTTGGTCTGGAGCCTCCATCCTCGCGTGGTGGGTAATGGTGGGCGAGATGACGGCGTCACATTGAACCTTCTGAGGGAGGCGGGAAGGTAATGGTAAAGGTGGTGCCGTGATCGACACGGCTTTCAACGTCGATGTTCCCCCGCATTTTGGTCACGATCGTCTTGACATTGTATAATCCCAACCCCGTACCCTTCCCCGGCTCTTTCGTGGTGAAGAACGGCTCGAAGATCTGGTTCAGCATCGTCGGTTCCATTCCGCACCCGGTATCGGAGATCCGCACGGTCACGGCATCGGAGAAGATGTCCGTGGTCAGCGTCAGCGTGCCGCCGCCCTGTTCCATGGCTTGCACTGCATTGGTGATGAGATTGACGAAAATATGGAGAATCTCGTCCGGATTGCCCCTCGCGGCGGCGCCGCCTTCATACTCTTTCCGAACACTGATGTCGTGAAAGCTTACCGCGTAACGAGCGATCTTGAGCGCTTCGTCGAGCCGGTTATTGAGGCCGACCATTGATTCGTCGCGGGCCGATGTCTTTCTGGCATATTGGGTCAGATCGCGGCTGATGGCGCTGGTCCGGCGCACGGCTTCGATGATCTCGCGCGCCTGCTCGTGGACGGCCTTCAGGTCGGTTTCCTCCGCGAGGTTTTCAGCCAACCCCATGATCAGCTGAAGAGGATTGTTAATATCATGCGCGATTCCTGCGGCAAAAGAGCCGATCCCGGCCAATTTCTCCGCATGAAAGAGTTCCGCCTGGAGATTGGCTTCATGACGGACTAACTCCCACAGCAGTCGCGCTGCGGATCCGCTCAACACTTCGGTCTCGGGGCGTTTATGGAGCTGGACGAATCGTTCGACCTCAGGATCTCCCGTGACATCCATGATCAAGTTCACGCCATGGTTGTACACGAGTTCTTCCACCCGGTCGACCACGGTGATGCGGAGGTTTTTCGCCCGTTCGAGTCCCGGCGCA
The DNA here is from genome assembly GCA_035761895.1 of Nitrospira sp. GTDB lineage: Bacteria > Nitrospirota > Nitrospiria > Nitrospirales > Nitrospiraceae > Nitrospira_C. The sequence goes on along the minus strand of DASTQE010000117.1, from coordinate 9,950 downwards.
CCCGGGTCACGATCGGAAATTCCAACGATTTCAATCGAAGGAATCAAATGGAGGAGATCGAGAAGAGCGGTTCCGCCTCGCCCGGCTCCGAGTATCGCCACCTTCGTTGGCGCAAGCTTCGACGCCACTATTCTGTCCGTCAAAGGATGCACGGCATGACTCCGTGGATGGGGGGAGGGCCAAGAGCCCTCCCCGACATCATACCAGCGGCAGGGCGCCTAGAGATGCGCGAGCTCTCTCTGCTCCATAGCCCGAGCGACCGACTCCCGCAGCTTTTCCCCTTCCACGGGCTTGACCAGGTAGTCCACCACGCCCTGGCGCAGCATGGATGTCGCCATATCGGCGTCCGGGAACCCGGTCAGCACGATGACGGGCACTCGCGGATAGTTGGCCCGGAAATAGGCAATGGCTTCCACACCGTTTATCTTTGGCATGCGAATGTCGCAGATCAGGACGTCCAGGAGCAGCCTGTTCTCTCCCGCGTTGATGGTTTCAATTGCCTTTTCGCCGTTCTCTGCTTCAAGCACGTCATAGCCGGCCTTTTGCAGTGTCATGCGAACGACTTTGCGGACGTCCGCCTCGTCGTCGACGATTAACACGCGCCCATTGGTGGCTTGGTCACCCATGAAGAACCCCGATGTAAACTCTCCCATGATGTCCTCCTTGTTGAATGGTAAACGGTGGATGTGTCCCGGCATCGCCTTGTTTTGCCGAGGAAGAGAGCAAGCGATGTGCCTCTCCGACCATTGGCGGTGTTGTCTGAACTTTCCTGTACTTGAGGATGATCGGATCCGCCACCCCCTTGCCGGGAACGGCTGGAATCCACCACCAAGGCTCAAATGCACCACCAGTCTAAGACAAGAGGCGGTCATCGTGGGCACTACCAGATGCGACGCAGCAGAAGCAGCGTGCTCAGCAGCACCGTGGTCGCGGTCAATGCTACAAGAGTTGTCATGACGACCTCCTTCATGCTCTTCCATGTTCTGAGCCATACAACAACTTCCGTACCACACAGAGGGACGATGGGCCGAAGAACGAATAATCCTTCAATTTTGACAGCTTCGACCAACAAGGCAGCCCGCGCGTCTTGCCCCAAGCGAGGAGCGATGAGGAATCACAATCGATCCAGCGCTGGATCCAATTGAGACCCATTTCTATCGAGACGCGTGGGAGAGCAGAATTGCCTTTCCGAAAGCGCCTACGGTATCCTGCACAAGGACGTTCTGAGAAGCGTCAAAGAGTTTGGGGGGGCCGATTCGTTGATGGCATCCAATGACAGGGAGGGCATGTGATTACCCAGGAAACGCTGACCGACTATGTTCGGCGGGCCATGCCGGATGCCCTTGTGACGATGATCGACAAGACCGGCACGATGGATCATTTGATGGTGACGATCGTCTCAGATGCGTTTCAAGGCAAGAACCTCCTTGACCGGCATCGCCTGATCTATCAAGCGCTTGACGCGCCCATGAAGGACGGGCGCATTCACGCCCTCGAACTGACTGCGAAGACCAATGAGGAGCACCAACAGTTGACCGCGGAGAGCCGCTGACTGTTTGTTGGAAGGAGACCAACCATGGCAGATCCCATCGAAGAGGAAATCCAGAAAGAAGTGAAAGCCAACAAGATTCTAGTCTATGGCAAGGGCACGAAGCAGATGCCGATGTGTGGATTTACCCGGGAGACCATGCAGTTCTTTGACAGGTACGGCTATCCCTATGAAGTGATCGATGTGTTATCACAGCCGGCCAAACGCGAAGCCCTCACCAAAATGACCAATTGGCCCACGCTGCCAAAGGTGTTTATCGACGGGACCTTCTACGGTGATACGGACATTCTTGATCCCATGGCGGCCAAAGGCGAGATTGAGCCGTTGCTGAAAAAGGCGTTCGGGAAGTAACCTCGAGCGCGAGCCTCACCGCTTCACACCTCCGCGGGTACCCCGCTAAGCCTCGTCCATGCGTGGCCTGTAAACTCGTCGCAGCGACTCACACAATACAGGCCTCGCCGTTGCAAATGAAACGCAACGGCCGGACAGCGACGAGCTGTGTCCCACCCGCTCCGGCGATGAGCGGTTGGCCTCGCGCTCAGTTACTTCTGTTGAGTAGGGGAGTGATGCGGGGCGCCCTCTCCGGTGATTGCAGCGGCAGCTTGGCCTGGCCGTCAGCGGCTCGCAGCCTTTTGTACCGAGGCAGGTTTCGTCTTTCGCTTGTCTGCTTCCTGTGAGAGCGCGGCGGCGATTCCCACCAAGGCACAGACCTTCTCCGAAAGATTTGATAAGTTGCGGGCCCATCGCAGCGTCTGTTCTTTGCGCCCTGACAGCACATGCAGTGTGCCGAGCTCCTTGATCAAGTCAAGTCTGTGTGCTGGCTGATTCAATTCATCAGCGACGGCCATGGCGTCATTAAGATCGCCCTTCCGAGCCAACGCTTTGGCGATCGCGTCCAGTCCCACTTGAATGTCAGCATCTACCTTCCATAACTCTTGGAAGTGCGTCGGGTCAGCAGGATCGTGGCCGAGCCGAATGTCGTCAGCGATTTGTCTGAGTTCTTTTCTTCGCGCACTGCGTTGAACGTCCGTTTCCGCCAAGGCGAGAGCCGCCTTGGCCTCGTTCAATTTTCCCAGATCGGCATAGGCCATCGCGATCCCGCTGTAGAGCCAGGAACGTCTGATGTCCGTATCTTGAAATGCGGCAGCCGTGTCTTTTGCCTCCTTCCCCTTGCCGGCTTTCACCATCTCCATAAGGATATTGGAAATGTTCATCTCATAGTCGGAGACCGTTCGATCTTCGGCGGGAGGCATTTGTTTCAACAAACTGGCGGAATTGAATGCACTTGCGAACTCGCCTCGGCTCGCCTGAGCCTTGGCAATGTCGGAGATGGCGGATCTTCGGTGTTCATCCTTTTCAATGGATTTGGCGATGGAAATGGCTCGACCCGCGTCACCAGCCGTCGCCGTTTTAGCCGCGATGTGATGAAGGCTTTCCGCCCTGGCCACGCTGTTGGTCGATGCGCGGGCTGAAGCTTCAGCCTCTTGAAGAAGCACCAGGGCAAGCGGCTTGGTTCCATGTTCCACATGGTACGTGGCCAGTTCCAAGAGCGCACCGGCCTTGGCATGCCCCGGTTTGATCGCCGAGGCGGTCACCTGGGCGTCCATGGAGCGACCTTGTTGAATCTGAGCCTGCATGACACCCCATTGCGCATACTGAAGGGCTCTCTCATCGAGACCTCCGACGATGTTTTGGACCCCTCGCCCTGTTCCACTGCGATCTCGAACGATCCGGATGAATGGAGCAGGATTGTCGTCAATGATAGTCAAGGCGGTTTGCATTGCTCCTCGACTATCGCCCTGTTTGGCCTGTGCTTCGGCAAGCCTCACGGTCGCGATGCCTATGATGGGAAGCCGCTCGTCCCTGAAGCGTTCCTTCACGCGTGTGAGTGTGCTCGACGCTTCCTCAATGTGTCCCTTGTTCGCATAGGCAATGGCGACCTGCCCGAGCGCGTTGGCCGCAGCCAATTTGCCGGGACGTGACAACTGGTCTTCAACGACGATATCTGCATAGATCCGCTCTGTTTCAGCAATATTGCCGGCTTCCGCATACGCTGCGGCCAGAGCGGTAAAGTAATGCAGTTTCTGCGGCGATTTGGGATAGATCTTCAGTGTTTCTCGGGCTCCTGGCGGGTCACTCGAGATTTGGGCGACGACGATGCGGTCTAATGCGGTTGATCGCTCAGCGCGGTCATCGATCGTTGCGGCCACGGCTCTTGCTTCGAGAAGAAGCGCTGCGGGCTTAGGAGGAGGGGCTGCATGTACCGGTCCATTGAAGGCAAGAGAACTGAAGAACACAAGAACCAACAGACCTGTCATCGTTTGGCTTCAGGCGGTGGCCAATTCATTTCGGTGTGTCGGCCGCAGTAGTAGCACAACAGCCGATATCGCGCCTTGCGGCGGGGGTTCGGCATGGAAATAAACGTGATCGGCGTACCGTCGAACGGGCAGGTCGGCTGGTCATGAAGCAGATGCACCTCTGCCATCATCGTAATTGACGCCACATCCCAGGGCGGCGAGGTCTGTTCGTGGCCCATGATCTGTTCCTTGGCCCGGCAACGCTCGCACACGGCCTCATACGTCTTAACGCGCACATGGTGCGGCGTCATATCGGTCACTTCCATGGGACCACCGCATCCTTCCTTGATGCAGGTGAGATGCTCATGTTGAAGCGCCTGCACGAATCGGCGATGCGCCTGCCGTTCCTCCTCCGCTTTCATAGCTTGTCTCCAGTTATATCGATCTTTCCTATCTGAATTGCCTTAATTTCCACTTCTTGGCAAGGGAATGGCGGCCAGGTTGCTTCCTACGCACGTTGAGCGAGCACAGCCCCTAGTCTTCACCACATCACCGCAGCGGGACAGTGTTGTCGACCTCGCCTGCGCGCATGCACCGAGCACCGCCCTTAGTCTGCGGCTATGATAAATCTTACGTGCGCGGGGCGCGAGCAACCGAGGTCGGCACGCTGGCACGCCCTTAAATTCCCCAGGCGCCGCTGATTTGGATGTTGGCGCCGTTCACGTAGCGAGCTTCCGGACTCAGCAGATAGCGCACGGCGGCGACCGTATCGTCGACTGTCCCGACGTAGCCGGCGGGGATCCGCTTCGTCATGGCGGCGAGTTCGCCCGGCGGCGCGCTGCCTGAATCGATGAATCCCGGCGAGACAGCATTGACGGTGATGCCGTGAGGAGCGAGCAGTTTGGCCAGCGTCCTGGTGAGAATCAGGACGCCGGCTTTGGCAATGTAATGAGCGGTCACGTCGGGTTGAGCGATCATCTGGTCGGCATTGGCCATGCTGAACGTAATGATCCGGCCGGACCGGCGGGTTTTCATGCCCGGGGCTGCCGCCTGGGCCAGATAGAAAATCGGATGCAGGTTTCCCTCGAACATCTCTTTCCACCCGTCGACGGTTTCATCGAACAGGTTCACGCGATGATACGGCCCGGCACAGTTGATCAAGGCATCGATTTTTCCCCATTCTTCTTCGACACGCGTCACCAGTTGTTTGGCCGCGACGGGATCCGACACGTCACAACGGATAGCCGATGCCTGGCCGCCTCGTTCGGCGATGGCAGCGGCCGTGTCCTTGGCCTCCGCTTCGCTGTTCCGGTAGCAGAACGCGATTGTCCATTGCTTCGTCGCGAGATCAAGGGCGATCCCTCGTCCGATGCCTTTGGCGCCTCCGGTGATCAACGCGACGCTCGTGCTCATGGTCTTCCTTTATGGGCGTAAATGGAGTCGTTTGGCAAGAAGCTGCAAGGCTCCTGCCGTTCTTGTGGAGAACGATTGTTCCTGTTTAGGTTTCCTCGCGTCAAGCTGGCTGGCCTCGATCAGCATTTTCAAATCCTCGATGGTGTCGACATCGCGCCATGGAGGCAGTTCGCCGATACTGAGGCCGAGGACTGTGGCTTTCTCCTTCGTGAGCGGAAGCACACGATCGGTGGACCACGGAATGCCGTGAAAGAGTTGAGGGGCGGGTTGGTTGAGCCCGATCAGGTAATACCCGCCGTCGAAAGCGGGGCCCAGCACGACGTCGTACCGGTTCAACAGCTCAAGCGCCTGCGGATACCGGTCGAGCGGCAGTGTCGGGACATCGGTGCCGACGATCACGACGCGGTGGTAGCCGCGGCGAAAGAGGGTATCGAACACGTGATGCATGCGGTCGCCCAAATCGTCCCCCGCTTGATTGAGCAACCTCACTGCATGGCGTTCTTCCATGATCTTGAAAAAAACGAGCGTCGAGGAGGGCGCGCAGGCCAGATAGCGATGAACGGGGAGCCGGAATTTCGTGACCGCCGTTCTGGTGCGTTCAAGCGTATCGATGACGAAACTCCCGTGGACGGTGGCCGCTTCGTCGGGTGTGAGGGGAGGGCAGAGTCTGGTTTTGACCTGACCTGGAATCGGCGCTTTGGCAAAGACGGCGAGCGCAGCTTCGGCGACCTGCGGCTCTTTTGGGTTTCTTGATTGGTGATCCATTCGATCCTCTCGCCGCTGGCCTCGGGCCTCGGACCTGCCGCTAGCGCACGGTCGCGTAAAACTGCGCGAGTCGCCGCGGACTGACGCCGATCCAATACAGGATGCGCAGGAACCACATCAAGAGGATGGTGCGCAAGGGGCCCTGCCGCTCCCAGCGCCTAAATGAGGTGGTGACGTGCTCGTGTATGGCGACGGTGGGACCGGTCCGTTTCAGCCGGGTGCTAAATTCGATGTCTTCCATGATCGGGATTTCAGAGAATCCCCCAAGCTGCTCGAAGATGTGGCGACGAACAAACATCGCTTGGTCGCCCGTTGAGATGCGCGTGAGGCGAGACCGCGCGTTCATGAACGCGCTGATGATCTGGCCCCAGACCGACTGACGGTCGAAGCGGATATCGAAATGCCCGCCCACGACGGCCGGATTGGCCAATGCCTGTTCGATCAGGTGTCTGGCGCGAGTCGGCAACTGACTGTCCGCATGTAGAAACACGAGCACGTCGGAGGTCGATGCGGCTGCCCCCGCGTTCAACTGCCGCGCACGGCCTGCGGCGTCTGACAAAAGTCGAACCGATCCGGAACGCGAATCGCACGGGCGGGCGGCCAGCGATTTCACCAGCGCCCTGGTGTCATCGGTGCTCTCGCCGTCGACGACGATGATGGCCTCGAACCCTTGCCGGACAGTATGCAGCAGCGTCCTCTCGATGACGCGGGCTTCGTTGAGCGTGGGGATGACAACCGTGAAGGTCACCTGGGCTGGGGAAGCGAACGGTGCCGCTGGCGGACCATCGTTACGCGGGCTTCTTCGGCTCGTTGAACATGAAATACATGACGATCAGAACTGTCGCCCAAAAGACGACCTGTTTGTGCCAGAACAGGACTTCGCCATAATGAAAGAATCCCAGCCCCAGCCCAATCGCAACCGCCATGACTCCGTATCGGAGGGCAGGCATCTCGATCGCGGCGTTGGCCCAGACAGCGAGACCGCCGAAATAAATCAAAAAGGGGACCACGTTGATCTCGAAGCCGCCACTGATCGAGAGAAACACATTGAGAAAGCCGATGAACATCAGCGCCGTTCCGACCATCAGGCCGATGACGCGCATTTGCTGATCGCTGCCCGACTCCTGGCTCTCGGGCGGGGCAGGTTTGGCGGGCGAGCGTTGGGAAGGGTCGTGGGGAGGGGGAAGGTCGGTCGGCGCCATCGGTGTTACCGCGGGATTATTGTTCGAGTCCGTCAGGCCTTGAAATGCTTGCTGAGGGTCAGGGCTTGCTGTTGATAGGAAGAGCCGAGACCGACGCCATAGAGCCGATCGGGTACGTCGAGCATCCTATCATAGACCACTTTGAAAAAAGTTTGACCATCATGGATGAGGAAGGGCACGTCGTGAGGACGCACCTCGAGCACGACCTGCGTCCCCTTGATCTCCCCGTCCGCTCCGTAGCCGAAGCCCGGATCGAAAAAGCCGGCATAGTGGGTGCGTAGCTCTCCACAGGCTGCCTCGTAGGCCACCATTTCCGCGGCATAATCCGGCGGCACCCTGATCCGTTCTTTGGATGCGAGGATGTAAAATTCCTCCGGTTCCAACAGGAGACTGTCCTGGCGGTGCCGGTGCAGGGGCTCCCAAAAATCCCCGGCGGCGTAATACCCGATCTTCGACAAGTCGATCACGTGGCTGTTCTTTTTGGCTCGGTATCCGATGACCGTCGTGCCGGCGCGGTCTTCACCTTTGAGATCGATGCGCAAAAACAGACCGCGATCGGTGCGGAACTCCTTGGCGCGCAGCGGTTTGCGGTCCGCAAGGTTGTGATAGAGCAGCGGCTCCTGACGGTGCAGGCGTTGGAGCGTCGCATCCGAAGCCGCGGCTTCTCCGCGCACGAACCGGATTTGATTGAGCGACTGGCCGGTCTTGACCTTGATGGCGAAGGAGCGTGGCACCACTTCGAGAAACAATGGACCTTGGTAGCCGGCGCGAATTTCATCGAACCCGGCGTTCAGGTCCGTCACAATGCGCGTAAACACATCCAGCCGTCCGGTCGTGCTCTTCGGATTGGCCCGGGCACGGATCGTCGCTGGAAGACGGAGGGACTCCAGGAGCGGCACCAGATAGACGTGGCCCTTTTCGAGAATCGCGCCTCCAGTCAAGTCCATCTCGTACATGACCAGGTCGGACTGATAGAAATCCATGACATCGAGACGGCTGGAAATGGCCGAGAGCTCGGGCAGAAAACTGCTGATCAATCGATACGCTTTCTTTCCGAGCCGGAGATCGAGGCTTGCCGGTTGGATCTGTCGGTCTTCTATCACAAGAGGCGACGTGATCGTGCCTGTCGTGATAAGCCGTGTGATCTGCTGATAGGGAAGAATGCCTTGGGCGGGTGGCCGTGTCACAGGTCGTCCGCATCTCCGCCGCAGCTATTGCCCCAGGAGGCGTAGCCGTCGCGGTCCGGGTAGTTGTCGACGCCGGATCCATCGTCAACGTACGTTCGTGCGCCGACCATCGGCAGTTCCCGCCTGTCCCGGCCGCCGTCGAAGGACCCGTCCCCCACCTTCGCCTGGGGATAGTGGAAGGTCTTGTTCTCGTAGTTGCGCAGGACCGCGCCGTCTTCATCCATATGCACGACGTAATCTTCCGGAAGGAGCGGTATTTTCCCGCCGCCTCCGGGCGCATCAATGACGAAATGTGGAACAGCCATCCCGCTGGTGTGACCCTGCAGCGCCTTGATAATGCTGAGTCCTGACTCGATGCTCGTACGAAAATGGTTGGTGCCCTTTGTCAGGTCGGCTTGGTAGAGATAGTACGGCTTGACCCGCGCCAGCAGCAACTGGTGCACCAGCCGTTTCATGATCTCCGGATCGTCGTTCACGCCCTTGAGAAGCACGGTCTGAGCGCCCAGCGGAACGCCGGCGTCGGCTAACATCCCGCACGCCGCTTTCACCTCCAGCGTCAACTCGTCGGGATGGTTGAAATGCAGGTTCATATAGATGGGATGGTATTTCTTGACGATCGCGCACAACTTTGCCGTGATGCGTTCGGGCAGCGTGCCGGGCACGCGGGAGCCCAGCCGGATCAATTCCAAATGGGGAATCGTCCTAAGCGCCTTCAGAATCCGCTCGAGAAGATGGTCCGGAAGCAGCAAGGGATCGCCGCCGGAGAGGATCACGTCGCGAACCTCGGTGTGCTCTTGCAAATAGGCGATGGCTCTGTCGAGTTCCCCCTTCTTGAGAAATCCCGGCTTGCCCACCAGTCGTTTTCGAGTGCAAAACCGGCAATAGATGGGACATTGGTTGGTGACCATGAGGAGGACGCGGTCAGGGTAGCGGTGCACGAGGTGGGGAACGGGGCTCATGAGGTCTTCTTCGAGCGGGTCGTCCTCGGCATCGAGGTCGTTCAACTCGGCCGAATCGGGTATCACCTGCTTCCAGATGGCATCGCCCTTTTCTTTGATCGTGCCGAGCACCGTTGGCGTAATCCGCATTGGATAGGGACCGACGATGGCTTCGATCTCTTCTTCATCCAGCCCGAAGCGGTCGGCCAAATCCTTGGCCTTCACGATGCTCTCGGCGAGGATGCGTCTCCACTCCTCCATAGCATGCTCCTTGATAACGGGCACCGAACAACCACGCGGGACACGAACCGGCGCGCGTCAGGCCAATCGCCTGCGTGCCCCCGGCCGGTGTCAGTCAGACCAACTCCCGTTTAGCCGTTCGCCTGACGACGTGAAACTGCCTTGCTTTCCAAATGGGCGAGTATGGCGTCCGTCTCGCTCAGCACGACGTCGCCGTCTTGAAGGACGGGCACATAATACTGTCCTGATACGGCAAAGACTTCCTTGCGCTGTGGCCGGATGTCCGGAACGACGACATCGTCGTACGGCAGGTCCAACTCGGCCAGTTTGCGGCGCACGATCTCACATTCCGGGCACCA
>DASTQE010000116.1:0-6048 GCA_035761895.1 Nitrospira sp. | reverse complement strand
ACCCGACATCGTCCGCTTCGTGAGCGTCCTGTCCCAACGCCCCCGCTTGGCGCCATCAACGCCTATGAACTTTCCTGCCAGCGGCAAGTGGCTGTTGAAGATTCTCGCGAGGGACAACCGGTTCGTCTTTGGAATCTACCGGCGCCACATGAAGGTCATTAGCTACCTCGACACGATCGACCGGCTCTTTGGGGTCCCGGTCACCACGCGCAACTGGAATACCATCACCGCGATCGCCAGGGTACTGGGTTACGGAGGGTGCTGATCAACGGCGCACCTTTCCTCCCTTTCAACTATAATTGCACGTATTAATTCCTCCCCCATTGCGTCGCTTTCAAGGCACTTCTAGAATGGTTTTGGTTGGTGTTGAACTTTGCTGGGTTGAACCAGTATACAGACCGACCCAGGCTGCACAGAACGCCGATCAGTAGAGGCACGTGAACACTTATACATTTCCGCATCGGTTGAGCCCCATCCAGCTGTCGATTGTGCTCTGCAGCCTTGCCGCGGTCTACATTCTTGCAGGAAAATTTGGCCTACAGTTGGCTATTTTTCACCCAAGTGCGACTCCGGTATGGCCTCCGACGGGAATCAGTCTGGCGGCCTTTCTTCTCCTCGGATATTGGGTATGGCCAGCGATCTTTCTCGGAGCATTTGCGGTCAATGTGACAACAGCTGGTTCGATGGTGTCATCTCTCGCCATCGCGACTGGGAACACGTTGGAAGGCCTCATCGGAGCACTTCTGGTCAACTCTTTGGCGAACGGTCGAAACTGTTTTGCCCAACAGGGCGATACCATCAAGTTCTTGCTCTTGGCTGCGGTGTTCAGTACCGCCGTGAGCGCGACTTTTGGAGTGACCAGCCTTGCTCTTGGAGGATATGCAGACTGGCAGAGGTATGGTGAGATTTGGAGTACATGGTGGCTCGGTGATGTCGTTGGAGCGCTGATCGTCACGCCGGCTATCGTTCTCTGGGTATCTGACCGTGCGTTCAATTGGAATCGCTCCCAACTGCTGGAAATGGGCGTATCGCTTCCGCTGCTGTGCTTGGTGACATGGACGATCTTTCAGAGCAGCCAAGCGATGACGGGGCCTACCTATTTGCTGGCCTTTTTTACTCTGACTATTCTGATATGGGTCGCGGTCCGGCTTGGGCCTCGTGAGACCATCACCGCCGTTCTGTTGTGTGCAGGAATCGCCATTTGGGGAACGTTACAGGGCTCTGGTCCCTTCGCCGATGGCGCCCAACATGAACGCTTGCTGTTATTACAGGCCTTTATTGCCGTGATTGCCGTGACGGCCTTGGTGTTGGCCGTCGGGGTTGCCGAGCGCAGACGCGCGGAACACGAGCTCGATGAGCTGAATCGAACCCTGGAACGAAGGATTCAGGACCGAACGAGTACGCTTCAAGCGACTGTTGAACACCTGCAAGAGTTCAATCAGTTGAAAACCGCCTTTGTCGGAATCGTCTCTCATGAATTGCGGACCCCGCTCACCTCCATCAAGAGCCTTTCAGAGAACTTACTTGAGGAAGTGGCCGGTCCATTAAATGAGAAGCAAAAGTACTACGCCTCTCGAATCCAACTCAATACAGACCGACTCACACGCATGCTGAATGAACTGCTGAACCTGTCCAAAATGGAAACGGGTAGAATGGAGCTGCGCCCGACGGTGCTATCACTCCAAGAGTTACTGACCGAACTGGTGGAAGTCTTTCAGCCGCTTGCCCAGCGGAAATCGATCACGATGGACGTCGGCTCCATGGAGAGTATGCCGAAGGTTCGAGTGGACCGGGACAAACTGTACGAAGTGCTCGCCAATTTGCTCGAAAATGCGATCAAGTTTACACCATCGGGTGGGCGTGTCCACATCGATGCACGGGTCCTGGACGATCGACACATCAAAATGAATGTTTCGGACACAGGGTGCGGAATCTCTGAAGAGCATATGTCGAAGATCTTCGACAAGTTCTATCGGGTAGAACCAGGTTCTGGACCGGTGCCAGGGTCTGGCTTGGGGCTGGCTATTGCGAAGGGACTCATCGAGTTGCATGGGGGAACCATTGGTGTCGAGAGCGCGCCGGGAAAAGGCAGTCATTTCTACTTCACTCTGCCGTTCGCGTCATAGCCTCAAAAAGGGTTGTATACCTTAACATTCCGCCTCCCAACTATTGATTTTCTCGTGTGTTTGTCCCATCCTCTGCGCTCTTGAGTGCTGCCAAACCATCGTGGTCAATGATGGCAAGTTCCGGCTCACCTCTTGACCTGGTGAGACCATGAAAGCCGAACAACTCGCTTCCCATCGTTCGCCCGTGCTCATTGTGGAGGACGAGCCTGATCTCTCTCTCGCTCTCGCAGATGCCCTTGAACATGAAGGATATCAGGTGCGAAGCGTAGCCACAGGACGACAGGCGCTGCACGAAGCTGAAGAACACTCGTTTAACGCCGTGGTCTTGGATCTAGGATTGCCGGATCTCAGCGGCTTCGCGGTCCTTCGCGGGTTGGAGGAGCTGGACCCGCTACTTCCAGTGATTATCCTCACCGCCTCCATCCAAGAACAATACACAGTAGAGGCGCTCCGCCGTGGCGCCTTTGCCTATATCACCAAACCCTACAACCGGGATGAGCTCAGGATCATCCTCCGTCAGGCAGTTGAAGTCAGGCGGTTGGTGAATAAGATGAGCCATGTTGAGAAGGCCCTGACTGCGAAAGAAGAGCAGTTCCGGCAGGTCGTTCAGACGGCACCTGACGGAATTGTACTGGCTGACACCGACGGCAAAGTTGTGTCATGGAATACCGCTGCTGAACGGCTCTTTGGCTATACACAAGGAGAGATACTGGGGCTGCCGCTGACCACCATCATGCCCACCCGCTATCGAGAGGATCACCTGCGCGGGCTCGAGCATGTCAAGGCCACTGGTGGATCAATCCAGACTGGGAGAACGATCGAGCTGTGTGGCTTGAGAAAAGACGGGAGCGAATTTCCCATTGAGTTGTCGCTCAGCACATGGAGATCCCGGGGGCAGATGTTGAGCTGCGGCATTGTCCGCGACATCACGCTGCGGAAGGAAGCTGAAGCGAAGCTGCTGCAGCAGCAGATTGAGCAGCAGGTTCTCTTGGACCTGATTCCTGCGATGGTTTGGTACAAGGATTCACAAAATCGCATTCTGCGGGCCAACCGGCGTGCAGCAGAATCGATCAACAAGACGGTGGGAGAGGTCGAAGGCAAATCCACATATGACCTTTATCCTGAGGAAGCGGAGAAGTACCATCAGGATGACCTTGCCGTCATCGCTTCCGGCCAGCCTGCACTTGGGATTGTGGAACTCTATGAGATCGCACCGGGTCACAAACGCTGGGTGCAGACAGACAAGGTGCCGTATCGTGATGCCCAGGGCAACGTGATCGGGGTCCTGGTCTTTGCCCAAGACATCACCGAACGACGGCAAGCAGAAGCGGCTCTGCAGGAGAGTGAGCGTCAGTATCGACTCTTGATGGAAGAGGCTTCGGACGCCATCGTTGCCGTCGATATGGACGGGTATTTTAAAATGGTGAATGCCAAGGCTTGTGAACTCTTCGGGTATACGAGAGAGGAGTTGCTTCAGCTTCATGTCAGGGAGACCTATGTCCCTGCAGAACAAGAGCTGGCCCAGCAGTGCCTTGAGCAACTTCGCGAGGGCAAGACCTTGTGTTTGAAACGAATGATACAGCGCAAAGATGGGACGGCCATTTCCGCAGAAATCAAAGGCAGGAAGATGTCGGATAATCGCTATTTTGCTATTGTACAGGTCGCTTAGATAAATCGGAATTCACCACATCATCACCGCTCAGATGGGCTTTGCCGCAACCAGTACTAGAGCCTGCCACGCACTGCGAAGCGGTTCCTGACATCGTTCTCTTCACACTAGAAAAGTAGCCTGTTCCCTGTTTGTTTAATGCATTGTTTGATTATTGACCGGCTACATGTTGAAGGGCAGTCAGCGGACCGACCCTCTGCAGCGTGGCGAGTTGCTCTCTGTTCTTGACGAGGAACGCACCGGCAAACCCCAAGGCATTCACCGAAATGCCCTCGAAGCATTCCTGCGACCGTGGCACAACCAACATCCACCGTCGGGTCATGAGCAGGTTATACGGAGCGGTCAGCTCATGACTGCCCGAGGTGGCATCAACGGAGAGGCCGGCCGTGTGAAGCAATTTGCGGTAACTAGCATGTAATGAAGCGCCGCTGACCTTTCCCGGATTGGTCCAGTCAGGATCCATTGGCGCAAAGGCATGGCGGAACGGCAGGCGTGGTACGGTACCGATCATGCGGTCCGTCTGAGCGAAGCGCAAAAGTGGCTCGATGGGTAGCGGTGCGAGTGTGGCGTCGAGCGGCACCAATTGCACATGCTTGTGCGACTTGGTCGCTCCGGCCTCGTGTCCCGCGTTATAGAAGGCGAGGGCGTCAATTTCGGTGAGACCGATGAGCAGGGCCTCGCAGTCTTTTTGCGTGAGCTGACATCGCTGATCTTCAAACGCGCTGGTGGCAATCAACAGATGGTGCTCGAGCACGCTGAATTTGTTCAGTAGGGCGATGTGGGTGGTCGAAATTGGTGCGACAAACAGGTCGCGCTCGTACGGAAACGGATTGACAGGCGATTGAGCGGCTTCGGCGCTTGCTTTCATGACCGGAGATTCCAGAACACGCACCTGGAATGGGATGCCGTCCTGCTCGATCACTTCTGTCGTGGTCGGCAGGAATTGTATAGCGCCGCACCGGCGAGCTGTGGCCGTACGTTCCAACAGGGAGGTTTTCAACGTGCCTGGTAGCAGCTGTGAATCCTGATCAGCCATAGGAAATATGGTACGCGAAGCGAAGGGGGCGAGAAAAGTCATCGGGGAATCGATGAGGCAAGACTTAGGGCCGAAACATGACAGATCTCGCTCATGCCGGTGGAGCCTGTCCGACGTAAGCGCTCGCCGGATTTCCGGTCAGCTATTAACGACGACCACTATCGCCGCCAGAAGGGCCATAAGGGCCAAAAGCATTTCTCTGTCCCCGCAACGGTTTAACAGGGAACGCACGTCTGATCTCCTTGTGGATGGTTTCCCTTGTAAAGGAGCAAGCCAGATGCCGGCGGGTGAGAATCAATGATTTCCGCCTCTTAGATACTCAGGGGGCAAGATCGAGCGCTTCCGCCCAGGTCGCAGTGTGCGGAAGCGTGCGTGATGGAAAGGCCTAGGCTATTGCAAAGGCATCTGTTCTTTTGGACTGAGCAAGCCCATACTCTGGCCGCACCATGACCTATTCATTGCTGCGCTATGCCCATCTAATCGGTGTGATGCTCCTGGGTGCCGGGCTGATCGGTGTGTGGATTTCAGATCTACGATCGAGAAAAGTGCGCGACCTCGGCCTCTTCGCCGAGGCCGTCCGCAACATTGCGGTCTTCTATGATGGTGTCGTGGTGCCCGGTGCCATCATCCTCTTCCTCTCTGGCACATGGATGACAGCGGATGTGTGGGGTGGGTGGGGATTCCTACAGCATCCCTGGTTGGCCGGCATGATTGTGCTGTTCGTGTTTGAATTCGTCGAAGGGAACACCGTCACGCGACTCTACTTTATGCGACTCCGACGCCTCACGAACGAGGCGCTGGCACAAGGAGGTGTGACGCCGGAACTCACCCTCGCCAGGCAGGAACACGTGCCGACTTTCACGCATTTCTTGGACATTCCAATGCTCTTGCTCATTGTATCGCTCGGCGTCATAAAGCCAGGCACATGGACCCAATTCATCATCGGTGCGAGCGGTGCCTTAGCTATGGCAACAGTCCTAACCTTGTGGATTCCTCGACTCTACCCCTGGGTCCCGCCGACCTACGATAAGTCGAGCTAGCCCCCCGCCACGCGCCGCAAAATGGTTCATGGCACTGTTCTCTTGAGGCTAGGGCAGGGTTAGGGTTTTGAAAATCTTTCCCGTTTCCGCATCCACACGTACGCGTCGCGACTTATTGCCGTTATCAATGATCTCGATCTCGTAAAAAACGTGAGTCCCCGACTGCCTAAGCTCGGC
>DASTQE010000115.1:0-88449 GCA_035761895.1 Nitrospira sp. | reverse complement strand
TTGTTCCAGGCGCTTAATTTCTTGAAAGCCAGCGGAGATGGCGGCGTTGGCCTCGAGGGTTGTCCGACCGACAGCGGTTATGGACACCAGCGTGCCCATATGCATCTGCGTGCGTTTTACCGTGACCAATGGAGGAGGTGATGGCCCGCCCCTGACACAGGACAGGACCGCGAGCGACAGACAAACGACGAACGCCGTGCTGACTTTAAAATTCATGAATAAGGATTCTCCACCAGTGGTGGGTGATTATACGGCATTAGATTGGCCCAGGGGGAGGCGGGGATTCAGATAAAGGTCCTTGACAGCAAGAAGGTTATCTCCTATACTGCCGACGATTTTAATAATTGTTCTCAATATCAAAGAAGCATTTAGACACATCATGAGCCCTACGTCTCAGACCATCGCCGACGTGTCGGAGACCCGCTGTGAATGTGGTCAACTGATCGCAAAAGTCAGAGGCAACAGCTTGGAACTCAAATGCAAACGGTGCAAGCGCATCGTGATCATCCCCTTCAACGCGATTGAAGGATGGACATCAACGTCTTCCCACAAGACACATGAGAAACTTTGATTTGGCTTTCCATCATACAACCTTTAACAAGATGACCAGAGACCGCCGAGTCCCGAGTCAAACCCATCACCATTGTTCTATGGAGGAGGTTTGCAATGAGGATTCGGTGGTTCTTGTGTGCATTGACGATCGTGAGCCTTCAGGCTATGCCGGCATTGGCCGTGGACATGACTCCGGAAGAGATCCAAAAAATGGTCGACGAAGCAGTCAACAGGAAGTTGCAGGAGCATGAGCGGCGGGAGAGCGCTGGTGAGCGGGCCATGGAACAAAAAGCAGGCCAGCCCGGAGCGCAGTATCCCACGGCCACAGGGCCGATGACCGACATCAAAGTCGAACGAAAAGGTGAGGAGAACGTGCCACTGGGATTCGGCTCAACCGGTTCGGGAAAGTTGATCTACGCCAAACCGTTCTTGGCTGCTCCCAAGGCGACAATCGGTGGATACGCCGACTTCAAATACGTGGCGGCCACAGGTCCGACCCTGGATAACCCAAGCAGAAATTCATTCACGCAGGAACGGATGGTGCCGTTTATTTATGCCGACATCACGGATCGTGTGAAGTTCGCGACCGAAATTGAGATCGAGCGTGGAGGGCCGAACTCTCCAGGGCAGAATGGAACAAATACCGGATCGATGCAACTCGAATTCGCCCAGCTCGATTATCTGGTCAACGAAGCCATCAATATCCGCGGAGGTATCCTGCTGATGCCGGTGGGCAAATTCAATCTCTTACACGACTCCCCGCTAAACGATCTTCCCGATCGCCCCATGGTAGATCGCTTGGTGATTCCAAGCACCTGGTTTGAATCGGGGGCCGGCATTTATGGCACGGTCTACCCTTCGAGCTTGTCGAAATTGGACTATGAATTGTACGTCGTGAACGGCATGGGGTGTAATGCCCAAGGCTCGACGATTACCGATCTGACAGGGACCAGGCCATGCCGCGGCAGCGTATCGCGCGACCTGAATGACAACAAAGGGGTGGTGGGTCGTGTCGCCTTCAGTCCTTTCCTCGGCGTAGAAATCGCTGGCTCTTCGTTCTACGGACAGTACAGCAACCGAAACGCCGCCGGCGTCAACAATCAAGACAACAATATCGGCATCTATGCTCTCGACTGGACCCTTCAACGTGGGCCCTTTGAGGTCATCGGTGAAGCCGCCTGGGCGCGCATCACGGGCAACCAAGGCGCTACCCTGACCACCCAAGGGCCGGACGGCATGTTCGGGTACTACATTCAAGGCAACTACCACTTCATGCCCGAATGGATCAGAAAGCTGGCACCGACTCACTTTAGCGAAGCATCCACATTCACCGCCGTAATCCGCTGGGAAACGGTCGACACGGACACCGGTAACAAGACCAGACTGGCGAACGGCCAGATCAGCAATCAGCGCGACCTCGAGCGCTTGACCATCGGTCTGAACTTCAGGCCGATCGAGGATACCGTTTTTAAGTTCAGTTACTTCTTCAACACGCAGAAGAACACGACGGCCTCAACGTTTGTGAATGCTCCGGGGAACGGAGCTCCGCTCAACACGTCCGGTC
This sequence comes from Nitrospira sp., assembly GCA_035761895.1. Classification (GTDB taxonomy): domain Bacteria; phylum Nitrospirota; class Nitrospiria; order Nitrospirales; family Nitrospiraceae; genus Nitrospira_C. The sequence goes on along the minus strand of DASTQE010000115.1, from coordinate 86,333 downwards.
TGAACGTTGACGGTAATGGATTCCTGTTCATGGCCGCCACGTATTTCTAAGGAGTTGGTGCTGTCCACGCACGCGGACAGAATCCTGTGAGCGATGATAGACGTCGTGGAGCATTTCAGAGCTCGCCTAGGGGTCATTGGACTCTCCATGCTGCTCCTGGCAGGCTGCTCTTCCCTCACAGGCGTGCAGGAACGTTATATCGTCTGTTCCTATGATCAGGTCTGGGATGCCGCACTGGAGAGTGTAAGAGACCGTTCCATCAAAGTGCAGGAAAAAGAGAAAGGGCTTATCGAAACGAACTGGTTGGAGATTCCGATGCCGGGACGTACGTTTGGAGCCTTTCAGCGTGAAATGGCAGAGAGTAAGGACCGTTCACGAATCATCATGAAGGTCAAACGCCTGAACGACGTGACAAACCTCAATTTTATCGAAGAGCGGCAGCGATGGGCGTTTCGCGGAGGCTCACGATTGTTCGGATGGGCGGATGCAGAACCTTCCAAGGAAGTGCTGACCGAAATTCACAACCGCTTGGATACCAAACTGAGGGAACACGCATGCACACTCACCTAAGATCTGCGGCACTGACAGTCCTGCTCGTTGCAAGCCTCCCGAGCTCTGTACCGGCGGCCGAACGCATTTGGGACAACGAACTGCGTCGCTATCTGACGGAGGCCGAGCTCGAGCATGCCGAAGTCTTCATGAGTGAAGACGAGGCCGTGAAGCTCATGCTGCCAACATCGCAGCGCATCCGGCGGGAGTTGATTCGCTTGACGCAGGAAAAGAAAGTCCTCATCGAAGAACGGATCGGATGGAAATTTCCCGAGGAATCATTCGAGGTGTACATCGGTGAAACCGGCGACAAGGTGGACGGCTATGCGCTGGTCCATAATACGATCGGGAAGCATCGTCATATGACCTATATGGTCGGTGTTGATAGTGAGGGACGTTGCACGAACGTGGAGCTTTTGGTCTTTCGCGAGGCGAAAGGAAGCGAAGTCGGCAAAAAACGGTTCAATTCCCAATACGAAGGCAAGACCGTGTCGGACCCGATCCGCATTAACAAGGACATCATCAATATCTCCGGAGCTACCATGTCTGTCCGGTCCATCAGCGCAGGCGTCAAGCGTGTCCTTGTCCTTGTCGACGAGTTCTATTTGAAGCCGAGGGGGCTTGGCAGTGACACGGTCGCAGCCCGCAGAGCTGAGAAGGGGTTCTTTGGTCTCATTTTTGGAAATTAGCGTCCTCTGATCGAAGTGAGCAAGAGGACCGAGCGTCCCCGGTATGCGCAATTTTAATCAGCGGTTCAAACTCAGAGATTCTGATCGGCATATCCGCCTGTTGTATACGCTGTTCCTGATGTTAATGTTGGCAGGATTCTGTTTCTCATTCTTTTGGGCACACAGCATGACAGGTCTTTCTCCATCGGGCATCGCCGCGCATTACAGAGGCTCCGATACCACGTTTGGCGAGCCGATGTCCTTCCGCGAGTTGGCAGAGGTCACTCACTTTCATTTGTTTACCATGCCCGTCGTCTTCATGATTCTCGTCCATGTCACCTACCTCACGAATGCCCGTAGCGAACTGAAGGCCATGGTGACGTGGGGCGGCTTCGGTGGCGTAATCCTCGATCTCGTGTCGCCCTGGTTGATCACGTATGTATCGCCATTCTTCGTGCTGACCATGCTGACCGGCGACACGCTGATGATGCTGAGTTTTCTCGTGATGATGACAATTCCGTTGTATGAAATGTGGATCCTGCAACAACCACTAATGGCCGGGAAACGAGGAGGAGAATCCTAGCGCACAGCTCCATCCGACCCATAGTTGTAGCGGCCAGAGGTCTTCGAACCTAGAGCCCAAGATTATAGAAAATCTTGGGCTTTTTCTTTGTAAGGAACTGCGATGCAAACACTCACGGCACTGCCGACCCATTCGACCGTCCTCAGAATCTTGCAAATGCTTGATGAGCATGACGCTCTTGAGGCACAGCCATCCTCCGCCCAGGACCTGGGACTCGTCCAGCACGTAACGAGACTCTTGGACGGCGCCCTCCCTTGGCAGCGAGGACATGGGACACGGACGAAAGGTCTGGCTCAGGTCCTCGGCACCGCGGCCGGACTCTCAGGCGACGCCCTTCACCACCTGGCGCTCGCGTCCCTCCTTCATGACATGGGACTCTTGGCGCTTCCCGGAAGCCTCACTTCTCCCTCCGGATGTCTCGACTTCCGGTCCTATGAAGCTGTCCAATGCCATCCACGACTGGCGGCCCAATGGCTGGAACCGTTTCGGTTCCTCAGACGCGCCTCCGTGATTATTGCTCACCATCATGAGCGGTGGGACGGATCGGGCTACCCCTATGGTATCCGAGGAAGGCTCATTCCACTCGAAGCAAGGATCCTCTCGGTCGCCGACGCGTTCGACGCCGTCTCTGTACCCAACGTACGAGACAGGAAAACGCGCGATGCGATCGCGCTCAGAATTTTACGAGCAGCTTCAGGAACTCAGTTCGATCCGACTTTGGTCCATTTGCTGGACATGCTGTTTTCCAATTTGTCTACGAGCAGAGAAGACCCTTAGCGACGAAGCAAGCGGCGGTAAGTCAATAATCTGATCGGCTTGAGCATCGTGACATGCTCACACCCCTTGACTCTCCTCGAGACGGGAGGGTAGGAATTCCCCAAGGGAAGGAGGCGCTTTATGAGTGGGTATATCGTCAACATTGAAGAGGCGACGGCCAAGAATAGTCACTATCGCCACGTGCTGTTTACTGCCAAACATACGCAACTGGTGCTCATGAGCTTAAAGCCGGGTGAGGAAATCGGAGAGGAAGTGCACGAACTGGATCAGTTCATCCGCTTTGAGGCAGGGGAAGGCACCGTCATCCTCGATGGCAAAGCACATTCTGTCTCGGACGGGTTTGCTGTCGTCATTCCTGCCGGCACGAGGCACAACGTGGTGAATCGCTCGAAGACTGCAGATCTCAAGCTCTATAGTCTTTACAGTCCTCCGGAACACAAGAACGGAATCGTCCACAAGACGAAGCGGGAAGCCGATGCCGACGAACATCATCACTTCGACGGCAAAACGTCGGTATTCTAGGACTGACGGTCATGCGGGATGTCAGTGATAAGACTCGGCGGGCAAAGCTCTAATTGCGTCTTCTTGTCCGCTCTAGTTCGACCGCTGCAATTTCCTGATCTCCTCTTCGTTGAAGAGATGTCGAATATCTGAGTCCTTCACCATATCTTCGAGTTTGTGTATGGTGGTAAAGTCCATCACCTTGCCGTGCGCGATGGCCTTGCGCAGCGCCTGGACGTCCTGCAGTTCGAAGCGGAGATCCGCCTCGAACAGAGCCTCTACGGAGACACCTCTGCCCACCAAATCGAAATCCCGCTAAGGTGATCGAGGACTCCCTCCTTGGCTTTCATGTGGTCCTCCGTTCACCGGAACATCAGCTTTCTTTCTTGATCTGTTCGGAGAGATAGTTCTCCAGCCCAACCTGCTTGATCGTTTCCATTTGCGTTTCAATCCAGTCAATGTGACCGTCGACGTCTTTCGCCATATCTTCGAGCATGTGGCGGGTCGTGAAATCCATCACTTTTGTGCAATGGACCACCCCGTCATTCAACAGGGCCAACATCTCCTGTTCGGCCTTGAGATCGAGCTTGAACTGTTCGGGAACGGTCTCCCCGACATGCACGGTATTCATCCGTTGAACGTTCGGAACGCCTTCCAGATAGAGAATGTGGCCGATGAGTTCGTCCGCATCCTTCATCTCATCAATGCTGCGTTCGCGGACCTTGTGATAGAGGCGCTCGTATCCCCAATTCTCACACATCTTCCCGTGGACAAAATATTGATTGATGGCGGTCAGGTCTGCTGTGAGAATCTTATTGAGAAGATTCACCACACCTTCCTTTGCCCTCATGACGGCCTCCCTTCACGAAAGAATACGATTCTGTTTCTTCATTCCCTTAAGTCATTATCATCGTGGCTCGTTCATTCGTCAACTTGCATAACGGCATGTTTTTGATTTCATCTCTCAGTTTCGACGACATGAATTCTCAATTTCGAATGCGTCGATGCTGCGACAGGAAGAAATCCCGCAAGATCGCGAGCGAATCGTGATCCAAACGAGAGACTTGAATGGAGTTAAAGAAGGTGGGCGAGGAGCGTTATCCTGCTTCGCGGTAGCCGCAATCCTCATTCCGGCATTGCACGCTACGACCGGATTGTTTGCTCACTTTTTCGACCAGGAAGGGAGCGCTGCAGGTCGGACAAGCCTTGGGAATGGGGCGGTCCCACAAGGCAAATTCGCAGGCCGGATACTTGCTGCAGGCAAAAAATGAACGGCCCTTGCGCGTGCGTTTCTGGACGAGATCACCGCCGCATCCCGGTTGGGGACATTTCACGCCGAGCGCCAGCGGTTTCGTCGTCTTGCATTCCGGATAGGCGGAGCAGGCTATAAACTTCCCGAAACGTCCGGTCTTCACGACCATCGGACTGCCGCATTTTTCGCAGACCTGATCGGTGGTGAGTTCCTGCTTGGGAATGATCTTTATCGTGCCGTCGGGCAGTTTCTCGAAGTTTTGAGTGTTCTTGCACGGCGGATCTTCCTTATAGCCGGGACAGGCCAGAAACTTGCCGTTGCGTCCCCACTTGATTTCCATCATCCGGCCGCATTTCTCGCACGGAATGTCGGTGGGCGGCTCGACCGTGTCCTTCGGCCCCGGGATGCTTTTGGCTTTCTCGAGGTCGGCGGTGAATGGATCATAAAAGTCGCGGACGGCATCCACCCAGGGTTTGTTGCCCTCTTCGACCTCATCAAGCTCCGCTTCGAGCTGTGACGTAAAATCGACGTTGACCACGTCGGGGAATCCTTTGAGCAGGAAGTCGTTGACCGTCTTGCCGGTCTCCGTCGGCACGAACCGCCCGTCCACCTTTTCGACGTACTTGCGCTCTTGAATGGTCGAGATGATGGCCGCATAGGTCGACGGACGGCCGATGCCTTTCTCTTCGAGCTCTTTGATCAGCAACGCCTCATTGTAGCGCGGAGGCGGCTGGGTGAAGTGTTGCTTGGAGGTCACACCGGGGATGGTCTGCTCGGCCTGCTCGACGAGGCGCAACCGCTCGCCCTCTGTCAATTCAGGTAACTGCCGTTCGCCGCTGTCTTCGGGTTCCTCGTCCTGCTTCGCCTTCTGCGCAAGTAGTTCCCTGTCGACTCCCTCCATGTACACAATCGTATGGCCGGGAAACTTGACGATGGTGCCGCTGGAACGGAACACATATCTGGCCTCTGTCTCCAGCGGCGTCGTTTCCACGCGGGTCACATCCAGAATGGCCGGCACCATCTGCGAGGCGATGAACCGGTTCCAGATCAGCTTGTACAGGTTGTATTGATCCTGCTCGAGATACGGACGGATGGACTCCGGGTCACGCGCGGCCGACGTGGGCCGGATGGCCTCATGTGCTTCCTGGGCCGCCTTGGAGGTTTTGTAGACATTGGGCACGTCGGGAAGGTACTCGGCGCCGAAGCGGTCTTGGATGATCTGTCTCACCTCGGCCATCGCTTCCTGAGAGATCCTCGGGGAGTCCGTCCTCATATAAGTAATGAGTCCGGTGGACCCTTCTGTGCCGATTTCCACGCCTTCGTACAACTGCTGCGCGAGCGTCATGGTCTTCTTCGGCGTGAAATGAAGTTTCCTGGCCGCCTCCTGTTGCAACCGGCTGGTGATGAACGGGGCCACCGGGTTTCGCTTCTTCTCTTTCCGTTCGACAGACGCGACGACAAAGCTTTTCCCCTGGATGGCGGCGACGATCTGCTGCGCCTGTTCGGCGTTTCCGATGGAGGCCTCTTGACCATTAATACTATGCAGCTTGGCTTCAAACGGCGGTGGATTGGCACCGGCCAGCAAGGCGGTAATCGACCAATATTCTTCTGCACGAAAGGCTTCCCGCTCCGCCTCACGCTCGCACATGAGCCGCACGGCGACGGACTGCACCCGTCCCATCGAGAGGCCACGGCGGACTTTGTTCCACAACAACTGACTGCCTTGGTAGCCGACGATGCGATCGAGAACCCGGCGGGCCTGTTGCGCGTTCACGAGTTTCATGTCGATCTGACCGGGAGACTGCAGCGCCTGCTTGATCGCCCGCTCGGTGATCTCATTGAACAGCACACGAAACACCTTCCCGTCGCTTTTCTTCTTCGACTTTCCCCGCAGCTCTTCAGCGAGATGCCAGGCAATCGCCTCGCCCTCACGGTCAGGGTCGGGGGCCAGGAAGACTTTATCCGCGGCCTCCGCCTTCTTTTTGATCTCAGCCAAGACCTTCGACTTGCCCTTGATCGTCACGTACTGAGGTTTGAAATTGTGATCGAGATCCACACCCAGCTTGCTGGTCGGCAGATCTTTGATATGCCCGACCGACGCCATCACGGTATAACCCCGCCCAAGGTACTTCGTGATCGTTTTGGCTTTGGTGGGAGACTCAACGATAATCAGCGATTTCGCCATGTCGACTCCGATCTCACGAACACCTTACTCTAACATCCGTACCAAATATAGCAGATGAGTGCAACCAGCCGCCTAAAAATGGAATGATTACATTCTCAGATATCGTTGCCCAGGCAGTTGCCGCACGCGCCGCCGAAGCTCAAGTGACAACAACGACGCCATCACCGAGGGCACCGGCAGCCGCGTCCGCTCGAGAAGATGATCGACCGTGAGCGGCTCAGACGAGAGCGCATCATACACCAGCCGTTCATGATTTCCAAAATTCTCGACGGAAGCATGCGGCGACGGCGCAGCGGATAGACGCGATCTCATCACCGGTTCGAGCTGCGGCGTGATGACATCTATCACATCCTGCGCCTGCTCCACCAATGTGGCCCCTTCTTTGATCAAGGCGTGCGTTCCCCGGCTCGTCTCGACGTTCACATTTCCGGGGACCGCAAAGACCTCTCTCCCCTGCTCAGCGGCCAGCCCCGCCGTGATCAGTGACCCGCTATCGATTGCGGCCTCGGTCACGACCACGCCGAACGACAACCCACTGATGATCCGGTTTCGTCGCGGAAAGTGTCCGCTGTGCGGAGGAGCGTCCCAGGATAATTCCGACAGCACCGCCCCTTGCTCCTCGATCTCACGCCGGAGCCGCTCATGTTCAGGCGGATAGGTGCTTCCCAGCCCGCACCCCAGCACGGCAAGCGTCCGGCCGCCGGCTGCTAGCGCGCCTCGATGCGCGGCCGCATCGACACCTCGCGCCAGCCCGCTCACGATTGTGAAGCCCGCTCCCGCCAACCCGCTGGCCAGTTGTTCGGTGACCAGACGTCCGGTCGGAGTCCCGCGTCTGGCGCCGACCACCGCAATGGCCAATTCGTCCGATTCACGGAGTGTCCCCGACACATACAGGAGCGGGGGCGGATCGGCAATCGTCAGAAGACGGCGCGGATAGCCGGTATCCAACACGCTCCATACGTTAATCTGTTTTCGCTCGATACTCCGTAGCTCGCGCGCAATACGGCGGCAGGCGTCGCGGTCCGGGCCACGGACGATGGCCTCAGCTAACCTGACACTGCAGCCCCGGTGTATCAGGTCGTCAGTCGAGGCGCGAAGAACTGCATCGGGGCTCTCCCACTCTCGCACCAGCGCCAAGACGATACGGTCCCCCACGCCCTCGATCGCACGAAGCTTCATCCACGCTTCGAGCGTCGCAGGCGAAGAATGTCGGGCAGGCGCAGATTGCATAATCCCTCACAGGGATTGCCCGCAGACGAGTTCACCCCGGCTTCAGGTTGAGCGGCCAGGTGCTCGGCTACATCACCACGAGATCGTATTGTTCGAGGTGCAATTGTTCATCCGGCATGACAAGGACTTTGGCGGCGCATTCGCGCTCAAGGGCCTCAAGCCCCTGCCGTTCCTCGTCTTGAAGGAGTCCTGCGACGGAAGGATGGGCGCCCACGACAATCCGCTGCTGTTCGTTTCCTTGTCCGATTTTTCTGATCTCGCGGAAGATCTCGTACGCCACGGTGGTCGGCGACTTGGTGTATCCTCTGCCTTCACAATAGCGGCAGGGTTCGGAGAGCGAGCGCAAGAGATCTTCACGTACGCGTTCGCGTGAAATTTCAATCAATCCCAGGTCGGAGATGCGGGAAATCCTGGTGCGGGCCTTGTCCGAGGCCATGGCGTCCACCAGAGCATGATAGACCTTGTCCCGGTTTTTTTCCCGTTCCATATCGATGAAGTCGACGATAATGATGCCTCCGATCCCCCGCAGCTTCACCTGATAGGCCACTTCCTTGGCCGCTTCCAAATTGTTGCGCAGAATCGTTTCCTCCTGGTCCCGTTTTCCCACGAAGCGGCCCGTGTTCACGTCGATCACGGTCATGGCTTCCGTATGATCGATTACCAGGTAGCCCCCTGACTTGAGCCAGACTTTACGACTCATTGCCCGTGCCATCTCTTGCTCAACTCCGAGGTAATCGAAGAGGCTCTCATCCTTGTCGTAGAAGTGGAGCCGCGAGGTCTGCTCCGGCGAAAAGCGCTGGACAAAATCCCGCACGGCATCATATTCCTGACGCGAGTCGATCCACAGCCGCTCCACCTTTTTCCCGAAGAGATCGCGGACCACGCGGAAGCTGAGACTCAGATCCGTATGCAGCAACGCCGGCGCTGGTTGCTGATCGCGCTTCGTCCTGATGTCCTGCCAGAGGACGTGAAGGAAATCGACGTCCGACCGCAGCTCATCCTCTTTAACCCCTTCGCTGACTGTCCTGACGATATATCCGCAACCGGGATGCCGAACCCGCTTCATGATGTCCTTCAGCCGCGCCCGCTCCTCATCTCGCGCAATGCGACGCGAGACGCCGATGTGCTCCACGTTCGGCATGAAGACCAAATACCGCCCCGGCAGGGACACATACGTCGTTACCCGAGGGCCTTTGGTGCCGATCGGCCCCTTCGAGATTTGCACCATCAATTCTTGGCCTTCGGTGAGCAACTGCTCGATGGGTTTGCTGCTTTCCCGCCGCGGGCGCAGCTCATCCCCCTCCTTGTCGTCGTCATCCGAGTCCAGCAACGTATCGCTGGGCTCCGCATCCAGGGATAAGTCGGAGACATGCATGAACGCGGCCTTTTCCAGGCCGATGTCCACAAAGGCCGCTTGCATACCGGGCAACACTTTTGCCACCTTGCCCTTATAAATGTTGCCGACAAAGTCCTTATGTTTGGCGCGGTCGCCGAAAAGATCCGTCACCACGCCGTTATCCAACACCGCGACACGGGTCTCTTCCCGTGCGACGGTGATCGCAATTTCCACACCCATACTCACTCCTTCCGTTCAGCGGAATCGCTCCAAGCGACGTGAGGATGGAACGCGGGAGATCCCAGGTTCCGATGTCACTCAAGTCCTCGTCGATTCGAGGATCCGCACAATCAATAAGATGTTGGGCAGCGCTTAATGCGCCGCCGCTCGTTCAATAAAATAGACTCAATCGCCGCCGTTTCACGTTCAGCAACAGTCCAAGCGAGGCCATCGTCATGATGGTCGCGCTGCCGCCATAACTCATCAGCGGAAGGGGGATACCGACGATCGGGAACATGCCGGCGGTCATGCCGATGTTGACGACGACGCAAAAGCACAGCATGGAAATAACGCCGACCGCCAAAAGCGCGCCCAGCTCGTCCTTCGCGCGCGCCGCAATTTCCAGCGACAGCCAGATCAGCGCGACAAACAAGAGCAGCAAGACGAGCACCCCGAGAAATCCCCATTCTTCCGCAAACACTGAAAAGACAAAGTCCGTGTGTCCTTCCGGGAGAAATTTCAATTGGCTTTGTGTGCCACCGTACAGCCCTTTGCCGGTTAATTCCCCGGCGCCGATGGCGATCCGTGACTGCAAGGCGTGATAACCCTTTCCGCCGGGATCGTAGTTCGGATCGACGAAGGCCATGATGCGCTGCCGCTGATAATCATGCAACGAGCCCCACATGACCTCCCACGCGAAGGGAAAGAGCATGAGCGAGAACAATAAGATCACGCCGAGCGCCTGTGAGCGCATCCCCACCATCAGCAGCATCGCGGCATAGACGGCCAGGAAACTCAAACCGCTCCCGAGATCCGGCTGCTTGAGAATCAACAACAATCCGGGCAGCATCAAGGCGCCGGGAATCACCACACGCTGCAACCAACCGACCCGCGGGGCCTTGGAGTAATAATGGGCCATCACCAGAATCAACACCAGCTTGGCAAACTCCGACGGCTGGAACGCAAAAGGGCCGATCGGAATCCATCGCTGCGCTCCCCGGCTCGTCTTGCCCTCGAAGAGCACGACCGCCAAAAGGATCAGGATAATCGCATAGGCAGGATACGCTAAACGGGCGATGCGGTGATAGTCCCAGACGAGCATGATCAGGAAAGCCACCGCTCCCAGCAGAATCCAGACCATCTGCTTGGCGAAAAACGGCACTCCCGGCCCACCCTGATCATGGGTCACGCTATAGATAGAGAGCACACCGATCGACAGAATGGCGAAGATCAAGCCGAAAAACCGAAAGTCGAAGTTGTCGAACCCCCTGCGGTCCATCATCCGGTCGATCATGGCGCCCCTGCCTTGGCCATCCGGGGCGGTGCCGCAATCGCATCTGCTGCAGAAGGTTTGGCCGCTGCTGTTTTGATATAAGTCTCAATGACCTCTTTGGCAAGGGGCGCGGCTGCAGAGCCGCCATGGCCCATGTGTTCGGCCAGCACAGCCACCGCAATCTTGGGGTTCTCGACGGGGGCAAACGCGACGAACCAGGCATGGTCCCGGAACTTCTTCGGGATGTCCTTTTCCGGACCAGTCCGGAGTGCGGCGGTCTGCGCCGTTCCGGTCTTTCCGCCGATAGTCACGAGCGAAGACTTCGCTCTTCCGCCGGTGCCTTCCGTGACCACGCCGGCCAGCGCTTCCCTGATCAACTTCAAGGTGTCCGGTTTGACGTTCAATTTGGCCTTCGGGACGGCCGGCAGCTGCTGCAGCTGTCCCGTCGTACGGTCCATAATGGCCTGCACCAAGCGCGGCCGATAGGTGACGCCATCATTGGCCACCGTGCCGATCAAGCTGGCCATTTGCAACGGCGTGACCGTGACGTATCCCTGCCCGATCGCCGCGGAAATGGTTTCGCCCGGCAACCAGGGCTCGCGTTTGGTCTTTTGCTTCCATTCCGTCGAGGGGACGATGCCGACGCGCTCCGAAGGCAGTTCGACGCCGGTTTCTTCGCCGAGCCCGAACTGATGGGCAAAGGCCGCCATGGTGTCGATGCCCATGCGCTGGCCGACGGTGTAGAAGTAGACGTCGCACGAATGGATCAGCGCTTTGCGCAGATCAACCGAGCCGTGTCCTGCGGCCTTCCAGTCATGGTAGATGCGCCGGCCGAACTGATACCCGCCGTTGCAGAAGACCGTCGATGACGGCGTCATGGTCTTGGATTCGAGGGCTGCCGCAGCCATCATGACTTTGAAGGTGGAGCCGGGAGGGTACTGGCCCTGCGAGGCTCGATTGTTCAGCGGCCGGCCTTCGTCCTGCACAATCTCCATCCACTGTTTTGGCGTCAACTCCCGCGACAGCACGTTCGGATCAAAGGCCGGACGGCTGGCCATCGCGAGAATGTCGCCGTTCGTCGGGTCCATCGCGACGATGGCGCCTGACTCCTTGCCCAGCAGGTCTTCCGCCACCTTCTGCAGCCGCAGATCGATCGTGAGATACAGATCGTCACCTGCGTGAGGCTGATCGACGAGCACCGTCCGCTTCTCATGGCCCAACGCATCGACCTCGACGCTCTTTTGGCCCGCCAGCCCACGGACAATCTGGTCGAAGAATTTCTCGACGCCATATTGTCCGACAATGCTGCCCTGATGCAGCTCGGCGAACTCCGGTTTTTCCAACTGCTCGGCCGAGACCTCGCCCACATATCCCAACACATGGGAGGCTGCGACTCCGCCGAGATAATTACGGCGAGATTCGACTTGAATCATCACTCCCGGCAAATCGAGGCGATGCGCTTCGATCAAGGTCGCTTCCTTCAACGTCAACCGGTCCTTGATCTTGCGGGGCAGCTGTTTGGCTCCGCGCACCGCCAACTTCTTGCGGACGAGCTCCGCATCAATGCCGATCAATCCGCTGAGCTCCGCGATCAACGCCTCACGGTCTTTGACGTCCTCCAGCGAGACATACAAACTGAAACTCGGCACGTTATTCGCCAGCAAGACGCCGTTGCGGTCGTAGATGAGCCCCCGCGCCGGCTCCAGGATGACCGAGCGAGTGCGGTTGTTTTCTGAAAGGTCCCGGTAGTACGGCCCCTCCCTGATCTGGAGGTGCCAGAGCCGCAAGGCCAACAGGGCCACAACCAGCAACAGCCCCACCCGCAGCACCACCAAGCGGCGCTGCAGCTCGCCCAATTCAGTGTCTTGTAGGCCGTAGGTCGCCATGAGGTTCCGATTCAGACCATTACGAATACCGGTCCAACATCCCGAAGCGCGGCACGACCAACCGCTGCTGAATCAGCCAGAGCAATGCTGCACCCACCGCAGCGTCAAAGCAGGCTTGCGGCACGACCACGAATTGCACCATCCACCACGTCACGGACATCGTCGAGTGCCCCATGCTGAAGACGGCAACCAGGCCGCCGGCCAGCGATAGCAACAGAAGGCCAGCGGAGAGGATCGTCGGCGTAATTTCGGCAACCTGCCTGGCCAATAGCCCCGCGAACAATCCGGCGCCGCCGGTCGTGACGAGATTCAACCAAAGATCGCCCGCCGAATACAAATTCAGAATCCATCCAATCGCCAATCCGACGACAAGCCCCTCCAACTCGCCCGCCAGCACTCCGACGAGCGCGGCCAGGACAAGCCCGAGGTCGGGCTTGATGTCCCAAATGGCCACGTGAGGGAGCAAGGTGGTCTGCACCGGCACGAGGAGCAGGACCAACCCGCAGTAAACCAGGAACTTTTTCATGGCTGGGCATTGCCTCCGACCTCCGGTCTTGCCGGTGACTCCGCCGACTGACCATGGGTCGATTGGATCGATTGGATGACGAGCACTTCTTCCACGCGGTTCACATCGACCTCCGGAACGAGCTCGGCCGTCTGGAACAGGGCGCCTTCCTCCCGATCAATTGTGGTGATCGTGCCGATGGCCAACCCGCGAGGGAACCCGCCCACCAAACCGGACGTCACCACGCGGTCTCCTTCCTTCACTGCCGACAGCATCGGAATGTACTTTAATCTGGCCCGGCCTTGCGGGACGCCTTCCACGATACCTTCATCCCTCGTGCGCTGGATCAACCCGGCTATGGCATTGTTCGGATCCGTGACCAGCAGCACCACCGCCGTCGCTCCAGTGGTCTTGACGACACGGCCGACGACACCGGCAGGGGTGATGACTCCCCTGTCTTTTTGGACGCCGTCGCTGTCACCTTTGTTGAGAATGACGGACTTGTACCGGTTGCTGGAATCGCGCCCGATGACTTGTGCAGCCACCATGGCAGGCAACGCCTGTTCTTTGAATTGCAGCAGAGACGTCAGCCTCTGCGTAGCCGAGGCGGCCTCGCGCAATTGGCTGTTTTCGCCGCGCAGCCAATCCATTTCCTGCTTGAGCCGGCGGTTTTCATCGGCCACGTGCTGCAGCGATACGTACTGTTGCCACATCGCGGAAATTCCTTGATCGAGCGAGGACACGGCTTCGAGCGGCAACCGGACCAGCTGGCCCACCGGACCGTCGAGATAATCAAGAAGCCCCTGACTCTGTCCTGGGAAAAGAAGGAGGGCTGCCAGGAGAAGAGCAAACATTCCTAGCGCCAGACGCCTAGCACCGTGGGGAGAACGCACGTTGACCATCCACATTAGGGGGATGGAACCTTACCGGAAGGTGTTGGCCTGGGACATGACCGCGACCTTCGCCAGCAGATCAAGCTCATCGAGGATCTTTCCGACTCCTAGCACAACGGAAGTCAGAGGGTCGTCCACGGTGATGATCGGCAGGTTCGTTTCTTCGCGGAAGCGGGTATCCATGCCTTTCAGCAGGGAGCCGCCGCCCGTGAGGACGATGCCGCGGTCGATGATATCACCCGCCAGCTCGGGCGGGGTGTTCTCCAGTGCAACTTTGATCGCGTTGACGATCGTTCCGATCGGTTCCTGCAGCGCTTCTCTGATTTCCGCGTCGTCCACCACCAAGGTGCGCGGAATGCCGGAAATCAGGTCACGCCCTTTAATCATCATGGTTTTCCGCTCCTCGAACGGATAGGCGGAGCCAATTTCGAACTTGATCCGTTCCGCCATATGCTCGCCGATGAGCAGGTTATACTTCTTCTTGATGTAGTTCATGATCGCATCGTCCATCCGGTCGCCGGCGACCTTGACGGACTCGCTGTACACGATGCCGCCCAGCGAGATGACGGCGATGTCGGTCGTGCCGCCTCCCACGTCCACCACCATGTTGCCGGAGGGTTCAGTGATAGGGAGTCCCGCCCCGATCGCCGCCGCCACCGGCTCCTCGATCAGATAGACTTCCCGTGCGCCGGCCAATTCGGCGGAGTCCCGTACGGCCCTCTGCTCCACCTGTGTGATCCGCGACGGTACGCCGATAATGATCCGGGGCCGGACAAAGGCGCTGCGGTTGTGCGCCTTCTGAATAAAACGCTTCAACATCTGCTCGGCCATTTCGAAATCGGCGATGACGCCTTCCTTCATTGGCCGGACCGCCACGATATTCCCTGGCGTGCGGCCAAGCATCTTCTTCGCGTCGGCACCAACGGCAAGCACCTTTTCCGTTTTTTTCTCCACAGCAACCACAGAAGGCTCGTTGAGCACGATTCCCTTTCCGTGGACATACACCAGCGTGGTGGCCGTGCCCAGATCAATGGCCAGATCGTTCGAGAACCAGCCGAAAATGTCGCTCGTAAAACCCACGATGTCTCCCCCTCCTAATCCGCGCGTCGAAGGTGCGAACGCATTACTTACGTCGAGCCTTCGAGCGGTGCGAGCACAGCACGGGCTTCTTGCCGCATCCTAATCGGGCAAGGCCAACCGGCCGGCATCCAGCACCTGCGTCCCAGCCAGTTCGTCGCCCAAACGACGGCCCTGCTCGTTGCCAATGATCAAGATCGCTTCAAAGCCGACGATCGCCGCCGAAGCCAGCCAGCCGACATAGGGAATGGCAAAGAGCAACTGGGCGACCGCCAAGGGAATATTGCGTATGATGGATTCCCGAAATCCAGCAGGTTCACGGACATCTGGCAGCACCGTCTGAAGCCCAATGAGCCGCTTTCCGATGCTTCGACCGCCTGCAAATCCGTCAGCGACGAACAGATAGGCGACCCCTGCGAGAAATCCGACGGAGGCAATAACCTCCGCTGCTGCTGCTGCGAGAAACAAGTCGATCAGCTTGGCAATAAACCGATTGAGGACCGCCGCCTTGGGATAGATCCCTGTGCCCAATGGATGGATCCCCGCGTGCTCGCCAAGGATCTCCTCGTAATTAGGGGCAAAGTATAACAAAGACGAGGACCTAGCACAAACGAATCACCATTCTTCGACGTTTCGACCGTTACGCATGAAGACCGGCAATACTTGCCTTTGACCGCGCCACTGCCGTACAATCCGCGCCGTTTCATATGCGAGAGAAGCGGCGTCATCAATGATCAAAATTCTCCGATTCGCGAACGAGAAGTATCCGTGGTTTTTGGCCATCACGATGGGCTTTATCGCCATCAGCTTCATCGTCGGCATGGGCTGGTGGGGATTTGGTGAACAGTCCGGCTCCGTCGTGGCAACCGTCGGCGACCAGTCGATCGCCTTGGACGAGTTCAAGCGCGCCTACGAAAACACCTACCGGTTCTACAAGGAGAAAGTGCCCGGAGAGTTCAAGGACGAAACGATCAAGCAATACGTGGTCGAGCAATTGGTGGATCACCGTGTGTGGCTCATCGCCGCCCACAACATGGGGCTGACGGTCTCGGATGAAGATCTCCGGCAGTCGATCCTGCAAACGCCAGAGTTTCAGAGAAATGGGCGGTTCGATCCGGAGCACTATCAACGGTTGCTGGCCGCCAACCATATGACGCCTTCGATGTTCGAATCGATGCAGGCCAGGGAACTGCTAAGCCTCAAGGCACGGATGATGGTGAGCGATGCCGTCGCCCTGACGCCTGCAGAGCAGGCGGAGGCGCAGGCCCTCATGCTCAGGCAGCCGGATCCAGATCCCGCCAAAGCCGCTGCGGCAAAGGAACGGGCCATTCAGGATGTATTGCTCCAGAAGCAACAGCGGACGCTGGCGGCCTACGCTCAGTCGCTGAAGGCAACTCTTCCAATCACCATCCGGCGCGAACTACTCTAGCCACCGGCCGACGAATCGCTGTTGGTCACCAACATCGCATCTCCGTAGCTGTAGAAGCGATACCGTGTCCGCACTGCTTCTTCGTAGCCCTGTCGAATCAATTCGGTTCCCCCGAACGCGGAGACCAGCATAAGCAAGGTCGTTTGAGGCAGATGAAAATTGGTGAGGAGCGCCTCCACAATCCGAAAGCGGTACCCCGGCACAATGAACAAGCCGGTCTCTCCCCGATAGACTCTCACCGTACCCGGCCCGGAAGCCGCTGACTCGAGTGCCCGTACGACGGTCGTTCCCACTGCCACGATTTTCCCGTTTCGTTGCTTGGCCTGTTCGATGGCCCGCACCGTCTCCGGACCGACTTCCACCCACTCCGGTTCCATTCGGTGGTCTTCGATGCGCTCCACCGTCACGGGTTTAAAGGTCCCTACGCCGACATGGAGTGTGACCCTGGCCAGCTCGATGCGCCGCTCCGCCAATCGGTTCAGCAGCACCGCGGTAAAATGAAGGCCTGCCGTGGGAGCGGCGATCGCGCCTTCCTCCTTGGCAAACAGGGTCTGGTACCATTCACGATCCAGGTCAGTCGGTGGTCGTTTGATGTAGGGAGGCAAGGGCATGGAACCATGGGAGTGAAACCACTCCGTGATCGGGAATGTTCCTTCGATGCGGACGACCGTTCGACCGGCTTCGCGTATGAGGACGGTCAACCGGACACCCGGGTCGGCATCGATGACCTCCCCGGCCTTCCAAGTGCCTTTCATCAAGACTTCCCACTCCCGATCCGCCACCGCTTTGACAAACAAAATGTCCACGGCGACGCCTGACGGCTTCCTGGCTTTGATCCGGGCCGGACGCACGCGCGTGTCGTTCACCACAAGCAGATCGCCGGGTGAAAGGAGGTCCGCCAGATCGGCAATCCGGCGATGGATGATCGATTGCTGGCGCGGGCTGATCACGAGCAGCCTGGCCTGCTCGCGCGGAAGCACCGGTTCTGTGGCAATGAGCGACGCATCGAAGGGAAAGTTGAATTCGGAGAGCTGCATTTAGAGGCGAGCGAGGTCGATGGGTTGCGTTCGATGACGCCCTGGCGACGGCGGATTATGAAGTCGGCAGGATTGGTTGCTTGGTGAGAGACATGTCCTGTAATTCCGTGCCCGGATAGTAGTACGCCAGAATCGTTGAAAATGAATACCCCAATTCGGCCAGTTCCTTGGCGCCCCATTGGCACATGCCGACGGCGTGACCCGCGCCGTACCCTGAAAGCACGATATCCTCTCCGACCGATTCGATGGTGAATTGCGTGCTGGGCACGATCGAGTAGCCCACCGCTTTGCGGAGATCTTCCCCCCGTAAAATAAGCTCTCCGTCGGAATGGACCACTCGCAGCTTTGCGACACGGCCTCCCCGGCTGAACGACAACGGTTCCAGAGAGGCGATGGCCCCCACGGCAAATCCCTGCTGACGCAGGCTCTGCTCCAGCTTGTCGAGCCGAAACGATGCCGTCCAGTGATAAAACGGTGAGTCCAAATCAAAGGGACATTCGACGCCTTTGAGATATGGGTAGTCCTTGGACCAGACATTCACTGAGTCTTCCGTCAGTCCGGCCGCGGTCGAGGAGAACGCAGCGTAGATCGGAGCATTTTGATAGGTGAGGACGAGCCCGCGCGTTTCGTCGACGGCGCGCAACACTGCCGCATCGACACCGTTCTTCCCTTTATAAACTTGGTCCTGGACCGTGGCCACAACGTCATAATCGCGGGAGGCGCTCAACATTTGCTGATATAGCGCGTAGGTGCGGGCCGCGACCGCCTGAGCCTTGAGCATTTCCGGGTGCCAGGACGAATTGACTTCAGCGGGGACGACGCCTTTCACGTACTCTTCCAAATCCGCCTGATTGATGACGAGGAACCCCTTGCCCTTTCGCACGATATGAACCAACCCGCTCACGGGAACGATGAAGCGTTGATCACCAGGCGCCTTGTCATTCGGTTTGATCAGCATCAAGGTCAGCCCCTGTTCTCCGGCGCGCATGGTCAACCGTTCGTGAGCCATGCGGATGTCATTGACCAGAAACCCCTTCCCATGCGGTGTGATGCGTGCGCTGGACGGGATCGCGCGCCCATGGCGGCTGGAATCGGTGAGCCAAACGGCGCCGTTGGCTTGGACATCCAGCTTGAGCACATCCGCGGACAGGAGGACGCGAATCGATTGCGCCCCTTCGGCCCTCAACGCCCCGACCGCAAGGATCAGCCACGCGGCCACCGCAATGGCGAGTCGACAAAACGTTGGGTTCACCGGCGAATGATCCATGATAGTAGATAGAATACCAGACTGAGCAGGACGCTTAGGAGAATACTGGTGCCCAGAGGGACAAATAGGCTGAAATTGTCCCTTTTAATGAAAATATCGCCAGGAAGTTTACCGACCCAGCTGAACAGCGAACTCACGCCTGGATTTCGGCCTGCGAGCAACAACAGCCCTCCCAATACGGCGAGCGCCACGCCGGTACCGATGAGGAGCCTGCCGAGACCTCCCCAGTCGATCATCACCCTTTGACCAGGCATTCGGCGATCTGCACGGCATTGAGTGCAGCCCCCTTTCGGAGATTGTCGGAGACGACCCAGAGGTTCAAGCCGTTCGTCACCGAGGAGTCTGCCCTGATTCGCCCGATGTACACCTCATCCTTTCCGGTCGCGTCCAAGGGCATGGGGTAGAGCTTCCGGTCGGGATCATCGTAAACAATCACGCCGGGCATCGCGGCCAGGGCCGCACGTGCCTCGTTCGGCTTCAACGGGGCGTTCAGTTCAACGTTGATTGCTTCGGAATGGCACCGTAGCACCGGCACCCGAACCGTCGTGGCCGTCACCCGAAGCACCGAAGATCCGAGGATTTTTCTCGTCTCGTTCGCGATCTTCACTTCTTCGGAACAGTCGCCACCCTCGTTGAAGGAACCGATGTGCGGCAGAAGGTTGAAGGCGATTTGATAGGGATAGACACTGGCCTTCACATCGCGGAATGCCATGAGGTCCTTGGTCTGCGTCACCAATTCATCCATGGCCGCTGCACCGGTGCCGGATACCGACTGAAACGTCGTGATGACCACCCGCTTGATGCCGACGGCATCATGGAGCGGCTTAAGGGCCATGACGAGCGGGGTGGTCGTGCAGTTTGGAATCGAGACAATGCCCCGGGGTATTGCGGCGAGCGCCTGGGCGTTGACCTCGGGAACGACGAGCGGCACGTTCGGGTCCATACGAAAAACGCCGCTGTCGTCAATGACAATGACGCCCGACTTCCCGAGGCGCTCGCCGTATTCGTGGCTGATGGCGTCCGTCGCAGAAATCAGGGCAATATCGACGCCGGCAAAGGAAGTTTCCGGTGTCAATTCTTCGACTGTCCATTCCTTCTCCTGGCAGGTCAGCACCTCACCGGCTGAACGCTTCGATGCGAACAACCGCAGACCGGCGAGGGGAAATTTGCGCTCGTCAAGAATTTCGAGCGTCTCTTTTCCGACGGCGCCGGTGGCGCCGAGAATCGCCATCACATAGGAGGACTTTTTCTTCAGCATATCCGAGCGCTCTCTTAGAAGGCGATTTCACAGATGCGATGGTTGAACGTATCGGCCACCAGGAGATGCCCGCTCCGATCGACGACGATCCCGAAGGGATAAGATAACCCAGCCTCCAGCGCCGGCCCTCCGTCTCCTCCGCCCTTCGCCTCGCCGATGCCAGCCAGCCGGTCCATCCGGCCGCTTGCCCGCTTCCATCGGCGTACCAGATGATTGTCCGAATCGGTGATCAACAGATTGCCGTCGCGATCGACCGCAATGCCTGAGGGGCGAGACAGACTGCCCGACGAGGCTTCCATGGGACCTTGATAGCGGTATTCACCGCCGTCACCCACGATCGTGCTGATCGTTCCCGTGGCAGGATCGACCACACGTATCCTCCCGTTGAACGTATCCGCAATATAGAGCGTGCCGTCCGTGTCGACCGCCAAACCGCTTGGGCCAGCAAGGGAAGCCTCGACGGCCGGTGTTCCGTCTCCATTGTATGCGGCAGCTCCCGTGCCTGCCACGGTCGTCATGATCCCCGTCGTCAAATCGATCATTCGGATTCGATTGTTGCTTTGATCGGCAATATACAAGCGTGCTCCGTACACCACCAAGGCGGCCGGTTCGTTGAGCCCCGCTTTGATCGAAGGACC
This sequence comes from Nitrospira sp., assembly GCA_035761895.1. Lineage (GTDB taxonomy): Bacteria > Nitrospirota > Nitrospiria > Nitrospirales > Nitrospiraceae > Nitrospira_C. The sequence goes on along the minus strand of DASTQE010000115.1, from coordinate 65,770 downwards.
TCCGTCTCCACTGAATCGCGGATGGCCCACGCCTGCAATCGTGGACATCCGACCCGTGCCGGCCTCCACCCGCCGTATCCGGTGGTTCATGGTATCAGCTATGTACAGATGACCGTCCGCATCGACGACAATGGCTGTCGGAAAATTCAAAAGCGCTCGAACAGCCGGTCCTCCGTCTCCTCCGAAGCGCTTGGTCATGCCAGCCGCGTTCACCACATAGCGCACCGTCCCACTGAGATCCGCTTGCTGCGCAAAGGCTCTCTGTGCCGTGGCGGTCTCTTCATTGAAGGGATCGTCGGTCGCATCGGAAGCGACCTGGTCTATGCTGATTTCGTGTGCGTCCGGCATCGCTGAACTCCCCGCAACTGTCACAATGACTCCGCTCAGTCGATCCACTTTGCGTATGACGTGGTTTTCCGAGTCGGCGATGAGCAGATGACCCTGCCCATCGAGACACAGGCTCTTCGGTTCATTCAGACAGGCGGCGGTCGCCGGGCCCCCGTCACCGGACAGGCCGGCGGTTCCGCTGCCGGCCACGGTCCTCATTGTGCCAACCCGAGTGTCGGTGTTCATCACATCAACCGAGACTTCGCACGATCGCATCACCCATTTCCATGGTTCCAACGATGCGCATACCGGGACTTTGAATGTCCCTCGTCCGGTACCCGAGGTCCAATGTGTTCCTGATCGCCTGTTCGACCAGCTCCGCTTCCTTGTCGAGTTTGAATGCAAAGGACAGCATCATGGCGGCCGAAGCGATTGTCGCAATCGGGTTGGCGATGTTTTTCCCGGCAATGTCCGGTGCGCTTCCATGAATCGGCTCGAACAGCCCCACCTGCGCACCCAAACTGGCGGATGGCAGCATGCCGATCGAGCCGGTCAGCATGGCGGCTTCGTCGCTCAAAATATCCCCGAACATGTTGTTGCAAAGCATAACGTCAAATTGCCGGGGATTTCGCACCAGTTGCATCGCCGCATTGTCTACATACATATGTCCCAGCTCCACGTCGGGATACCCTTTGTGCACGTCGGTCACGACACGCCGCCACAGCTCTGAGGATTCCAAGACATTGGCTTTGTCGATGGACATCACTCTTTTGCGGCGCTTGCGGGCAGCGTCGAAGGCCACAACAGCGATCCGGCGAATTTCCTCGGTCGTGTACACCTCAGTATTGGTGCCCCGTTCGCTGCCGTTCGGTAACTTCTCGATGCCCTTGGGCTTGCCGAAATAGATTCCGCCGGTCAGCTCACGAACGACAAGGATGTCGATGCCTTCGACCACCTCTTTCTTCAGAGTGGAGGCTTCGACCAGGTTGGGATACAGCTTGGCAGGTCGTAGATTAGCGTATAGTCCAAGAGCTTCTCGGATTCCGAGGAGCGCCCGCTCTGGTCTCAAACTGTACTCCAGGCCCTCCCATTTGGGCCCGCCGACGGCCCCCAACAGCACGGCGTCGCTTTGCTTAGCCAAGCTCAAAGTGTCTTGAGGCAACGGCACGCCGAGCTTGTCGATGGCTTGTCCGCCGATGTCGCCGGACGTAAAGTCAAAGGCGTGCCCGCATTTCTCGGCCACGGCCTTCAACACTTTTACTGCTTCCGGTACAATCTCTCGACCGACGCCGTCGCCGGCCAAGACTGCGATTCTTGCCTTCACTGTCGTTCGCCTCCCCTCTTTTACCGGAGCCTATCGACTTCTAAACGCCATCCTGTTGCCGACCGTTATTCCAAAATACGTTCGTCCTCGGATTTCCACGCTGGGTCCACGAGACAGAGAAACTCGATGTCCTGGGTGCCCGTGTTCTCCAATGATTGCCTGCCCCCCGGCGGCACATACAGCGTGGTGCCGGCTTCCACGCTCGTCACCTCATCGTCGATCATGAACCGTCCCTGTCCGGCCAGGAAAAAATAGACCTCCGATGAATCCAGCACATGCCACTTCGAGCGCTGGCCTGGCCCCAGTTTGCCGTGTGCCAGGCTATAACCCAGTTTCAGCTGGTGCTTGGCGGGATGAAGGACTTCCCGGAGCCGCGTGTGATCGCCGGCGAGGAACTCTGGACGATCGGCGGGTCGGACCTTGAACATGGAGGTTCCCTTCGGCCACAGGACAGCGCAAATAAAGTGGGCACTCTACCGTTGGGGGGTTCCTCAAATCAAGTTCACCTTTTGCTCTCCTTGCGCCTGTTTTGCCGCGAGATACGCTAGCTTATTGAGCGCGCTTAAGTACGCACGCGCCGAGGCGGTGATGATATCGGTATCGGCGCCATGGCCAGAGACAGTCCGCCCATCTTCCTGCACCCGGACGGACACCTCTCCCTGCGCATCGGTGCCGCCGGTAATCGCCTTGACGACGTACATGAGCAGTTTGCTCTTGGTTTGGGTGATGGCAGCGATCGTCCGATAGACCGCGTCGACTGGTCCATCGCCCGTCCCCGTCTGACTAATGGCCTTCCCGTCGACTTCCAACTCCACGGTGGCGGTGGGGACTTGGTCCGTGCCGCTCGTCACACTAAAGGACTTCAGCGTGATGCGGTCGGCCATCTTCGCCAGTTCTTCCGACACGATCACCTCGAGATCCTCTTCATAGATCTCCTTCTTGTGGTCCGCGAGTTTCTTGAACCGTTCGAAGGCGTGGTTAATTTCGTCATCGGTCAACTTGTAGCCCAATTCCTCGAGCCTCTGGCGGAAGGCGTGACGCCCGGAAAGCTTGCCCATCACCATTTTGCTTTCCACTAATCCGATTGATTCCGGTCGCATGATCTCATAGGTCGTTTTGTCCTTCAGCAGACCGTCCTGATGAATACCGGAGGTATGGGCAAACGCGTTGGCTCCCACGATGGCCTTGTTCGGCTGGACGACCATACCGGTGATCTTACTCACCAACCGGCTCGTTTTGGATATCTCTTCCGTGTGAATGTTGGTATCGGCGTGATACAGGTCCTTGCGGGTTCGCAATCCCATGGCGACCTCCTCCAACGAGGTGTTGCCGGCCCGTTCTCCGATTCCGTTGATGGTGCATTCGACCTGGCCGGCTCCTTCCATGACAGCCGCTAGGCTATTGGCCACCGCCAAACCCAGGTCGTTATGACAGTGGACGGAGATCACTGCCTTGCCGCTGTTCGGCACCTGTTCACGGATGCCTCGGATGAGCTTGCCGAACTCCTGTGGAATCGCATATCCCACGGTATCAGGAATGTTCACGGTGCCGGCGCCGGCATTGATGACCGCCTCGATGACTTCGTAGAGATAGGCGGGGTCCGAGCGGCTCGCATCCATCGGCGAAAACTCGACATCGTCCACGTAGCCCCTCGCCCGCTGCACCATCTCAACGGCGCGCTTCTTGGCCTCCTCGCGGGTCATCCGGAACTGATGCTTCAGGTGGATGTCCGAGGTTGAAAGAAACGTGTGGATGCGAACCTTGGGCGCACCCTTCAACGCTTCGTACGCCCGATCGATGTCTTCAGGACGGGCCCGGGCAAGGCTGCAAATCGTCGGACCTTCAACCTCCTGCGCAATGCGCCGGACCGCCTCGAAATCACCCGGCGAGCTGTAGGCGAAGCCTGCCTCAATGATATCGACGCCCAGCCGTGCGAGCTGCTTGGCCACCATCACTTTTTCCTCCACATTCATGCTGGCGCCGGGGGATTGCTCCCCGTCTCGCAACGTCGTGTCGAAGATTCTGATCATCCGCGTCATGTGTCGTCCCTCCTGTTCTTCGTGGCCCACGGTCTTAATGAGGCCGATCCCAAATGGATACGCTGCACGGTCACCCATTGTCATCGGCCTCAAAAAGCAAAAGCCTTCATCCCCGTTTTCGTTCAGGGACGAAGGCTTGACGCGCTTCGTGGTACCACCCTGGTTCGGTGATGAACGACCGTTGGGTCATTCCCACCCTTCATTCGGCCCGTGACGGGGGCAAGGCGGAATCCATTACTCTCGTTTCATGGATTCGGCTCGGAGGCGAGTTCAACAGGGTCGTGGACTGGCTTGCACCACCCGCCAGCTCTCTATACAGAATGTCGCCACCGACCCCCAGCTTCGTTCTCGCATCGTTCAAAGGCTCAACGTACAAGACGAACGTACGCCTCGCCTTTTCACTCGCTGCGGCCTTGCTGGGTGATCGCTTTCAACATCCTGTGGTTCCAAGACCCGATGTCTACTACTCCTCGTCGTCGCCGCTAAAACTTCGTCTCACTGACCGGTTGTTCCCTCTTCGGCTTGCCGGCCAATTTACCGAACATCCCCACAACTCGCTCGACCGGCCCTAACAGCGCGTAGCTGCAGAACATGACAAATATCATAACTTCAGGCCACGCCGCTACTAGCACGAGGCCAAGAATACCCCAAACCAGGTACGTGATATGTTGACGGCCTCGGAATTTCAGGTCTTTAAAACTGCGATATTTAATCGTGCTGACCATCAGGAATGACAGCAGGAGCGTGACGATGAGCACGGCCATCGGCTTGACTTCGGCACCTGCCCGGACAATGTAGTGATCGAAAATGACCATCGACGCGATGACCCCGGCGGCCGCAGGGATGGCCAAGCCGGTGAAGTACTTGCCGTCTGACATGGTCACGGTCGCGTTGAACCGCGCGAGCCGAACTGCCCCCATTGCGACGTACGCGAACATGACGGCCACGCCGAACGTGCCCTGCCCACTCAACGCCCAGGAATACAGCAAGAGGCCGGGCGCAACGCCGAACGAGACGACATCGGACAAAGAATCATACTCGAGGCCGAAATGGCTGGTGCTGTTCGTCATCCGGGCCGATTTTCCGTCCAACACGTCGAAAATCATCGCGACCAAAATGGCTATCGCCGCCGCCATGTAGTTGGCGTTGAACACGGACAAGATCGCGAAAATACCGCAAAAGAGATTGCCCGTTGTAAACAAATTGGGAATGAGGTGCATCGCCGCCTTGTGTCGTTTGCTGCCCTTCGCGAAGGATTGTCTCAGCGCTGTGCCTTTCATCGTAATACTCCTAGAATGGTCTCTCCACCTTTCACGCGGTCACCGACGGCGATCTTGATCGCCGTCCCCACCGGAACATACGTGTCCATCCGCGAGCCGAATCTGATCAGCCCGTAGCGCTCGCCGCGCACGGCAGGATCCTTGGGATGTACCCACCAGACGATGCGTCGAGCGATCAAACCTGCCACCTGAACGCAGAGCACCTTCGCCCCTTCCACTGTTTTGATCATTACCGCGTTCTGTTCGTTCTTCACCGTGGCGTGAGGCTTGCTCGCCACCAAAAACAACCCGGGCTGATACTGCACGTCTTCGATGATGCCTTCACAAGGAATCCGGTTGATGTGCACGTCAAAGACGTTGAGGAAAATCGAAATCCGGACTGCACGGTCCTTGATATAACGAGGTTCGAATTCTTCCTCTACCGCAAGGACTTTCCCGTCTCCAGGCGAAACGACGAGTCCGGGCCCTTGAGGAATTTCTCGAGGAGGATTGCGAAAAAACCAGGAAACGAACAGCGTGAGGACGGCCGCCGCAACGACAAGCGGAACCCATCCCAGCCATCCTGCAATCAGTGTAATACCAGCGGCCACGCCAATGAAGGGAAATCCTTCTTTGGCAAAGGGAATGCCTACGGCACGATCCGCCACCTGTCCGCCATCAGCTCCAGCAATCAGCTGAATTCCGCAGACGCGTCATGTCCGCGGCTGACGGCTGATCGCCGATCGCTGCTCCTTAGTTCTTGCTCTTGTCGACGAGTTGATCCTTCTTCAGCCACGGCATCATCGCGCGAAGCTTGGCTCCGACGGCTTCGATAGGATGCGCTTCACCCTTGGCCAACAGGGCATTGTAGACAGGGCGATTGGCTTGGTTTTCCAGCACCCACTCTTTGGCGAACTGACCCTGTTGTATTTCAGCGAGGATCTTCTTCATCTCCTGCTTGGTCTGTTCTGTCACCACGCGAGGGCCTCTGGTCACATCACCGTATTTCGCAGTCGTGCTGATGGAGTACCGCATATTGGCAATTCCGCCCTGATAGATCAGATCGACGATCAGCTTCACTTCGTGCAGGCATTCGAAATACGCCATTTCAGGTGAGTATCCCGCTTCCACCAGGGTCTCGTAGCCCGCTTGTATCAAAGAGGTGAGCCCGCCGCAGAGTACTGCTTGCTCACCGAACAAATCGGTCTCAGTCTCTTCCCTAAAATTCGTTTCGATCACACCCGCACGCCCGCCCCCGATGGCGCTGGCATAGGCCAGCCCCACCTGTTTGGTGGTGCCGCTGGGATCTTGATGTATGGCGAGGAGGCAGGGCACGCCGCTCCCTTTCGTATATTCGGATCGCACCAAGTGGCCGGGCCCCTTCGGGGCAACCATGAAGACGTTGACCGTCGCGGGCGGGACAATCTGCCCGAAATGGATGTTGAATCCGTGGCCGAAGGCTAGATACGCCCCGGCCTTCAAGTTTGGCCCGACCTCCTGCCGGTAGATTGCGGCCTGTGCTTCGTCCGGCGCCAGGATCATGATGACGTCCGATGCCTTCACCGCATCGGCAACCGGCATGACCTTGAGCCCGCTTTGCTCGGCCTTTCGCCACGAACTGCCCTCGCGCAGGCCGATCACGACCCCAACACCGCTCTCTTTCAGATTCAAGGCGTGCGCATGTCCCTGGCTGCCGTACCCGATGACCGCGACTTTCTTATTCGTGATCTGTTGAAGATCGGCATCCTTGTCGTAATAAATTTTCATCATGAACTCCCGGATCGCAAGAGGTTGATACTGGGTGCCGGCAGACGATCGACCGGCCCGCAGTTACTCGCGGGCCACTTTCTTAGGCTGCGTCGAGGTGGAACGGAGCGGCTCACGTGCGACTGCGACGCGGCCGGTCCTCGTCAATTCTTTGATGCCCAACGGCTGCAGCAGATTGATGATGGCTTCGATTTTCTTCGGATCACCCGTCACTTCGATCGTATAGGTCGCCGGTGTCGAATCAATGACGTTGGCGCGAAAGATATCCGCGATCCGCAGGGCTTCCGCCCGATCTTCCTGTCTGGTGTGCACCTTGATCAGCGCCGTTTCCCGCGAGACAAAGTCGCTTTCGTTCAAGTCCACGACCTTAATTACGTCAATCAACTTGTTTAACTGTTTGACGATCTGCTCGACGATTCGCTCATCACCCGAGGTGACGATGGTCATTTGCGACATGGACGGATCCAACGTGGGCGCGACGGACAGGCTTTCGATATTAAAACCCCGGCCGCTGAACAGCCCCGCGATGCGCGACAGCACCCCGAACTTGTTTTCGACCGTGACTAAAATAATATGTTCCATGCGCTAGGCCGTCAAAATCGTATCTTTATCCTGGGGAGTGACCTTGGCTCCGCCGCTCTGCTTCTGTTTCAACTCCGGTGGATCATCCAAAATCATCTCATGGTTGCAGCCGCCCGCGGGGATCATCGGATAGACGTTTTCGTAGGGATGAGTCGGCACGTCAACGATCACCGGCCCCTTCGCCGCAATGGCTTCCTTGAGCACACTGTCCAAATCCCCAACCTTACCGGCGCGTAGTCCGACGGCGCCGTATGCCTCAGCCAACTTCACGAAATCCGGCGTCGTATCGAGATAGCTTGAGGCGTAGCGCCCTTCGTAGAACAGGTCCTGCCATTGTCGGACCATTCCATGGAACCGATTGTTCAAGACGATCACTTTCACGGGAAGCTTGTGTACCACCGCCGTCGCCATCTCCTGCATATTCATCTGCACGCTACCGTCGCCCGCGATGCAGAGCACGAGCCGGCCGGGAAAGGCCGCTTGCGCACCCATGGCCGCGGGAAACCCGAATCCCATCGTGCCTAGCCCGCCAGAGGTCAGCCAGCGATTCGGCTTGGCCATCTTGAAGTATTGAGCCGCCCACATCTGGTGTTGGCCGACGTCCGTCGAGACGATCGGATCAAGATCCTTGGTCAATTCATAGAGGCGTTTAATCACTTGCTGCGGCTTGATGGGTCCTTCGGCCTCCTGCTCATAGGTCAGAGGATGCGCGTGTGTCCATTCGTGAATCTGCTCCCACCAGGCTTTACGGAGTTCCTTTTGTTCGCCGTTCACCGTCGCCTTGAGAATCTGGTTCAACTCGCGAAGGACGGCTTTGCAGTCACCGACGATCGGGATATCCACGTGGATGTTCTTTCTGATCGAGGTGGGATCGATGTCAATGTGAATGATTTTGGCATAGGGACAGAACTCGGAGACCTTGCCGGTCACGCGGTCATCGAACCGTGCGCCGATCGCCACGACGAGATCGGAGTAGTGGACCGCCATATTGGCTTGATAGGTGCCGTGCATTCCCATCATGCCAAGAGACAGAGGATGCTCACCCGGGAACGCACCCAGCCCCATCAACGTCATATCGACAGGAATTTGCGTGAGCTCTGCGAGCTCGATCAATTCCTTGGAAGCGCCGGAGAAGACGACCCCGCCGCCGACGTAGAGAATCGGTTTCTTGGCCTTCATGATCGCTTCGGCCGCTTGCTTGACTTGCCATTTGTTCCCTTCATAGGTGGGGTTGTACCCCCGGATGGAGACGGAATTCGGATAGCTGAACTCCGCCTTGTCCATGGAGACATCTTTGGGAATGTCCACCAACACCGGACCGGGACGGCCGGTGGTGGCGATATAGAAGGCTTCCTTGATGGTCGACGCCAATTCGTTGACATCTTTCACGAGAAAGTTGTACTTCGTGCAGGGACGGCTCAAGCCGACGTTATCAGCTTCCTGAAACGCATCGTTGCCGATGAGACTCGTCGGCACCTGCCCGCTGAAGCACACCAGCGGGACAGAGTCCATGTAGGCATCCGCCAGGGCGGTAATCACATTCGTCATGCCCGGTCCCGACGTCACCAAACAGACTCCCGCTTTACCGGTGGCTTTGGCGTAACCCTCCGCCATGTGGCCGGCGCCCTGCTCGTGGCGGGTCAACACCACATCGATATCCTTCTGCTGATGAAGCATGTCGAAAATTTTGAGCACGACGCCTCCCGGCAGCGCGAAGATCGTTTTCACGCCCTCGCGTTTGAGGCATTCGATTAATATTTCAGCGCCTGTGAGTTTCATGCTGAGCCTCCTCTCCGTTTCCGTGACATTTCACGGATGGAGACACCCCTCCCTGATGAGGTACACCATCAACCCCTGATGATACAGAAGTATCTGATAAATCAATGAGAAAGATCAGAGATCCTAGCATCACGTCTGTGCCAGGTCAATAGGAGGCCATCGGTGGGCGCGCGATGTAAAGACGTGCACGTCTCTTCGATCAGGGTCAGGAAGCAATGAAAGAAGGGGCGCGGTGGAGAAAACCTATAAGCCGGATTCTGTCCCGTTGAAGATCTTCTCTTCCACGGCAGTGATCATTTCTCTGGGATCCGAGTTGCCTCAGACCTCAAGCGACCTACCCGAAGACCACGGCCGGGCCAGCCGGTCGCCGCATTCCGAGGAAGCAGCAGCTGTCTTCCTATTTGGTCTTGCATCGAGCGACGCTTACCGTGCCGGTGATGTTGCCATCCCCGCGGTGGGCTCTTACCCCGCCGTTTCACCCTTGCCTGATCCGCTGCGACTCGATTGGGATCCTGTCGCGTTGGCCATCGGCGGTCTATTCTCTGTGGTGCTGGTGTCGGATCGCTCCGCCTGGGAGTTACCCAGCGCTCTGCCCGTGAAGTCCGGACTTTCCTCTCGTCGCAGGACGAGCGATCACCCGGTCTTCTCCCTCGCGCGACCTCAGTATAGAAAACGAACGCGCCCGATGCAAGAAGCAGGTCGATCCGTGGCGTGCAAGGCCGGCTAGCGGCCGATGGGCGGCAATTCAGCGGCCGGAACGGATGGCTTAGATTGATAGATGGCCATCGCTTCAGGCATCCATTTCTTCAGTTGATCGATGCGGGTTTCGTGGCTCGGGTGAGTCGACATGAACTCTGCCGGGGCCCCTCCTCCTGACATCTGCCCCATTCGCTCCCACAAGGCCACTGATTCTCGAGGGTCGTAGCCGGCGTCGGCGGCAAGGAGAATGCCGATGTAATCGGCTTCCGATTCATGTTTTCGGCTGAAGGGGAGCAACATGCCGACCTGAGCGCCGACTCCCAACGCCGCCATCGTCGCCTGTCCCAGCGCGGCGCTCCCAGTTCCTACGCCGGCCGCTGTCCCCAAAACCTGCACCCCGATACTCGTCGCCTGCCCTTGGCTCATCCGCTCCGCTCCGTGGCGTGCCAACGCATGGACGACTTCATGCCCCATCACTGCAGCGAGACCTGCTTCGGTCTTCGCCATCGGGAAAATGCCCGTGTAGACGGCCATTTTCCCGCCGGGTAGCGCAAACGCGTTGGCGGTCTGATCGTCCTTGATCACCGCCACTTCCCACTCAAACTGCTGGGCCATTTCGGCGTACTTCGACCGTTTGGCGGCTTCGACGATGCGGGCAGCCACGCGTTTGACCGGTTCGATCTCGCGCGGATACTGCGATGTCTTCATCTTGGGGTCGCTTTTCACCTGATCATATGCTTGCGCTCCCATCTTCATTTCTTCCGACACCGATGTCATGAGGAACTGTGATCGTCCTGTGTAAGGATTGGTCTCGCATCCGCCGGACAGCGCGAGCGGAAGAAGCAGTCCCAGGAGCGTGATCGTCTGAACCCTGGTTCGGCGTGCGCGCATCACATTTCTCCCAATAGTGCGTTTCGTGATCTGCTGGTTTGACCGACCGAAACTGCTCTGGTACATTACCGCGCCCCAACGACATTTTCTACCGGCAGCCAGTCGCGGCCGGTCGTCATAGGGTCGCCCACGTTCGACATAGCTGAACGGTGCTTAGACCAAAGCAGTGACCATCGCCTCCGCACGTTACTCACCAGGATGCCTTCACCTTCTATTGAGCGCATTGGAATCGATGAGTCGGGCAAAGGCGATTATTTCGGCCCGCTCGTCGTCGCCGCCGTGTTTGTCGACGCCACAACTCAAAACGAGCTTGCCCTCATGGCCGTACGAGACAGCAAGAAAATTTCGGATGGCCGCATTCTCGAACTCGCCCCTGATATCAAAACGATCTGTCCGCACAGCGTGATCGTCATCGGTCCGCAGAAATACAACGAGCTGTATCTCAAGATCAAGAATCTGAACCGGTTGCTCGCCTGGGGACATGCCAAGGCGCTTGAGACCTTACTGGCGCGTGTATCCTGCGAGCGGGCCATTTCGGATCAGTTTGGTGACGAACGGCTGATCCTCAACGCGCTCCAGGAAAAAGGGCGGAAAATCGTGCTCGAGCAACGCACAAAGGCGGAATCCGACCTCGCCGTAGCGGCCGCGTCCATCGTCGCCCGGGCGGAGTTTCTCCTGCGGCTCAAACGCCTTTCGGAGGAGGTCGGCACGGCGCTTCCCAAAGGAGCCTCGCCGGCCGTGGAGTTAGCCGGCAGGATGGTCGTCAAAAAGCACGGCGAACAGCGGTTGGCCACGGTCGCGAAGCTCCATTTCAAGACGACGAAAGCCGTCCTGGGTGCCTCGACCGGCTAGACCGACTCGCCGACTTCCAGATCGGATGTCTTGCTTTGAGTAGGTGGTTTCTGGTCGACCTGGACGTCGCCGTCCCAGTACAGCAGGCGGTGACAGTATGGACAGGTGTGAAGGTCCTGTGACCGTTTGACTTCGGCGACCAATTGCGGAGGGATCTGCAGACGACATCCCACGCACATCCCCCCCTTGATCGCCGCGAGCGGCTGGTCTTTTCGGGCGGCCTTTAGCTTAGTGTAGCGGGCCAACAGGGTTGGTTCTACCTTGGCGGAGCGATCCCGCTGCTGCGACTCCAGTTCAGCCAGCTCAGCGGATAATCTGCCGTCGAGTTCATCAAGCACCTGTTTTTCCTTGGTGAAGGCTTGCTCGGCGACTCGCACCCTGTCCTGCGCCTCCTTGGCTGTCTGCTGGAGTTGTTCGATTTTTTCCATGCAGGCCAGCACCCTGTCTTCGATTTCAGACTTTTTCTTGTTCGCCATCTGCAATTCGAAAAGATGGGCCTGATACTCCTTGTTGGTCTTCAGCTCTGACAACCTGGCGCGCATTTTGTCTGTGTGAGCATCCTGCGCCTCGACGTCCTTCTCGTGAGCGCGCCGCTCCTTGACGGAGGCCTCCACCGCGGCGCTCGTCTCGTGCAGCGATTGTTTCGCCTCACGGAGCGGCGCTTCGACGGCATGAAGACGTTCGGGGATCTTTCGACGCTGCTCGGTGATCTCCATGATGCGGAGATCCAGCTTCTGCAGCTCGATAAGTGGGGATAGGTTCTGGTTCAATGCACTCCCATGCTTGAAATCACGAAGGGAGGATTTGGATTCCGTCGCCGGTCCAATTGGTGGGCCCACTAGGACTCGAACCTAGGACCAGCTGATTATGAGTCAGCCGCTCTAACCACCTGAGCTATGGGCCCCAAATGGAACCGCTCAGCCGCCGGTCAGATTACGGTCGAGACGGATGATACCGCACTCACCGACGTCTCGATGAATCCGATTCTAGGCCTGAGCGTGAGGCAGAGTCAAATCGTCCGACTCGGTCTTACAAACTCTCGACAAAACTCCGGAGCTTTTTGCTCCGGCTTGGATGACGCAGCTTCCGCAGGGCCTTCGCTTCGATTTGCCGGATGCGTTCTCGGGTGACCTCGAAGTCCTGACCGACTTCTTCCAGCGTATGATCGGTCGCTTCGCCGATGCCGAAACGTTTGCGCAGCACCTTTTCCTCCCTCGGCGTCAGCGTCTCAAGGGCGCTGTTGATCTGCCGCTGCAAATCATATCGGATGGCCGCTTCCAAAGGAGAAATGGCTTTTTTGTCTTCGATGAAGTCGCCAAGGTGGCTGTCTTCCTCCTCGCCGATCGGTGTCTCCAATGAGATCGGTTCCCGGGCGATTTTCAAGATCTTGCGGACCTTATCCAGCGGCAAGTCCATACGCTCCGCGATCTCCTCGGGGGTGGGTTCGCGACCAAGCTTTTGGACCAGGTGCCGCGACGTCCTGATCAATTTGTTGATCGTCTCGATCATGTGCACTGGGATGCGGATCGTCCTGGCCTGATCTGCGATCGCGCGCGTGATGGCCTGGCGGATCCACCACGTGGCGTAGGTGCTGAACTTGTAGCCGCGCTTGTATTCAAACTTATCGACCGCCTTCATTAATCCGATGTTGCCTTCCTGGATCAAGTCCAGGAACTGCAGTCCGCGGTTCGTATACTTCTTGGCAATACTCACCACGAGCCGGAGATTGGCCTCAACGAGCTCCGCCTTCCCGCGTTTGACTTTCTCTTCGGCTACATCCAGATGCTTGACCGCATCCTTGATTTCTTCGCCTGAGACCAAGGCCTCTTCGGTCTCCAATTGACGGATGCGGCTCTTCGCCGCCTGATAGAGTTTCTTGATGTCCTGGAGCGTCTCTTCCGACACCCCCGTTTTTCGCTTGACCGCTTGAAAATCCTTTCGATCCCGGCAGAGCTTTCGCAGCAGTTCAGCACCCGCTTCACCGCCGACACCGAGACGCCGCTGGCAACTGACAATTTCCCGTTCGGCCGTCCGGATCTGGATCGCCATCTCACGGACACGCTGCACCATCCGGTCCTTGAGCACGCCGTGGAGGTTGACGGCTTCCATTTTGTCAACGACCTGCTCACGGATCGCGTCGATCTGCTTTTTAATCTTTTTCAGCTTCGCTGCGTCCTTCGCGGCCTGGCGAGCCTTCTCGTAGAGTCCCTTCAGCGAGGTGGACACCTTGCGGACGGTGTTCAGTCCTTCCAACGTTTTGAGGCGCAATTCCTCATAGTCACGCTCGACTTCCTCTTCCTCGAAATCCTCCTCCGTTTCTTGAATGGGCACGATTTCGCGGACATCGATCTTACCGTTCTTGAGTTGCTCTCGCAGCGAGAGGATGAATTCGATCGTCATCGGCATGCCGTAGATGACGAACGCGATATCCCGTTTCCCCTCTTCGATACGCTTGGCGATTTCGATCTCGCCTTCGCGGCTCAGCAGGGCGACGCTGCCCATTTCCTTCAGATACAGCCTCACCGGATCATCAGTCCGGCTCAACGCGCCAGGCGTGAGATCGATCTCTTTTTCGCTGTCGTCTCCTGCATCGCCTTCGTCGGCGTCGTCGCCGGCATCCTCCTGTTCGGCGGTGCTGCGGCTTTTCTGCTGACGCTCGCCTTCAGGCGCATCGACGATTTCGATGTCCATTTCGCCGAACATCGTCATGATGCTGCCGAATTGCTCTGATGAAACGACTTCTGCCGGCAGCGTGCTGTTGAGCTCGTCATAGGTGAGAAACCCCTTTTCTTTGCCGATCGAGATGAGTTTCTTCACTTCTACGAGCAATTCTTGTTTCGCCATACCTACTCCTTCACCAAAGAAAGCGTTCCGGCGGGCCGTCCGGCCTTCTGCATCCGCAATTGATTGACTTGTGCATTCAAAACTCGAGCATCTTCAGTCCGTCCCTCCCGCTCTGCGGCTTTGAGCTGAGCGATCAGATCGCGCAAGACGGCTTCCACACGCTTGCGATCGATGGTATTGAGACATCCCTGAATGTGGGCGCGTGGGTCGTCGAAATGCTCCTCCCGCATCGACAATTCCGTCGCCAACGAGCCGCACTCCGGATCATCGACGACGCTATCCAACACTTTGCGAAGTCCCACCCGGCCGTCCTGTTCGAGATTGGCCAGCGCCTGTTCGACGATCTTCCGGCAGGCCGGAACAGAAAAGGCCTCTGCCCGCAGCCGCCGGACTTCGGCGGGCAACAACTGGCCGTGCAACAAGAGATAGACAAGGTCACGTTCCTCTGGGGCCCCCTTCCAGGAAGAACCCTGCGGCGATACAGGCGTTGGTCCCGAGGGAGCCGGCCGTGCTTTGTCCCGCAACGCCGGATAGCGATCGATGAGGCGTTGCTGATTGATGCCGAAGCGTTCGGCGACGAGCCGAATGCGCTCTTCCCGCTCAATGGGATGTTCGCTCTTCTGCAAGATCCGCAAGATCTCATCCACGGTGCGGATCCGTCCCTCGATGGTGCTCCCTTCAGCGGATTTCAAGCTCTGCTCGAGTGCGAAATCGAGCAAACTCGGCGCCTGTTGTTCGAGAGAGGCAAAGGCTTCAGGACCTTCCTTCCGCACATAGGTATCGGGATCGTCTCCCACCGGCAGCGTCACGACCTTGACCCCGAGACCGCTGTTGACGAACAGATCCAACCCTCGCAGCGCCGCGCGGACGCCGGCGGCGTCGGGATCGAAGAGCAAGATTACTTTCGACGCGAATCGACGCAACACTTGCACGTGCTCTGGGGTCAGCGCGGTCCCGAGCGTCGCGACCGTATGAGTGAGGCCGGCTTGATGCAGGGCAATCGCATCGAAATAACCCTCTACGACGATCACAGCCTTCGTCCGGGCGATGGCCTCCCGAGCCACATCCAATGCAAACAGGGTCTGTCCCTTCTTGAATAAGGGGGTATCGGGCGAATTCAAATATTTTGGCGTACCTTCTCCGAGGACGCGTCCGCCGAAGCCCACCACGCGTTTGCGCAGATCGGTGATGGTCAACATGACTCTGCCGCGAAAGCGATCGTAATATCCGGTGCCGGTGTCCCGTGCGATGACCAGCCCGGCAGCGGCCAGCTCTAGCGGCGTGAACCCCTGCTTTGCCAACGCCTTGAGTAAACCGTCCCATTCCGCCGGCGCCACGCCGATCCCAAAGCGGTCGATCGTCGTAGGCTGAATGCCGCGTCCGGCCAAATACTCCCGCGCCTCTGCGCCCATCCGCTCATCTCGAAGGCTCTCGCGAAACCATCGTGACGCCGCCTGATTCACTTGCTCCATCCGGTTGCTCTGTTGAGCCGGTCCTGTATCAGCCATCGGCTCCTGCACCTCGATCCCCACCCTTCGGCCTAGATCATGGACCGTTTCAGGAAAGCTTGCGCCGGTAATTCGCGTCAAAAAAGTGAACACGTTTCCCCCGGCACCGCAGCCGAAACAATGAAAAATCTGCCGGCTCGGACTCACCGTAAAGGACGGACTCTTTTCCTGGTGAAAAGGGCACAGACCTTTCAGATTCTGTCCCGCGCGGGTCAAACTGACATGCTGGCCGACGATGTCTACGATGTCGATCCGGTCCTTGATCTGATTGATAACATCCTGAGAAATCAGGCCTCGGCCCATGGGAGACGCAGCTCCTCACCCCCACCGAGACCGGCGGGTCGGTTTGCGTAAGTGATCGAAAAAATTGACCGGTCAGGTTAACAGACGCAGAGGAAATCTGTCAAACGCAAGGAGCGCATTGAGGGGCATGTTCTGTATCATCAACCCGGAGGCCAACGCATGTGCCGGCCGCCTAAGACGTGCAGATGGAGATGAAACACCGTCTGGCCGGCGTCTTTTCCCGTGTTGGTCACAATGCGGTATCCGGATTCCGCCAGCCCCTTCTGTTTCGCCACGTTGACACACGTGATTAAAAGGTGAGCCAATAAATCTGAATCTCGGTCGCAGTCCTGCACCGCTGCGACATGCTTCTTGGGGATGACCAGCGTGTGGACGGGGGCTTGCGGGTTGATATCGTCGAATGCCACCGTGCGATCATCCTCGTGCACAATCTTGGCCGGGATAGTCTTTTGTACGATCTGACAAAATAGACAATCGGTCATGGCTCGTCCTCAGGTTGGCGGTCGCAGTCCGGATTTTCCGTATCTGGTGCCTAGTTCCTCATAGACCTCATGGAGGGAGAGGTCGTGATAGCCCAGAACCATCAACGTGTGGAACAGAAGGTCCGCCACTTCATAGACAATTTCCTCTCGCTTGCCTCCCTTGGCGGCGATAAGGACTTCCCCGGCTTCTTCCGCGACCTTTTTGAGGATCCTATCGTGACCCGCCTCAAAGAGCTTGCTCGTGTAAGAGCCTGGCTGGGGCGAGGCCTTGCGAGTCGCAATGATCCGCAGCACGCTCTCGAGAATACCGCCGTGCGCCTCTGAAGATTTCTGCTTGCTGTCGAGCTGGTCTTCGTTCAATCTGGAAAAAAAACAGGCACGTTCGCCCGTATGGCACGTGGGCCCCGTGGGCTGCGCTTTCACCAGAATCGTGTCCCGGTCGCAATCGACGAAGAGGTCCTTGACCAGCAGCTTGTGACCTGAGGTTTCGCCTTTCTCCCAGAGTTTCTGTCTGGATCGGCTCCAGAAGTGTACGGACTTGGTCGCCACCGTTCGGCTCAGTGCCTCTTGGTTCATATACCCGAGCATGAGGACTGTCCCATCCAGCCAGTCCTGTATGACAGCAGGAAGCAACCCTTGTTCATTGAACGTGAGCTCGCGATCGGCCATTACGCTACCTGCCCGGCTGGCTCGCGCCGTACCGGCACGCCGCGGCCCCGAAGATATGCCTTGGCTTGAGGAATCGTATAGGTTCGAAAATGAAAAATCGAGGCTGCAAGCACCGCATCCGCCTTTCCAGTGACCAACCCGTCATACAAGTGCTCCAGCGTTCCGACACCGCCCGACGCGATAACCGGCACAGACACCCGTTCAGCCACCGCCGCCGTCAGACCGAGGTCGTATCCGCGCTGTTGGCCATCCTCGTCCATGCTCGTCAACAAGATCTCGCCCGCCCCATACTGTTCCATTTGATGCGCCCACTCGACCGCATCGATTCCGGCCGGCTTTCTGCCGCCGTGCGTAAACACTTCCCACGAAGCCGGCCGTGCCGCCCGTTTAGCGTCGATGGCCACGACGATGCACTGCGTCCCGAACCGTTCTGCAGCCTCCTTTACAAAGTCCGGCCGCTCCACGGCAGCCGTATTGATACTGACTTTATCTGCTCCGGCATTGAGTAAGCTGCGGATATCGTCGAGCGTCCGCACGCCCCCGCCCACCGTAACGGGCATGAAGACACTCGCCGCGGTGCGCTCGACGACATCGATGATCGTCTTCCGATTTTCGTACGAGGCGGTGATGTCGAGAAAACACAGCTCGTCCGCCCCCTCACGATCATAGGCCATCGCCGCTGCCACCGGATCTCCGGCGTCCCGAAGATTGACGAAGCTCACGCCTTTAACAACCCGCCCGTCCTTCACATCGAGACACGGAATGATGCGCTTGGTCAACATGTCGTTAGCTCTGCTGAAGAGCGGCGAGGGCCGCGCGATAATCGATCTTTCCATCGTATAGCGCCTTGCCCACGATCGTCCCCACGACCTGCGGACCGACGGATCGTACCGCCTTCAAGTCCTCAATGCGGGAAATTCCCCCTGAGGCAATCACAGGAAATGGTGAAGAGGCCACAATTTCTTTGAGCGCGAACAGATTTGGCCCAGTCAACATTCCATCGCGTGCAATGTCGGTGTAGATCACTGCACCGATGGGATATCCGGCAAGCTCCTTAAGCAGCTCGGTGGCCGTGGTCTCAGATACCGATGTCCACCCTTTCACGGCGACCTTGCCGTCCCGAGCATCGAGGCCGAGGAGAATCCGCCGGGGGTACTCACGGCACGCTTCGTCGAGAAATGGACGGTCTATCAAAGCCGCCGTGCCCAGCACCACACGCGAGACACCCGCATCGAGGTAGCGCCGGACTGTAGAGAGATTGCGGATGCCGCCGCCAACCTGGACTTCCACGTGTACGGCCTGCCTGACGGCTTCGATATGCGGAAGGTTCTTCGGCTCTCCCTCTACCGCACCATTCAAGTCCACAAGATGAATAATGCAAGCGCCGGCCTCCTCCCACCGACGGGCCATTGATGGAACATCGGTCGAGTACACAGTTTCCGCGGCCATATCGCCCTGACGCAGCCTGACGCAGCGGCCGTCCTTCACATCGATGGCCGGTATCACCATCATGTCTTACTCTCCATCGTGAGCGCCAAACGGAAACGTTTTTAAGATTTGGTCAGCGCCATATTGAGCCAGCTCTTCGGCAGTTACAAACACTCCTCCGTGCTGGATGAATCCGAGAAAATCCTGGGTCATTGGCTTCTGCCGTTCATAGTAGTTGCCAACCCAAAGCACTTGGCCATCCGTCGCGACCGCCTTCACCTCGAATCCGACCGTTGCCGGAGGATTTGCCCCCAACCGGCTGCCCGATCGTTCCTGGTACACGAGAACCTGCCCCATCAAGGCGGCATCCGCCTTGAGTCTTGCGGCGAGGACGGCCGCCTGGCGTTCCGGCGTAGCTTTCTCCCTTTCTTCCGTCGGTTGAACGGCAGCCTTGGCGGCCTCAGTCGGCGACAACACTACGACTCCCTGCCGGTTCTTGAGCCTCGTCCAAAACAGTTGTGTCACCTTCTCGGCGGCATGTGCCGGCACCGTTGCCGTCTGCTGCAATTGTTGCTCGACGCTGGGGGGTACGCCCAATGAGATATCCGAGCGTTTCACGCTTTGCGGCGTGGAGAGGTACGTATCAGCCGCCTCACGTACTTGTGGCGTGGCCAAGCTCGTAAACGGCATTAACGCGATGGTCCGTATCTGATACCGGGACAACTCACTGGACGTCTGCGTCGTCACCTTTGAACCGCTGCAGGCGACTCCTGCCATGAGGCATGACGCCACTGTCACGGCCGAGAACCTGCCCCAGGACCACGCAACCTTATGCACGCCACACTCCAAAATTTTTGATCAAGCGCAGACCCACGGACTGGCTTTTTTCCGGGTGGAACTGGCAGGCCACGATATTGTCCTTCCAGATGGCGGACACGAATGGAACGCCATAGGTCGTGATAGTGGCCGCCACGAGGGGATCAGCCGGGTCGACGAAATACGAATGAACAAAATACCAATCAGAGTCGTTCGGGATGTCGCCGAAGAGCGGACAGTCCCGCTGCATATGCGCTTGGTTCCAACCCATATGAGGAACCTTCAGCGCAGGATCGAGGGCGAACTTCTGGACCTTACCGGGGACAATGTTCAATCCCTTGTGAACGCCGAACTCCTCGCTTTGCGTGAATAACAGTTGCAAGCCCAGACAAATTCCCAAGAACGGCTTCCCGGATTGAATCGAGGACCGAACAGGCTCGACCAGACCGAACCGCTCCAAATTCGCCATACAATCGCCAAAGGCACCGACCCCCGGCAAGACGACATGCCCGGCATTCCTGATCGTGGCCGGATCCCGTGTGACCACCGCCTGAAGGCCTACCGCCTCAAAGGCCTTCCAGACGCTGCGCAAATTGCCCATCCCGTAATCGACAATGGCAATCATGACCGTGATCCTTCGAAAGGCTGTAACAATACCGCAACCCGATTCAGCCTGCTACTCCCTCGTTCCGTCGACTCCGCTAGCCATCAACGAAAACAAAAGGGGCAGGTTTCTTCTCTAGAAACCTGCCCCTCCTTGCGCCTGACTTACGATTCTCCTGCATCTCGCGGGTGGCGCCGATCTGGGCGCCAATCTCACCCGCCCGCCCAACCGGCTTTTTCACCCGCCCAAACCCTCCGATTGCTTTGCAATCGATTTCCCGGGACGCGGTTTTCACCAACCACCCGCAGTGGGGTCCCCACACCGGGCGGGGTGCGAGGATGGTTGGGCTGAGTCGGCGACAGGACCTGCGAGCTCCTACAACATGCCCTTCGTCGAGAGCACCTTTCCCGCCAGTCGTTCCTCGAGCATCGTGGCCTGATCGAGAGCTTTTGCGGTGGCTTTGAAGATCGCCTCCATGATGTGATGCGGGTTACGACCATAGAGGAGATTGACGTGCAGATTCAGGCCCCCGTGGGTCACGAACGCCTGGAAAAAGTCTTCAAAAAGCCCAAGATCGAACACTTTGATCTTGCGATCCGGCAGATTCACATTGTACACCAAAAAGGGTCTGCCACTGAGATCGACTGTCACCTGCGCCAGCGTTTCATCCAGCGGCGCAGAAGCAAATCCGAACCGCTTGATACCCGCCTTCTCTCCCAGGGCCTGGTGAAGCGCCTTTCCCATGACGATGCCGACGTCTTCGACGGTATGGTGTTCGTCGATGTCGAGATCGCCTTTCGCTAGAACGGTCAGGTCGAAAAAGCCATGTTTGGCCAGCAGCTCGAGCATGTGGTCGAAGAACCGGATGCCCGTGTCGATCTTCCCCTGTCCGCTTCCATCGAGCGTCCATTCGACGCGAATGTCGGTTTCCTTTGTCGCGCGATGCAACGACGCCTGTCTGGGCGCTGATCCATTTTTCTTCATGAGAACCTGCTTTGGGCCGATTTGGCATGCGCGTCAAATCCTTCGATCTGCGCGAGCCGCACCAGATGATCCTTCACTTTGTTCAGTTCTTCCTTCGTATAGTGCACAATGTTGCTGATCTTCGTATAGTCGTGAATCGACAGCGCCGAAAAAAAACGCGCCGTCGCCCCTGTCGGGAGCACATGATTCGGTCCGGCGATATAGTCCGCAACAGCGGGCGGTGTATATCGGCCCAGGAACAATGCCCCGGCGTGTCGGATTCTTTCCAGATAGTCAAACGGCTCGTCCACGGAAAGCGTGAGGTGCTCAGGTGCGATTTCATTCGCCACATCGATCGCTTCATCCATCGTCGTCACGACGAACGCGACCGAATATTTCCCGATCGATTTAGCGGCAATTTTTTCACGCTGCAAACCCTTCAATTGCCGTTCGACGAGATCGACGGTCTCCTTGGCGAGCGACGCAGAGGTCGTCACGAGCCACACTTGCGCCTCTTCGTCATGCTCGGCCTCACACAACAGATCCGCCGCCACGTGGGCGGGCTTGGCACCCTCATCGGCCACGACGAGCAACTCGCTGGGTCCCGCAACCATGTCGATGCCGACGGTCCCATACAGCATTCGTTTTGCCGTCGCAACGTAGAGATTGCCGGGTCCTACGATCTTGTCCACTCTGGCAATGGTCGTCGTGCCGAAGGCCAAAGCGCCGATGGCTTGGACGCCTCCCACCCGATAGATTTCCGTAATGCCGGCAATGTCCGCCGCGACCAGCAGATAGGGGTTGATCCCGCCTTTTTGAGGCGGCGTACACATCACAATCCGTCGCACCCCCGCAACCTTCGCTGGAATGGCGCTCATCAGCACCGTTGACGGATAGACGGCCTTTCCGCCCGGGACGTAGACACCGACGGCGTCGATCGGCGTGACGACCTGACCCAGCGTCGCCCCGCCATCCTGATACATCCAGGTTTTCGTCCGTTGCCGCTCGTGAAATGCCTCGATACGCTGTGCCGCAAAGCGCAAGGCGTCGCCCTCCTCTTTGCGGATATGGTAGTAGGCCTCTTTGATTTCTTCAGGAGTGACTCTCATCTGATCCTGGGTCAGCGTGATCTTGTCGAATTGCCTGGTGAAGCGAAGAACCGCCTTGTCGCCACCGCGTTCTACGGCCCGGAGGATGGTCTTTACCGGCTGCTCGACGACATTTGCTTGAACGCGACCGCGCGCCGCGACCTTCTTCAGGGTGGGAAGGAACGCACGATCGGTGGAGGCGACAATCTTCATGTGCGCGCCCGTTTCTCTTTGCGGCCGGCCGCACGCAAGGGCTTCGCCGACCCGCGGGCAGGTCGTTCGGAAGACGTGCAGGCCAACCGAAGATTCTTCAACAGTTCTGCGATGGCCTGGTGTTTCAACTTGAGACTGGCTCTGTTGACAATCAAACGCGCCGTGGACCGAGCGATGCACTCGATCTCCACCAATCCGTGCGCTTTGAGCGTATTGCCGGTTTCAACCAGGTCAACGATGCGATCGGCCAGGCCGACGATGGGCGCAAGTTCAATCGAGCCGTAGAGCTTGATAATTTCGACCGGCACGCCGCGCTGATTGAAGAACCGTTCCGTAATCTTCGGATACTTGGTGGCGACGCGGATTTTTGATGAGAGCCGGTCGCGCGCTGCTTGCCCACGGAAAGAGGCGACGGCAATTCTACACGCTCCAAACCCCAAATCCAATGGCTCATAGACGTCGCTGTCCTGCTCGAGCAAGACGTCCTTGCCGACCACGCCGACGTCGGCGGCTCCGTGCTCGACGTACGTCGGCACGTCGGTGGGTCTCACAATCAGAAACGTCATGCCGATTTCCGGGCAGGGGACCAGCAGCCGGCGGCTATCGGCCACAGGCCGCACCGCGCCATACCCGGCCTTTGCAAACAGCTCGAGCGTCGGCTCGATCAGCTTCCCTTTGCAGAGCGCAACGGTCAGCATTCTCTTATCCTTTTCGTCGCTCAATGACAGCGCCAAGACCACGCAGCTTCTCCTCGATTCGCTCGTACCCGCGATCCAAGTGATAGACTCGCAGCACTTCGGTAGTACCTTCGGCCGCCAGTCCCGCCAAAATGAGTCCCGCGCTGGCACGCAGGTCCGAGGCCATCACCGGAGCGCCCGCCAGGCGGTCGCGGCCGGTTACGACCACCCGGTTGCCCTCCACGCGGATATCCGCTCCCATGCGGCGCAACTCCTCCACATGCATAAACCGGCTCTCGAACACCGTTTCCGTGATGATGCTCGTGCCTTCCGCCACGGACATCAGCGCGACCATCTGCGCCTGCATGTCGGTGGGAAAGCCGGGAAACGGCAGCGTACGGACGTCAACGCCTTTCATCCGGGCGGACTTCGTCGCATCGATGTGGACGCGTTCTTTTTCGACGCTGACCGCTACGCCGGCCTCACGAAGCTTGTTCAGCAATGGTTCAAGATGCTCCGGACGGCATCGCGCGACTGACACGGCTCCTTTGGTGATCGCTCCCGCCACCGCATACGTGCCCGCTTCAATGCGGTCTGGAATCACCTCGTGATCGCTTCCGCGCAGCTCCCGGACGCCCTCGATCGTCATGATGTCGGTGCCGGCGCCTGAGATCCGGGCGCCGCGCTTGGTCAAAAAATCCGCCAGGTCGACGATCTCGGGTTCCTTCGCAGCATTCTCGATGACCGTGGTCCCCTGCGCCAGGGAGGCCGCCATCATCAAATTTTCGGTCCCCGTCACGGTCGGCACATCGCAATAGATCGGTGCGCCTTTGAGCCGTTTAGCTTTTGCCCGGATGTATCCGTGCTCGATAGAGACGTCGGCGCCTAGTTTGGCCAACCCTGCCAGGTGCAGATTTACGGGGCGCGAGCCGATCGCGCACCCGCCTGGCAGGGACACGATCGCTTCCCCCCATCGGGCGACCAACGGCCCCAACACCAGTACGGACGCCCGCATGGTTTTCACCAGCTCATAGGGAGCCTGCGTCGACCGGATGACATCCGCTTTGATCACCGCCCGGTTCCCTTCGTGATGCACCCGGGCGCCCAACATGCCAAGGAGCCTTCCCATGGTGACGACATCGACAACCCGCGGGACGTTGGTAATGACGCATTCGCCGCCGCCGAGGATCGTCGACGCAAGGATGGGCAATGCGGAGTTTTTCGCTCCACTGACCTGAACCTCTCCGTGAAGCGGAATGCCGCCCGAGATGACAATTTTATCCATGCCAGCGCCCCTTCATCTCGCTCGCTCGACGAGCACGATTCGATCGATCCCGGCCCCATCAGGCACAATCTCCGCTCTCTCGTACGCTGGCATGGTTTCAATTTTCGCGCAGACGTGGGCGCTCTGATCTTGTCCCACTTCCATGGCCAACAGCCCGCCGGGTGCGAGATACGACACCGCCTCATCAAGAAGCCGTTCATGGAATTCCGTGCCTCGCGTCCCCGCAACCAACGCCATTCGAGGCTCGAACCGGCTGACTTCAGGCTGCAGCCCGCTCCACTCAGATTCGCGGATGTACGGAGGATTGGCCATGATGGCGGCCACCGTGCCCTCGCAGATTGCGCCGGCGAGGGGCGCCAAGAGGTCGCCTTCGAGCCAGCTGATGGTTGTTTCCACGCCGTGGCGACGGGCATTGCGTTTGGCCGTGTCCAACGCCTGCGAGGAAAGATCCGTGGCCACAATCCTTGCGTCGGGCACGGCTCGGGCGAGCGTGACCGCCACACACCCGGATCCCGTGCCCACCTCAACGACGGTGGGACGAACACCTTGTGGCAGGCGCCGCATCACTTCCTGAACCAACAGTTCCGTTTCCGGACGGGGAATCAGCACGGCAGGGTTGACCTCGAATTCGAGGCCGCAAAACTCCTGTGTTCCAAGGATGTACTGCAGGGGTTCACGTGCCGCCCTGCGATTCACAAACTCATCCACCCTCGCCATCTCGCGTGGGTTGACTGGTCGTGCGCAGTCGACAAGTTGGCTCGAACTGGTCAGGCCTAGCGCATGCTCGATGAGCCAGCGCGCTTCGCGATCAGCGGATTCGACTCCGGCGGCATCGAGTCGCCGTCGGACGTGTGCCATCAAGGACCCGAGCGTGCCGGCCTCAGACGGCTTGTTCGCAGCGGCGCGCGCGGTCATGAGGCCTCCGCGACCGCCGCATGATCGCGTTGGGCGCGCAACGCCTCGACGAATTCGTCCATGTCGCCTTCGAGCACCTGCTCCAACTTATGCAAGGTTAATCCGACGCGATGATCTGTCACACGATTTTGAGGAAAGTTGTAGGTGCGAATTTTTTCGCTGCGGTCACCGGTTCCCACCTGTGCCTTCCGGTGTTGTGCGATTTCCGCCTCCTGTTTCTCGCGCTCCGCCTCGACGATTCTGGCGCGGAGCGTCCGCATGGCCTTCGTGCGATTTTTGAGTTGCGACCGCTCGTCCTGGCAGGAGACGACGACGCCGGTCGGAAGGTGCGTAATGCGGACAGCCGAATAGGTGGTATTGACGCTTTGACCGCCGGCGCCGGAGGAACAAAACGTATCGATACGCAAGTCTTTGGGGTCAATCTGCACGTCGACTTCGTCCACCTCCGGCATGACGGCGACGGTGACCGTCGAGGTATGGATCCGGCCGGACGCTTCTGTCACCGGCACCCGCTGCACGCGATGCACGCCGCTCTCATATTTGAACAGCCCAAAACCGCCCTTACCTTCGATCACCGCAATGACGGTCTTATACCCGCCCTTGCCGGTTTCCGACGCCTCGACGATATCCACTTTCAGCTTGTGACGCTCAGCAAATTTCGTATACATGCGAAAGAGGTCGCCGGCAAACAAGGCCGCCTCATCTCCGCCGGTCCCGGCTCGGATCTCCAAGAACAAATTCTTTTCGTCCCGGGGATCCTTTGGTGTGAGATGCTCCAACACACGTCGTTCAAGCTCTTCGCGCTCCGCCCCCAATTGCGCCGTTTCCTCGGTCGCCAGCGCGTGAAGTTCCGCTCCGGCGGAGGGATCCGCCAGCAGATGCGCGGCCTCGTCAAGTTGCTTGAGGATTTCCCGATAGCGGTGAAAAAGCTGCGCGACCTCCTCGAGTTCCGTGCGCTCCTTTGTCAGTTTGACGAGCAGCGCCGCCTGGCTGATGACGGAGGAATCCATGAGCTGGCTCGTCAGCTCTTCATAGCGGCTGGCCGACGCCTCCCATTTTTTCATCAACCCCGGATCCATTATGACTCCTCGATATCCATGCGCTGTGAACACAAAAAAAGAGACCCTGCCTCTGCGAAGCAGGGTCTCTTCTATGTTAGCTCGGCCCGACTACTTGCCCTTCTTCGCGTACTTTTTCTTAAACCGTTCGACCCGGCCCTCGGTATCGACGATCTTTTGCGTGCCGGTGAAAAAGGGATGGCAACTTGAGCAGATGTCGACGTTGATGTCCCCGACGGTGGATCTGGTCTTGTAGCTGTTGCCGCAGGCGCAATGGACTGTCGCCTCCCGATACAACGGATGAATGCCCTTTTTCATGATTCGCACTCCTGGCATTACTGCCTTGCGCCTTCGCCTATTCGAAGGCGCGACACTTTACCTTGTCTCGATCCACAGATACAAGGTCAGCGGTTCATGGATTGTAAGAACTCCTGATTGGTCTTCGTGCCATGCACTTTGTCCATCAAGAATTCCATCGCTTCCATGGTTCCCAACGGGCTCAGGACCTTCCGCAAGATCCACATCTTATTGAGGCGGTCCTTGTCCACCAGCAACTCTTCCTTTCTCGTCCCCGATTGACTGATATCAATGGCCGGGAAGATCCGTTTGTCGGCCAAACGACGATCGAGATGGACTTCCATGTTGCCTGTGCCCTTGAACTCTTCGAAGATCACGTCGTCCATCCGGCTGCCGGTGTCGACTAGCGCGGTGGCCATGATCGTCAAGCTGCCGCCGTTCTCAATATTCCGCGCCGCTCCGAAGAAGCGCTTCGGCCGCTGCAGGGCGTTTGAGTCCAGACCACCCGAAAGGACTTTGCCGCTGGGGGGTGCAATGGTGTTGTAGGCGCGAGCCAGGCGCGTGATGCTGTCTAAGAGGATCACAACATCCTTCTTGTGTTCCACCAATCGCTTGGCCTTCTCGAGCACCATTTCGGCGACCTGAGCGTGTCGCTGAGCAGGCTCGTCAAACGTCGAGCTGATGACTTCGGCTTTCACTTGCCGTTGCCAATCGGTGACTTCCTCCGGTCGTTCATCAATGAGCAGGACGATCAACGTCACTTCCTTATGGTTCTTGAGGATGGCGCGCGCTATCGCCTGCAGCAACATCGTTTTTCCGGTCCGCGGGGCCGCCACGATCAGGCCGCGCTGACCTTTTCCGATCGGCGTGGTGAGATCCATGACGCGCGTGCAATACTCTTCTCGATCAAACTCCAATTGAATGCGCTCTTCCGGATAAAGAGGCGTGAGGTTGTCAAACAGGATCTTGTCGCGAGCCACTTCAGGATCTTCGAAATTGACCTTTTCGACCTTCAGGAGGGCGAAGTAGCGCTCACTCTCCTTCGGAGGCCGGATTTGACCGGACACGATGTCGCCTGTGCGTAAATTGAAGCGGCGGATCTGCGACGGCGAAATGTAGATGTCGTCGGGACCGGGCAGATAGTTGGAATCAGGAGCCCGTAGAAAACCGAAGCCGTCGGGCAGCGTCTCGAGAACGCCCTCTCCGAAAACGACCCCATTCTTCTCGGTTTGCGCTTGTAAGATGGCGAAGATCAGTTCCTGCTTGCGAAGATTCGCCGCCCCTTCGATCTTGAGATCTCGCGCGACGTCGTTCAAGTCGGCAATGGTTTTCTGCTTCAATTCGGCCAGATGCATAACTTCTCCCTTAGTTTGTGCCATACGTATCCTCAAGCTCGGGGCTGATGGTCAGAGACGAGTATCGACGCGGAGTATGATCAACCATTGAAACGATGCGTAATAACCGTTCGGTAGTGAGTTGGCTATTGTGTGTTTGCTAGAGGGGATATGCCGTGAAGGATGTGTCCATTATTCGTTATGGTCAATGCGTCTGTCACGTGCAACCAGAGCCGAACCCATCCCTGAACCGTCATGTACTCGAAAGTTGCCTCGGAAGTTCTTGTGTGTGGAGAGAACGCAGACTCGACTCGGTATGGAACGCTACTCACGGAGCATACCCCGCGGGTCGATAGTTGTCAACACCGGACTCCATTCCGGCATCTGTCCTTAGCTCCAGCGTGTCTTGGCAGCGAACGTGATTCGTGGCTGGAACCGGCTTGTTGCAGCCGCTTGGACGGGTGTGCTACATCCAGCTTGAAGGAGAAACGCCGATGGGCCGTGAAGACGATCAAGAGCATGACCGGCTTTTCACCTTATCCGAAGCCAACCATCTCATCCCACAATTGAATGCCCGAATGGCTTCGGTGCGTCAGGCGAAGGCCGCGTTGGCCCGGACCAGGGATGACATTCGGCGCGCCAGCGCACGAGCAGAATACGGGGGTGGCAGCACCGCTGGTCCACTATATATATCCAGCCTGCATCAGATTAGCTTAAACCTGCAAGCCATTCAGGAGATGGGCGTCCTTGTCAAGGATGTCGACCTGGGTCTCTGTGATTTTCCTCATCTGCGAGACGGTCGTATCGTCTTTCTCTGCTGGAAATATGGTGAGCCGGAGATCAAATGGTGGCATGAAACCACCACGGGATACAAAGACCGTTGCCCGCTGGAAGGCTCTGCCTAATTACTTCCTGCTCCAACCATCATGAAATTCGTCATCATTGGGTTTGATGGCCCTGAAGGTGAAGCGAAGCGAAAGATCTACCGGCCGGCCCATTTGGCGAACATGGAACCGCTGGACCAAGCCGGTCGGGTCGTGTTGGCTGGACCGCTCACCGATAAGACAGGTAGCCTCATCGTGATTGAGGCAGACTCGCTGGAAGATGCCCAGAAGTTTGCCCGCGAAGACCCCTATACGGTTCACGGTGTCTTCGAGCGGGTTGAAGTCCATCCCTTCACTCAGGTCTTTCCAAAGGCCAATTAGCCGCATACAATCAAGTACTTACGACGCTCGTTCTTCCTACAATCAGGCTCTTTCCCCCTCCGATGGTGCGTTGCCGAGCTCCGAGACGGGCGGTATAGTTGATCGTATGGATGCTCGCTGTGGATCGTGGTTCTCTGCAGTGGCGGCTCTCCTTATCGTCTTCGTCCACCCTGCCTTTGCCCTCACCACAAGGACCGTGATCGCGGAAGCCCGGTACGTCATGGCCGATGGGGATACCTTGGCCAGCGCCGAAGAGAAAGTTCTGCAGCGTGCTCAGCGAAGGGCCATAGAGGAAGTCGGCGTCTATCTCGAATCAACGTTTTACGACCTGGAAAAGGAATGGCACGGGCGGACGATTCGCAACACTTCCTGGGAGATACGCACGATCACAGCGGCTATTACGGAAACGGAGGTCCTGGACTCGCGCCGGTCGTTCGAAAATGATCGGCCAGTGTTTTTCATCCGGATCCGTGCCAGCGTCAACATGCAACATCTGGCCGATGCCATTCACCGACTTCAGTCTGAGGCTCAGTTGGCGAAACATTTTCGTGAGCTTCAGCAGGAAAACCAGCATCTCCGCGCCCAGTTGAAAGAATTGCAACAAGAGCCCGAAGGTGTCCGTATGCTCATGATTGAGCCCAGCGGAAAGCCTGAACCGGTGATACGCGCCAAACAACAGCTCGACACTGCGTTTCAGACTCCGGACCTCTGGAAGAAAATCCAGCTGGCCTCCGAGGCTGCCCAATTGGATCCTCAATCGGCTGAACCTTTCATCGTCAGAGGGCAAGCCAATCTGCGCCTGGTGTCCATCGCTTATTCCGAGGGCAGTCAGGGGAGCGGCCTCATAAGTCAAATCGAGAAAGCCCGCTCGGATTTCGACCAGGCAGTGCAGTTGGACGGCAAGAATCCGTGGGCCTGGATAGGAAAAGGGGACGTACAGACCTGGCTGAAAGGAACCGATGAAGCGGCGTTCTGCTATGAACGGGCCCTGGCCCTCGATCCCTTCTTTGATATTGCACGGCAGCGGCTGATCGGCCTCTATACCACACAGGCTCGTCGTCAAGCGAAAGCCAAACAATGGCATCAGTCGCTGGTCACGCTCAAGAAACTGCTGGATGCTCAAACACCTGAGAGCTGGCTACCTGATCAGAAAGCGGCCTATCTCCTTCGCAGCGACGTGTTACTCAAACTGAACCGTCCGGAGCAAGCCCTTGAGGACTTATCGATGGTGATTAAACTCGATCCAACGGACGCCGGGGCGCTCCTGACTCGGGCCAATCTGTACAGAAATCGACTCCAAGGACGCTTGGCCAAGGAGGATTTCGAGCAGGCCTGTGTACTGGGGTCTATAGAGGCTTGCGAGCAACTCCCCTAGACCAGCAGGTGTAAACTGCCGCTAATTCAGCATATATTCCTACTAAGAGGCCGTAAGCAGTCTCACTCCCCTACGGAAGTCTGTTTGACTTCATTGAACGCGCGCTCCTATAATTAAAAACCTGCCGTGATATCGAGCCAATAGCGGGTAACGGCATTTCGCCGGATGGAAGGGGCAAAAGGCCTAAGCCGCCCCTGTCGGGTAGCCCATTATTTCCGCATGTTGGGCCTTCTGCGAGGTTGCAGAGATCCCGTGAAAAAGCTTAGATTGTCGGCAGGGTCGATTCACTTAAACAACTGACGCTCTCACCTGTTAACCTCATACGCGGAGTGTAGGCCGCAATGACTCAATATCGCGTGCTCCCCGGGCCCGAACATTTCCTTCCTCCGGCAGCAGCCTCAATGGGCGTGTACCTGCCCAATCCGGGAGAGGCACACATCAATGGCGTGATTGTGTCGGAAGAAAAGGCGTACGAAGAGGCCGCCCGGCAATTCTTGATGGCCAAAGTCCCCACCATCTTCCCCGGTCCTTTGGTGCTCTGGGCCTGGAACGAAAAGGCGGCGAAAAAAGCCACGGCTATCCGCCACCTCTACAACACGTTGAAGGAATGCGTGCAGCCTGGACAAAAGGCGATGCTGATTCCGATGCCGGATTATCGACCGAAATATCCGAAAATCAACCCGGAAGTGGAAATCAACCCGAATCACCCTAATCTGACCATCTGGCACAATAAAATCGATTGCTGCATGTTCGTGGGCGTGCACTGCCATCAAGCTAATCTGTCGCTCAAGATCATTCGCGGCGGCACGTCCTGTTACACCATCGCGATGTGCGCGCAAGCCGGCCATGAAGACGCCATGCTCTCATTCCGTGACGCATCCGTTGAAAAAATTATGAAACTGGCCGACACGGTCAAACGCTTGAAAGGGACAGTCCAACCACGGCTGGCCACAACCAAAAATGGAGCTTCCAGTTAATCTGGAGGATCGAGGCGAGTGAAAGGAGGCTGGGTCCATGGCTAACACCCCCTCAGTCATCGGAACGCAAAATAAAAAGGGTCAAACATTTACCGATCCGTGGAAGATGCTTCATGAGGCGCCTCGCACTCCGTCCTTCTTCACGGGCAGCGAAGTCATCAAAGAAGCCGTTCGCCGTGCCAGCTGCGACGTCATGATCGCCTATCCGATCACTCCGCAAAGCGAAGCCGCGGCGTTGATCGGTGAATTGTTCGCCGAGGGCTATATCGGCGATTACTTCCGCGGTGAGAGCGAATTCGCCGTGATGTCCCAATGTGCCGGCGCCGCCTTCGGCGGAGCCCGCGTATTCACCACCACGGCAGGTCCGGGCACGATGCGCGCGATGGAAAACTTTCCAATGTGGGCCGGCGCACGCTTGCCCATCCAGATGATCGTCACCTGTCGAGGCATCAATTCGCCGCTGTCGATTCAACCGGACACGCTGGAAATCGCTTATCTGCTGAATACCGGCATGTTGGTCTGGCATGCGGAAACTGCGCAGGACTTTTTCGACTGGATTCTGAAGGGCTACATGGTTTCTGAAGAGCCCGATGTGCATCTTCCCCTGGCACTGTGTTGTGACGGCTTCTTCGTGACCCATACGAAGGACGTGGTGAACCTCACACCGGCCGATATGTGCCTGCCGCCCTATGATCCTTACCGCTCGCCGGTGCCCTGCATGGACATGGAATGTCCCCCTGTTCGCATGATGCGCGATCCGTTCGTGATGAAGAGCAACTACATCAGCTATGCGACGCATGCGTCCTGGCAGCAGGAGATCTGGGCGGCAATCGAACGCTCGCGGAAGCATTCGATCCACTGGCTCAACGGGCTGATCGACACCGAAAACGTTGACCAGGACATCATGATCGTGGCCTCGGGCACAGCCGTGTCGCAAGGACGTGAAGCCATCCGTTTGTTGGAAGATGAAGGGGTGCGCTGTGGTCTGGTTAAAATCAAGACGCTGCGCCCCTGGCCGGAAGAAGAAATTCGCGAAGCCACGAAGAATGCCAAGCACATCTTCGTGCCGGAGTTCAATGTCACCGGGTGGCTGGCAAAAGAAATTCGTGCCTCCATCCCCAATCCCCATCGCGTGCATGCGGGGCCACACGTGTGCGGAGGCATGACCATGCCGCCGGAAATTATCGTATCGGAAATCAAGACGGCCCTCGGGATGAAAAGCATGTCCCTGGCCGGTCGTGGAAGCTGAGCAGTACACATTTTGAATCTGTTCGCTCCCGCGAGCGACACTGAGGAGGCCATAATGAGCAAGGAACGGATTAAAATTTCGGAAGACCTCTACGACATCATGCCGTCGGATTATCAGGACCTCGTGAAGAGTGCGACCTACGGCAAGGAAGATCGTGGATGGAAAGATATCGGCTCGTCCAAGGAACTCATCGAGCAGCATTCCCTCTGCGCTGGCTGCCCTGAGTCGATGGCATTCCGCTACATTCTGGCGTCCTTGCCGAATCCCGAAGACACCGTGATGGTTGGTTCGACAGGCTGTACGAGCCTTGTGTTTCCCATGGTGGCCGTCCACAACATCCACTCGCTGTTCGGTAACCAGAACGCCATCGCGTCTGGTCTAAAGCGGGCCCTGAGCGTGCGGTTCCCAGGCCGCGTCAAGGACGTAGTCGTGCTCGCCGGCGACGGCGCGACGGTGGATATCGGGCTTGACATGACGCTGCAGGCGTGGTTCCGCCAGGAAAAATTCACCACCATTTGTTTCGACAACGAGCTCTACGCCAACACCGGGGGCCAGGAGAGCGGGCTCATGCAGAAGGGTTTCGTCGCCAAGATGGCGCCGGTCGGAAAACTGTTCGACAAGGTGCGGTTGCCGGAAATCGCCCGGGAATCGGGCTGCCATTACGTCGTGAACTGCACGGTCAGTAAGCCATCGTTGGTCGAAAAGGTCATTCGCAATGCGGTGCACATCGCGCGTGAAATCGGCCCGACCTATCTCCAACTTTACACCCCTTGCATTCTCGAGATCGGCAAGAACAGCATGGAAGGCCTTCAGGAAATGCGCGACTCGGAAAAACCGACCGAGCGGTTCGCGTACAAAGAGTACATCAGCGAACCGGCCAAGCAGTTGTTAACCGAACTGGCCGCGAAGGATAAAGAGCGTAAAGCGGCGGCCAAGCAGTTGGCGGGACAAGCGCAGGCCTGAGGAGGGCATCATGATTAAGAAGCGGCTCAATATTCGGATGTCAGGCTTGGGCGGGCAAGGCGCCGTCACCGCGGCGCACGTCATGGCCATGGCTGCCAACCGGGACGGCAGGTTTTCAATTTCCAATCCGTTTTTTGGAGCGGAGAAGCGGATGGCTCCCGCAGAAAGTTATTGTCGCATCGGCATCGAGCGGATTTACGACCGCGGTGAGCTCGTATTTCCCGACGTGATCGAAGTCTTCCATCCTCAGGTCATCACCATGGGCAAGAGCTATACGATGCCGTTTTACTCGGGCATCAAAGAGGGCGGCGTGGTGATCATCAACTCCGGTCAACCGCTATTGTCGGAGGAAGACGTCCAGCGTCTCAAAGATTTGAACGTCGCTGTTTTCTACATTGCCGGGACAGAGCTCGCGATCGAGATCGCGGGGACGGAATTGTCGACCAACATGACGATGATTGGATCGGTCGCTGGTATTACCAAATGCGTCTCGATGGAAGCCCTCGATGGGGCGCTACAAGAGCGGTTCGGCAAGAAGTTCGTCGCCTCGGGCGGTACCGCCTCTCTGGACGAAGCCATCAAGAAAAAATTCGCGAAGAAGGAAATGCTTTTAGCGAAGAATCTGGCGACCGTCAAGCGGGCTTATGAAATCGCCAGTGAGTGGGCCGAGAAGAACAACGTCGAACTGCGGGTCGGAAATCCGGCTGTCGCAGCCTAACAGGAGAGAAGGAATCAGGTTGCATGTATAACATTGCGCAAGTCATCGATGAAAAATGCACGGCGAAAAAAGGTTGCCGCCTGTGCATCATGTATTGCCCAGAGGCAAACTGCCTGGATTTGAACTCTGCCAAGATGGTAGCGGAGGTCAACATCGACCGTTGCAAAGGCTGTGAACTGTGCGTGGTGGTCTGCAACGCAGCCAAGCACGAGGCCATCGTCATGCAAGCCGTCAGCGCGACGGGGCAGCTGATGTCGAAAAAGGGAGAATCCGCGGCCCTCGGCCAGGCCTATCAAGGGTGACCGCGCCCGCATGGTCTTGAACAACCCCATGGCGTTCGCGCTATGGGGTTTTTTGTTGGTACCGAACGAGGTGCATCATGGGCAGCAATGAAGATAATGTGATCGAAGAACTCCTCAAAGAAATCTCTGGTCTGATCACCGAATATCCCAAAGCCATCGAACGCCGCGCGGCGGTCATTCAGGCCACCGGCAAGGACCCGGAACTCGTGGAAAAACTCGTCAAAGCGGCCGATACGATGCGTGACAGCGGCAACCTCTACCTCACGTGGGCTAAGCACTATGCGGCGCTCGCAGAGGGCAATACCGACGCCTCGTCGGATGAAGATGAAACCGAGGACTTTGACGTCTAATCGAGGATGGTCAAAAAGTTCCTTTCTTCTCGCCCCGGGCTTTGTTACAATCCACCCGTTTCGGCTAGACCAGATTCCCCGGTAGCTCAGTTGGTAGAGCAGCCGGCTGTAGGAAGATGGAAGGACTCGTGGCCGAGCGCCGCACATACGCCGATCGCAGAAGCTACCTGATCGAAGCCGTCAGCAAGAGACGGAAGGTTGTTCGTTCCAGAGCCTTGCAGTATAAGGGGGGACGATGTCAACGATGTGGGTACGATCGATGTATGGACGCGCTGGAGTTTCATCATCTAACTTCGTCCAAAAAGGATTTTGGTATCTCCAGCAAGGGCTATACCCGAAGTTGGGACAGAATCCGAGCTGAGTTAGACAAATGCATGCTCCTCTGCGCGAATTGCCACCGAGAAATTCACGCCTCACTGCAGCCTCCACGGGAAACCGTGGTTGAACCATCGGGTGAATTCAGGGAAGCCGTCCCCGCTTGCGCGGAACGGTAATCCTGAGCGAAGCCTGCCGAAGGGATAGCATGTAGGCAGGAACGTGCAGAGACTAGAGGCTGCGGAACCCCGTCCAATACTGCCTCGATAGCGCCCGACACCCTTCCCTGTTCTTTAGGCGGGTGATGAGATAGTCCAAGCCCAGTCGAAAGATTGGGGGCCTTGTAACCGGCTGGTCGCAGGTTCGAGTCCTGCCCGGGGAGCCAATCTAGACCAAAGGTGGGCACTTCTCCTGTGGGGTGCCCACTTTTACTTCTCCGGCCACAGCTTCCCCGCCGCAAATTCAGTAGCTGAATTCCTTGCTTACGAATTGCGGATACAACGCGCTCTTTGCTCAGCCAATGCAATTGATAGCTAGCGGCGTCGGGAGGCGGAGTCTTCTCTTTTCGCACTTTCCAGCATTCCTCACAAGGTGATAAGTAAGAGGCGAATTCATAGCTTTCGCCTTGTTCGAATGGTGAACTCATAACGCGCATCCAAATTTCTGAAGGCGGCTAAAGGAGTCTCGTTGAATACCCTTCTGCGACTGCCGGATCTCTTGTTAGCCATCACGCTCCTGCTCGGGATCAGCGCCATCGTGATTCCGGTGGGTCGGCGGCTCGGCATCGCACCGGAGCTGGGTCTGCTGTTGTCTGGCGTCATTCTCGGATCTTCGCACTTTCTCGCTCCCACCCAGGTCGATCGGTTGCGCGAGCTCTCCGAACTTGGCGTGGTCTTCTTCCTGTTCGTGATCGGCCTCGAGCTCGACTTCGGACAGGCATGGCTGTTGCGGCAGTACGCATTCGTCTTGGGAACGCTGCAAGTGCTCGCGACGGGTGTGGCCCTGATGTTCTATTGGCACCTTTTTACCTCCTCTTGGTCGCTGGCCCTGCTCATCGGGTTGGTCTTGGCAAACTCCTCGACCGCACTGGTCTTCCAAATTTTGGAACGGAAGCAGGAACTCAACCAGGAACACGGCCGGGCAGCATTCGCCGTCCTCCTGTTTCAGGACCTCACGGTGGTGCCGCTCATCGCTCTCGTTCCCGTTTTTGCAGGGACTGGGTCCGCGGATTATTCCTGGTGGAATGTCCTGCCGGCCATCGCGGTAATGGCGCTTCTCTTTTTCATCGGCCGGAAAGTCTGCCCCTGGTTATTTGACTTTGCGGACACACGACGCATGAACGAAACATTCACGGCCGTCCTCTTTGTGGCCATCCTGGGAAGCGCCTGGGCGGCCTTCCACG
The DNA here is from genome assembly GCA_035761895.1 of Nitrospira sp. Classification (GTDB taxonomy): domain Bacteria; phylum Nitrospirota; class Nitrospiria; order Nitrospirales; family Nitrospiraceae; genus Nitrospira_C. The sequence continues at coordinate 28,911 of DASTQE010000115.1, read as the reverse complement.
TCGGCCTCTCGATGGCTCTAGGTGCCTTTATCATGGGCGTTTCCCTTTCCGGCACCGCGCATAGACACCGGCTCAGGGAAGAGGTCATGCCGTTCAAGAATCTCTTGTTGGGCCTCTTCTTTGTGTCCGTCGGTCTCACCATCGACGTTAACGTGCTCAGCGAGCACACAGGGAAAATCCTTCTGCATGTTCTGGTGATCGTGGCGGTCAAAACAGTGGTGCTCTATCTGGCGGCTCGCCTCATCAGGATGGAGCATGGACCCGCGGCCCGTCTCTCATTTCTCCTCGCACAGGCTGGAGAATTCGCCTTTGTCATCTTGGGCACATTGCTGGCCGCAGGGGTGGTCAATCATACGCAGTTCGCCAACGGCATCATGGTGGTCGCGTTGACGACCATTATGACGTCATGGCTCGATGCTCTCGGCGTCACCTGGAGCCGGTTCGGCCGCCCAGCTATTCCAAGTCCGACGATTACAAGCCCCTGAAGGCACGTGGCTATGCTGCGCGTTCAATCTGCTCTGTCCGATCGTGCTCCGCTGTGCCAGCACGACAATGACCTCCGCTTCCCGGCGTTCGTTCCCCCCAGACTCCTGCGCAATCGTCATCTCATGACTTTGGCTCCGCGCTATTGGTCCCGTGGATCACTGTTAGCCGGTATCCTATCGGAACGCAGGGTCTTTCAGACGGGTCCGGACACTCAACTCGTCGGGTTCTGTCATTGGCAGCCAGACAGGAAGGCCGCTCAAACCGCGCTCCTTTTGCACGGACTCGAGGGCTGTTGTGATTCACATTACATGCACGGGATTGCGGCCAAAGCCTACGCGGCAGGACTCAATGTCGTCAGGATGAACCAGCGCACGTGCGGAGGCACCGAACATCTCTCACCGACACTGTATAACAGCGGTCTCAGCGCCGATTATCGTAGCGTGGTGCACGAGTTGGCCGAGAAGGAGCAATTGAACCGCATTTGGCTGATTGGCTATTCCATGGGAGGCAATCTGCTTCTCAAGGCCACCGGGGAGATGGGCCGAAGTGAACCGGCGCTGGCCGGCACCGTGGCCGTGTGCCCAAACATTGATCCGACCCGATGCGTCGTGGAGTTGGAACGGCCGGCCAATTGGATTTATCACCGGCACTTTTTGACACAGCTGAAAGCCCGTGTCCGTCGAAAGGCCGCCCTCTCGCCCGGCAAATGGGACCTGACAGGGCTGGAGCGAATCTCGCGCATCAGTGAATTCGACGATCGCTATACCGCCCCCGATGGAGGCTATCGCGACGCTGCCGAGTATTACGATCGTTCAGGAGCGCGTCATGTGCTGGACCGTATCGCGGTGCCGACGACGATCATCACAGCTCAAGATGATCCATTCATTCCCTATTCAATGTTCACCACGCCGCTCATTCAGCAGCATTCGAATATCCGCCTCATTGCGCCGGCGCATGGTGGGCACTGCGGATTTTTCCAGACGAGGCGAATAGGGGAAGATCGGTATTGGGCGGAAAACCGGATCATCGAGATTGTGACAGGTGTGAGGTGAGCAAGAATCCGGTTGCCTCATTGAGGCAACCGGACAAGAGGATCTAGGCGACCTTTCTGAGCCGTCGTGCATCCATCGAGGCCACCTGGGGAGCGCACTTCTGCAGCCAGGTCACGATCAGCCACATGCAGCAGGCGATGAGCCCCACGACAAAGATCCAGTTATAGACCTCCTTGCCGCCTTTTCCCAAAAATGGCCCACAGGCATAGAGCAGCACTTGATAGGCCAGTCCCACCATGACGAGGGTCGTGACGGGGAGGATCAGGGCTCGATAGGGAACCAGCCATTTCCAATCTTCAGGCGGCTCATCAGCCAACTGCCGTGCGCCAAACCAGGCCAAGACGATGGCGCCTCCGTATCCAAAGAACTGAACCAGATCAGACGCGTGAAGTTTTCCCACCGTCGTCTCTCGAAAGAGCGACAAATGCCCCAGGATGACCGCGCACACCACCGCCAGGATTATGGCCACGCCATATTCCATCACCCATTTTCGTGCTTTCATGCTCGACCTCCCCATAACCTCGAATCGTTGTTGTTGAGTCAGCCATAAGCATAGCACCAGGATATTTTCTTTTGCTCATCAACGGGTTAGTGTCAGGCGCTTCCAAGATACGCGCGGACTTCCTGGACATACGTTTTGAAGGGATCCGCCATGGGAAACGCTTCCTGGCCTCGCACCTGAAAAATCGACCAGTTGATGACATAGGCAGGGAAGAATCGTTCGTCTTTGCCGGCCGCGTGAGCTTCCGTCGGCTGGCTACAGGCCAATAAATGTTTGACGAGCTCTCCCCGTCCGAAGGCCCGCGTATTGCGCGGGGGATGGTCGGTGGCAAGCTCTATCACCTTATCGGTCGTGAGTCGCGGCACCCGCCCCTCTTCCACGAGTCCGTGATACAGACCTTTCTCGGGATGGAGATTGTGGTATTCGAGATCAAGACTCTTCAACATGGGATCGTTCCATTCAAGCCGTTCGGCCTCCCGGAAGGTCTCTAAGAGCCAGAGCTTGGACGCCCAATCCACGCGCCCGACCAGCTGGGAGTATTCTCCGCGAAGATCGTGAAGGACGCTCTCCCATTGCGCGAGCACCCAATCGGTTTCTTCATCCTGGCCCTTGCAATGGGCCTGGGCGGCAGCCAGGAATTGCTCCTGCACATCGATCGCCGAGATGCGTTTGCCCGACTGGAGCCGCACCATCCATTGCCGCTCCTGATCCTGCGAAATTTCTTGTAATGTTTCCACAGGCTCGTCGATGTCCAGGTCGCGGGGAGCCTTGCCGTCTTCGATGAGTTGGAGCACCAGCCCCGTCGCGCCGAGCTTCAGTGCGGTCGCGTATTCCGCCATGTTCGAGTCGCCCAGCAGGAGATGGATGCGGCGATACTGGTTCGGGTCCGCCAGCGGCTCGTCCCTCGTATTGATGATTGCCCGGTTCTGCTGCACCCACTCGAAGAAATCGTTCACGATGTGATCGGCGCGCTGTGAAATCTGAAACGGCAGTTGCACCGACGCGGCACTATGGCCTATTGCCGCGCGGGGGACGATCAGTCGGTCCATCTGAATCCAGGCGTCTTGAGGGCTCGCAGCCCCGACCCGCCCCGAGCCGGTAAAAATCTGCCTCGTCACCAGAAATGTCACCAGCGGCGCAAGACCGCGCCGGCTGAACGGAAACCGGCGTGTGACCAGATAGTTCTCGTGCGAGCCAAACGTCGCGTCCGTCTCATGGTCCACGTTGTTTCTAATCAACGAAACCTGGTCAGCCAGTCCGAGGTCCTGAACCGCCGCTTGTAAGATGTTATTTCCTGCGCGATCGCTCGCCACGACATCGGTCAATGAATGGCATTCCGGTGAGGCGTATTCCAGATGTCCCATGTCGAGATAGATCCGCCCCGCGTTCGTGAGAAAGCCCCCGTTCCCGGGTGGTTCGTCATGCCCGCGATGATGCAGATCCAGCACGCCCTGACGTTGAACATGGAAAATGTGATCCCGGATCTTGTGAGCAAACCAGGTGGGTGAATGGTCGGGACGATCCTGATGGACAAGGAGACCATACTCGGTCTCCAACCCGAAAATGCGGTTCAACATGGCGTTAGGAGAGCGCGACTTGAACGTCTTTGGGCAAGAGCCGGCCCAGCTCATCCGGCGTCAAGGCACGATACTTCGAGGATCCCGGCTGGGTACGGTCCAGCACGGCACACTCGATGGTTTTTTCGACGACCGTTTCACGGATATGCGCATAGAGACTTGAGCGATCGGCAGACGAAACATCCGCCGGGCCTTCGCGCCCTCCCTCGGCTTCCGTCTCGGCGGCCTGGCGCTGCAATCGGTCTCCCAACGCCCAGGTTCGAAGCGCGGCTCCAACGGCCTGCTCCAACGTGAGGCTTGCGGGCTCCGCGCGAATCGACTTGAGCATGTCCTGCTCAACCGCCTGTGTCGCGGCAAGCACCGCGCACCGACTGCCCTCTTCGAATATGCCGTCGTAGTTGATGACCAGAAACGTCTCTTTTCCGGCTTTCGGTCCCAGTTCTGCCAACAGGATCTTGATGATGAACGGGGCTTTGAAAACTTCTTCGAAGGCCTGCTTGATCACGGGAGCGATGCCGTATTTCACCATGCGGCTGCCGGTGACATCCGAAGGGGAACGGTTGAAGCCCTCGACATGCGCCATCTCCAAAAGGCTGAACCTCACTTTTTCGAGGTCTGCAGGATGTCCCATGCCCCCCAACGCAAGACGGTCGTAGATTTCATACAGTTTGGGCGTCCCCTTGCTGACAGTCAGCAGCACAATCCCCTCATCATAGGCGAGCCCCACCACAGGGCTCCCCTGCTTGAACTGTTCGTCCAGATATTGGCGGCGATTGCCGACCGCTTCGACCCACTTGTAGGGCTCTTCGTACATCACAGACTCCCCGGCGCTTCGTCAGGCGCCTCGAGACACACTGGCCTCGAACTTCTGCTTCAGATCAGCTTCCGGCACGGTCTTGATGCCCTGTGCCGTAATGAGCTTGAGGACCGGATAGAGATTGGCTTCACGATTGACGCCGCCTGTCGCACTGTCAAACTCGGCCGCGCTGGTGAGCAGACGTAGGGCCTGAATGGCTGATTGTTCCTCGGTCATGGCACTGAGCGGCTGGTCACCCCAGGTATTCAGATAATGGAGGATGCCGCGAATCGTTGGGGACCCCGATCCGGACACGGCGTATTCCACGCCCTCGAATTCAGCGCCCAGAATGTCGTAAAAATAGATTTTCGCGCTTTCCTGTTCGAAGTCGTAGCCTGCAAAGATCGGGGCGACCGCGCCGGTGCCCGCCAGTGCGGCGGCCACATTCTCTTTGAGGAGCTTGGACACGGCCCGCAGCTTGCCTTCGAAACTCAATTCTTGCAGTTGCGTTCTTCGGTAGTACTTGAAGGAGTGCTCAAGGATCCGCACCATCTCATAGGCCGTCGCGGGCACTCCGGCTATCGCCATCACGCTGTGCCGGTCGATTTCCAGGACCTTGTCGGTGCGATCGTACATCACCATGTTGCCGGCGGTCGCGCGTCGATCTCCCGCAACCAGCACGCCGTCTCGGTACTTGAAGGCGAGGATCGTAGTCGCAGTCGTAAATTGCTGATCGTGACTGTGACCGCCGGCCGCACCGAATTGATAGCCTTGTGCCTTCAGCAGCTGAAAGAAATCTCCCTGCATTCCCATGATTCTCTCCGTGAATCGTTAATCGTTGCACGTGAATCGCAAACAGGCCAGTTCCTGTCTGACATTGGACGTTTGACGATTAACGAATAACGACCTACTGGCCCGTTCGTTGCCGGTACCGTTCCGCCTGCTTCGGATCCACCTTTCGCATCCGCTTCATCAAATTGTCCTGGTCCGGCGAACCGCCTTCAGGCCGGCGGGGTCCTCCGCCCTCTTCTAAAGGCGAGGGCGACTTGGGCATGGGATTCACCGGTCCTTCACGTCGTTCAGGAACCATGCGAAAAATCATGTCGTTGTGTCCTTTCTTGTGTTCCAGACAGTCAGTGCGTCCTCCGCAGAGGCGGCGTTCTCCAACAAGGATGCGCACCGCCGCACGTCGACCGGATCGAAGAGATCTCCCATTTCCAGCGTCAGGGGGCGCCACCCGCCCGAAAAGCGGATCCGTTCCCATTGCATCTGGCTGATTCGGTCGGAAAAGCGACGGACGCAGAGCCCGCGAAGCCCTCCGCGTGTGTCGGGCGGTCCGGCGGCGATGGCCTCCTCCACATCCTGTTCAGTTGTGAAGCGCCAGACTTTCTGCTCTGCTTCCAGACCGCGGTGGAGACCCCGCTCGGGGTTGATATTATGATATTCCAAATCGAGGCTGGCCAACCAGGGATCGTCCCACCCGATCTGTTGCTCCCGAACGAAGGTTTCCAACAACCACTGTTTCGTCACCCAGTCGAGCTTTCCCACCAGATGCCCGCGGTCTTGCAATAGCAACCGCAGGGTCTCGCTCCATTCCTGCAAGATCCAATCGGTTTCTGCATCAAAGCCCGAGAACTCCCGCCGCGCCGCATCGCAGTAACACTCCTGGATTTCCAGTGCGGAAAGCTGGCGCCCGTCCTTGAGCCTCACCGCGGCCTTCAAATCGGCGTCACGGGAAATCTGTTTGACCGCCACGACCGGTTGTTCCAGTTCCAAACCCGGCACACGGTCACGGGCAATCAGTTCCAAGACGAGCTGCGTGGTGCCCACTTTCAAGGCCGTCGCGTACTCGCACATGTTGGCGTCGCCCAGAATTAGATGGAGGCGGCGATACTTCTTCCCATCGGCGTGCGGCTCATCCCTGGTATTGAGGATCGGCCGGTTGTGCATCGTATCAACGCTCAAATCCGTCTCCATGAAATCAGCCCGCTGCGAGAGCTGATAGGCTCCCTGAACGAACCCCGATTCCTGCGCTTCGATCCCGACCTTTCCTGCTCCGGCGATCACCTGACGGCTGACGAGAAACGGTATGAGACCGCTCACGAGCCGGGTGAACGGAATCGCCCGCGCCACGAGATAATTGTCGTGGCACCCGTAGCTGTGTCCGTGAAAATCGGTGTTGTTCTTGTACAGCTGGACGTCCGTGTTCCCTAACTGGTCATTGCGGCGGTCGGCCGCCCGCTGGACGATGCGCTCTCCCGCACGGTCGTGCGCGACCACCTGTTTCAGAGTTCGGCATTCCGGCGTCGAGTACTCAGGATGCGTATGATCGTTGTAGAAGCGCGCCCCGTTCGGAAGCACCAGATCGCTTTTCATGTCGTGAAACGAAAATGGACGATGCGCATCGAGGCGGGTGAACTGGTCTTCTTCTTTGTCCTGGGCCAATCCGGTGACGCGAAATCCCCGGGCGTCCTCGTGCGGATCCTCTCCGGCATAATCCCAACGCCGCTCGAAGGGAGCCAGGAGGTAGGCACGCACCAGTTCCATCGACTCGACGACCGGATCGATCTCGTCCCGGTCATGCCGCGCAATGCCATATTCGGTTTCGATGCCAAATAGACGCAGATACCGCATATACATTGTGGCGAGAGGCCGCCTTCCTAGATGACTTGATTCACTAACCGCTCTTCGGTCTTCCGCCCGCGCCTGAACGAAGAAACACCGACGACCTGTTCAGGATGGTGATCCAGCAATTTCAGCCACTCTTCCGCGGCATCATCCGGAGGCAGCACTTCCCCTTCTCGAAACTCCTCCATCACCGCATCGAAGAGGTCCTGACTGAGCAGTCCTGCCGGCTGGCCGTTCTGTATCGTTCGATCAATCGCCTTTTCCTTCGCCCGTTGGACAATCGAGGCCAAGATCGCGCCGCTGACCAGGTCGCCCCGGTACAGCACTTTCTGCTGGCCGCTCCGAAGCCGGATCGACAGCAGCCGATTGTCATCGGCCTTCCGGAAGATGCGCTCGATCACCTCTTGAGCGAGCGAGGCCGTCGCCATCGCCTGTTCGCCGCCGCGCTCGGCCAACACGGATGGATCGAGCGGCAAATCGTTGGTCAGATACACCTTCAATATTTCGGTCGCGGCTTCGCGGTTCGGCCGAGCGACCTTGATCTTTCGATCAATCCTTCCGGGCCTCAACACCGCCGGATCGATCAGGTCCGGCCGGTTGGACGCGAGAATAATGACGACGTCCCGCAGCGACTCGATGCCGTCCATTTCGCTGCAGAACATCGGCACGAGCGTATTGGAGATGTTGAACGAGCGCATGGCCCGTCTGGTGCCAAGGATGGATTCGGCTTCGTCGATGAAGATGAACGGAAGGGCGCCGTCCTGCCGTCTGGCCTTCGCCTGAGCAAAGAGGTCGCGCACCATCCGTTCGGACTCGCCCAGCCACATGTTCAGGATCTCCGGCCCTTTCACATGGAGAAAAGCGCCACCGGTGATCGGCGCACGCTGGTCGCTCTTCTCAGTGATCGGCTCATTCGATTCGCTGACCAGTTTCGAGAGGCTCGCGGCCGCCGCCTGGCCGATGAGGGTTTTCCCACAGCCTGGCGGACCATACAGCAGGAAGCCCTTGGGCTGGGAAAACTTGAACGTTTGGAAGGTGGCGGCATGCAGCAGCGGGTATTCGATCGCCTTACGAATCGCCGCAATGGCCTCCTTCTGCCCACCGATTTGTTCCCACGTGACCTTCGGCACTTCGTCGAGCACGTGCTTTCCCGCTTTGCGATCGGCAAGCTTCTCCAACGCAATCCGATGGGTGGGATCAATACGGATTTCGTCGCCCGGTTTGAGTTCAATGTCGATCAGGTCGCTCGACCGCCGTAAGATCAGCGATTGGCGCCCCATCTCTTGCTCGAACCGGAGCCGGCCGTCTGCCATCGCTTCGGTCAACTTCAAAATGGGGCCGTTGCGGTCGTAGCCCAGCGTCCGGATGACTGCATAGGCCTCGTTGACGAGAATCTGAGTCCCGAGCTTGAGGTCTCCTGCGGTCACCCGGGGATCGACATTCGCGTAGTATTCGGCGCCGCCCACGACAATATGCGCGAGCCCGTCGCCCGGGAGGTCCAGCAACATCCCGATGCGATTGGCGGGCGCCGTCAGCCTCGCCACCACGTCGCTGACTTTCTTGAACTCGACTTCCCGTTGTTGATTGGCGGCTTGCGACTGCATCACCGCGTGGCGCAGTTTATAGAGCAGCTTTTGCCGGGGATCTGATTCGGGAAATAGCGCCAGACACTGCTCGATGAGTTCAAGAGGGTCCGAACCTGCTTTGCTCGCCGGCTCCTCGCTCTTGTGTTTGGGGTCTTGAGGGGAATCCGGGGTACGGCGGTCACTCATTGAACAGTCCTCCACGCGACACAGATGAGTGATCCTACCATAGCGACCTTGCCGATTACCTCCGTGGCAATGGGCGGGTTGGGGCGCCTAATTGACCGCTTGGAGCGTGACCATGATCTTCTCCCTTCGATTCCCGCGGAGAATCTCCACGGCGACTTGATCCCCGACTTTGTGATTTTCCAGGACGTCCATCAGCTCATCAATGGTGGTGACCGGCCTCCCGGCCACAGCCACGACGATGTCGCCCAGCTCAATTCGTCCTGTGGCCGTTTCCCTCGCGCCTTTGAGGCCGGCCCGTTCGGCCGCCCCGCCACGAGACACTTTTCCGATGATCAACCCTTTGATACCCCAGCGTCTCGCCATGGCGTCGGGAACCAGCGAAACGCCGAGACCGGGACGGATCAGCTTTCCGTGCTTGATCAGCTCAGGGACGATGCGGTTGACGGTATCGACCGGCACCGCAAAGCCAATCCCCGCATAGGCCCCGCTGGGACTGATGATCTGCGTATTCACGCCGATCAAGCGCCCTGCACTGTCGAGGAGCGGTCCGCCGGAGTTGCCTGGGTTGATGGCGGCATCGGTCTGAACGACACCTTCAATCGTCCGGTTTGACATCGACTTGATCGTCCGACCGAGTGCGCTCACCACGCCGGTGGTCAGGCTGTGATCCAACCCAAACGGATTGCCTATCGCCAGGACTTTTTGGCCGACTCGCAGGTCCTGGGAGCTGCCGATTGCAAGAGGTTCCAGCACCGCTTCCGGCACCTGTATCTGTAGTACGGCCAAGTCGTGATCGGGATCCGCACCCACCAGCTTGGCCTGATGTTCGCTCCGATCGGCCAGCGTCACCTTGATCGCATTCGCGCCGTAGATGACGTGAAAGTTCGTGACGATGTGTCCCTGCTTGTTCCAGACAAAACCAGACCCGGACCCTTGCGGAACTTCCAGAATGTCGAAGGACCAGAGATCACGCTGAATCGCCGTATTGGCAATGAACACGACGGACTTCGTGGCCCGTTCAAACACCGTCATGGTGGCGCGTTCATCCGGCCCGAGCTCGGCCGGCGCCGGTGTGACCGGCCTGGGTTTGACTTCTGCACCGTCATAGCCGGCCCCCAGAGGCTTTCCCCATTCGGCGTCTGCCGGCCCCGCGAGTGCCGCCATACCCAGCACCGCTCCAAGAACGGTCATCCGCACCGCCTTGATTGGACCGGACATGGAGCGTCTACTCTCCCAGAATCTGGATGATGAGGTCCCGCGACCGGGCGCGGGTATCGAAATCGACCAACACGATCTGCTGCCATGTGCCGAGCAGCAGCGACCGGTCGGCGAAGGGGATAGTGATCGACGGGCCTTGCAGTTGCCCTCTCAAATGACTATGGCCATTGTCTTCGCCCGGATTTTTTTGATTGTGCTGCCAAAACGGATCGGCCGGGACCGCTCGATCCCAGAAGGTTTTGGTATCCGCTCTGATGCCGGGCTCATCTTCGATAATCATGATCGAGGCCGTCGTATGCCTGACGAAGATCGTCACGATGCCGGCGACCGTGTTCGCAGTGGCCAAGGCGTTCTGCACGAGCTTGGTCACATTCTCGATCTGTGTGCCACCCCGCATGTCGATCCGGAGAGGTACAGTGGTCACCGCCATGTTCACCGCTCCATTCGACGGAGGAACCGTCGCTCACCAGCCGTCATGCGACCGCCTCGAGCCTCGGCGATGATGGCATCGAACCGGCCGGCAGCAGCCAGGTCTTTCAGGGCCTTTATCACGCGCGCGCTCAGCATTCCTTCCTGCTCCAGCTTGCCGAGATAGGCGAAGGCGTCGGCAATCGTTTCCTTCTTTCGCACATAATAGTCGCGGCCTCGGCGCTGGTTGCTGTAGGCTTCGAACTGCTCGCAGGCGACGAGCACTTCAGCGAGTTCCTTCACCCATGTTGGGGCACCGGCAAGTTTTTCAGGATAGTAATAATACAGCATCACGGCCTGCATCCAGGATTCCCACCGCACGCCCATCCGCCTGATCGACGATCGTACGGCGCGCAACCGCCGCGCCAAACGGCGTGCATAGCCGAGCCGCATCTCGATCTGCTCCTTGGCCCACGGCGTGATGACGATACCGTCAGCGGCAAGCGCCTGCCGATATCGAGCGATAAAGGCCTCCGTCTCCCGCCCATAGGGGGTCTCCGGATGGATGGCCCGCCATTCCCGCGGCCTGGTGGGAATGCCATGGGCCTTTGCCCAAGACCAGATCTTTCCAAATAACGGGCGATCGAGGCCGGCGCGACCGAGGTCATGCAGAAGACAGGCAATTTGATACTGCCGGACCCGATCCGGCTCATGACCCAGGGCCGAGGCGACGGCGGCGCACATTCGGGCAGTCCTGACTGCATGAGCCCGGTCGTAGCCGCGAATGAGACGTCCCCGTCGAAGCGGGTGTGACACATCGTAGAGTCGCATCAGCTGCGAAACAAGAGAACGGGGAAGAAGGAGCGGGACATGTTGAGTAATCGCACTGTCCATCGTCGGTTCTTCGACTCGCTTTGCGCGCGCAGAATATCTTTCGAAGAAAGATAGTGTCAAGGCGAGTAAGGCGAGAATGCTCGATCGAGCTCCTGATCTTTGCTATGCTCCGTGTGTCAGACGCAATGCGGTGCGAATATACCCGGGAATTATGCCGACACCTTCGCGAACCGGCCGTCTATTGATCGGTGCCCTGCTATGGACGACGGTGACTGCCGGCGCCGCCTTCGCCTCCGCGCTCGATCAGCTCACGGACTTGAGCGGCAGGGCCAGCGTTAACGTCACCCTCGTCGGCCGCGATAATTTCACCAGCGAATACCGCTATGAGCTGACGGTCCGCAACCGGTCCAACGATCCGTTCATCGCCGATTCTCTCATCGTCGTCCTCGACAAGATCACCAACCTCGCAGGCGAAGAACGCGAAGCGTTGAAGAATGAACCGCTTCTCCATCGGTTTGACATTGTGGGACAGGACGGAGAAACCGACGACGGGAAGCCGTTTTTCCGGGTGCCCGTCGGTACCAGTCCCGACCTCGCTCCGTTGAGCGACAGCGTTCCCTTTTCTGTCCGCATCAGGAACAAGGATTATGTCTCGGTTTTTACCCCGTCCTTTCGGGTCTATGGGAAAAAGCGGCCGCCTCCAGAACCCAAGGTCTCCCACAACCCGCCGCAACCCGGCAACGCCGCACAGGATCGGACCGACAGGCTGATTCAACTGCTGCTGAAAAAGGGCATCATCACAGAAGAAGAACGGAAATCGATCCAGCCATGAGCGACCTGTCGTGGAATGTCTGTTCGGGCAGCCGGTTCGCGAAGGTATTTGGGATGAATGGTATAATGTCGGCCACTCGAAGCACGGAGGGTCACAGGGGCAATGCTCCGTCGACTACTGCTGGTGGCCGCCCTCAGCTTGTGCAGCATTGCCCCCTTATCGGCTCAAGCGCCGGAAGATCCGGCTCCGCGGCCGCCCCTTGAAACCCCACCTCCGCCGCCTGAAGCCCTTGGTGATGCGCATTCGCTGCGTCAGCTGACTGACGCAGCAACGGCGCTCGGTGAATCGCGCGGTGCCGTCCGCCTCAATCCCCATCATGCAGGTCACCGACTCACGCTCGCTCAAGCGCTGTACCGCAGCGGGGATCTCGATGCTGCCACGGAGGAATGCCGCATCGCCATAAGACTGCAGCCCAACGATGCCAAGGCACATCTGGAGCTGGGGATCATCCTCATTGCCAAGCAGGATTGGCGCGCCGCCGCTTCCATCCTTCAGGAAGCCGTCAGACTCGATCCCGGCTTGACGGATGCACATTACAGCCTGGGAAGCGTCCACTACTCGTTGGGCCACTTGCACGCAGCCGTGCAAGCGTACCGGCAAGCTTTGACCTTGCAGCCCTATTTTCCCGACGCGCGCTATCGCCTGGCCCTGCTGCTGAAGCTGTCGAAGCAGGATCAGGAAGCGGCTCAACTGATGGAAGAGGCGGCGCTGGGAGGCGTTCCACAGGCTCAGTTTTTTTTGGGCAACGCCTATAAAAGCGGGTCAGGCGTCGGGAGGGATTTGGGAAAAGCGGTGTTCTGGTGGGCCAAGGCAGCTGAATATGGTTATCAGCCCTCCGCGGACATGCTCGGCAAACTGAGGCGACAGGCGCTGTCTCCCGATCAATCGGAACGAAAACGCAAAGAGGCCCAGGACGCCTTTCTCGCGTATCGTCGTCAACTATGGGAGGAATTCCACGAGTACAGCGTGACGGATGATGGAGAGACGATCGGCACGAGACTCCTCAAAGATCATCGAATCGACGTGGCCCTCGCCACTCTGCTCAAAGAAGGTTACGCCTTAAGCGAGGTGGCGCAGAGTGAACTGGCCCGGCTGTACGAAACAGGCTGGGAGGACGTGCTACCGCCTTATGACAAGAAGATCCTGGTCTGCTTTGAGCTCACAGCCGCGGAAGGCTTTCCTCCCGCCAAACGAGCGTTGGCCCGCATTTACGGGAAAGGGATCGGCCTCCCACGGGATCTTCCCAAGGCCAAGGCGGTGCTCAAAGGACTTCCTAAACAAGAGACAAATGCCCTCTTAGCCGAGTTGGGTGCACGATAGACGATGAGAGCGGGAATCTCCTGGCCCAGACTCTGGCGACTGTTCCTCACGGCCCCCCTGTGGCAGGCCTTGGCGATCGGGCTGTTGGCATCGCTGCTGGCGAGGGGGTTGTGGGCTCTGGCGCCCACCACCTTCACCGAACTCGATCTAACCTTGTATGACACCTGGCTGCGCATTCGACCGCCCATTACCACTAGTGCAGCTTTGACCATTGTCGTTCGTGATCCGGATGGCGAAGATCGGTTTGGACCCATTTTGGATCGGGCTCTTTTGGCGCAATTGATCATGGCCGCGCATGAGGCCGGCGCCGGCGCCATTGGCATCGACCATGGCCTGGATCATGCCAGTCCTGCCTCGCTTGGCGGAGCGGCAAGCGATGCGCTTTTCATCGAGGCATTGAATACGGCTGCTCCCGTGGTACTCGTCCATGACCCGCAAACGGCTCTTCAAACCGGCGCGGCCATGAGGGGACACGTCCTGGTTTCCACCCAGCCCGATCGCGTGACACGACGCATCCCGCTGTTGGCCGAGGTCGAGGGACAGCCGGTCCCTGCGTTCGGCGCGCTTGTGTATGACCTGTACCGGCCGGAGACTGTTTTGGCAAGGGAGGCCCTGGTCTCCGATCGAACCTCGACGGTGATGCTCAATCCAGTCGGAGACGGATCCTTGGCGGCGCTGCCCACGACTGCACTATCCTCGCTCTGGGAAGCGATCCAGCATCAGGATCGGCGGCAGCTCGAGGACTGGTTCAACGGGAAAATCGTTGTCTTCCTTCCCAACCAACAGACTAACGGTCCCTGGCTGCTTCCGACCGGACAGTCCGTGACAGGCATGGTGGCCCACCTGCATCTGCTCAATAGCCTGCTCACGGACAACCAGATCGGCATCACAGGCCGGTGGGCAGCGTTCGGACTCACTGTCTTCCTGGCCTCCACGATCGGATGGGGACTGTTGCGCTTCCAAGGGCCTGCAGGTCTCTGTCTAGCCGGCGGCGTCATGGCGTTCTATGTGGCCGCCGCCGCCCTCCTGCTGTGGAGCGTCCATTTTGTGCTACCCCTGCCTTTGCCGCTGACAGCCGCCTGTCTGGTGATCATCGGAACCGTCGCCTGGACCCATCTCACTGCGGGGCCGCGCATGATGCTGCTCGAGCGGGATATGCTGCGCATGCAACATGACGCTGCCGCCATTCGAGAAGCACTGACGCTCCGTGAAAACTGCGCTGAAGCGCTGGAAGAGGATTTGGAGGCGGCGAAGGCGGCCATCGCGCAATCAACTGCGCAACACGCAGAGCTGGCTCGTCACACTGCCTTGCTGCAGACGCACGTTGCGGAGGCGCGAGCGCAAGAACAGGCGGCCCGTGGGCAGCTCGAGCAATTGGAACGGCAACTGACCGACCTCCGTGTCGCCGGCGCCGACGCCCGGACGCTCGCCGATGCCGAGCTCGAGCGGCTCAAGGAAGAATGCCGCGCGTTGGGGATCATCACTCAACAACCCCTCTTGCTCACAATGTTTCGCGACCTCAAGAAGGGAGCGGCCTCTCCCATGACCGTCCTGCTGTTGGGTGAGCCCGGCACGGGAAAGGAGTTGTTCGCTCGCGCCGTTCACCACCTCAGCCCGCGCGCAGGCCAGGCCTTCGTCGCCGTAAACATGGCGGCAATCTCTCCTGAGTTGTTTGAAAGCGAGTTGTTTGGCCATGTGAAGGGAAGTTTTACCGGAGCGACGGTCGACCGCCGGGGATACTTCGAACTGGCCAATCACGGAACCATCTTTTTGGATGAAATCGGCGATCTCCGGTTGGATCACCAAAGTAAACTACTGCGGGTGCTTCAAGAAAAGTCCTTCTACCGCGTGGGTGCGACGACGCCGACGGTCGTCGACGTCCGGATCGTGGCAGCGACCAATCGCGATCTCCAGCGGGGCGTGTCCGAAGGCTGGTTCCGAGAAGATTTGTATTTCAGGTTGAAAGGGTTCGTGTTTCGACTTCCCCCCCTGCGTGAGCGGACCGGTGATATAGCCGTAATCGCCGAATCGGCGCTGGCTGACATCGCGCAGCGCATGGGCAAGCCCCGTCCTCACCTGTCCGTCGACGCACTGCGTCTGCTGAGCGCCTATCAATGGCCGGGGAACATCCGGGAACTCCGCAATGTGCTGGAGCGAGCGGTGGCACTCGTCGACGGAGAGATTCTCTTCCGTCATGCCTTCTCGCTCGACGATACCCTGAGCAGCGATGAGCGTGAGCGGCCAAAGACGGCCCTGTTTCCAAATGCCGCCAGCGACAAGGCCGTCTTGGAGTGTTTGAGACGGCACAGTTTTGACATGCAGGCCACCGCGAACCTCCTCGGCTGGGACCGCAGCACGGTCACCCAGCGCCTGAAGGGTCTCTGCTTCCAAGCGCTCATCGAGAGTCATGGCGACCAAACAAAGGCGGCCATGGCAATTGCCGGAGATCCCTCTCACCTGAGGACGGTCGAACTGAAACTCAGCGACTACTACAATCACCTCTTGACCGTGATCGAACCGTTCAAATCCGTGGACGAGGCGGTGGCCGAATGCAAGCGCCGTTTCAAAAACCTCCCCGACCGGCATTTTGTCTCGGTCGAGCGCCTGGTCAGACAACAGGTGCCGTCCATGGAACGCGTACCGGAGGGGTAGTGGACTCTGTCCCGCCTGCCCCCTATCTAGGTAGTCCGAAGGGTCTCCGAAAGCCGCTATTTGGTAGTGTCTCGTACCCTCGACAAGGGAGCCACAGCCTGAGGCAGTTTGGCCGCCCTCCCCTACAATTCTTCACGTAACGGAGATCAGGAGGCAGTGAAAACAATGGTTTTACCGGAGGTTTTTCCACTATGGCCAGGCATGTAGATTGCCATCCCCCTCATCGATGTTCTTATCGACAAATCGACAAACCAGGGAAGTTGCTCTCACCAAGCTCTCGCTGGCCCTAACGGGGTTAGCGTCGGCCCTCTTTCTCTGGTCGACTGGTAAAATTGCCTGGTCGGCCCTCCTGGAGCAGGACTTCTCTCACTTTCTCGAAGCCACCCTTTTTGGAGCCCTGGCCGGTTTCTTGGTCTACGGAAACCTCTGTTATCAGGTGGCACGGCTGGGTCGATTGCGGCGCGTTGAAGAGTACAGGGCATCTCGTACGGTTGACGCGGGCGCTTGCTTTGGAGCGGACGCACCCGGTCTGACCATTCTGGTCCCCTCGTACAAAGAGGAGATAGCGGTCATCCGCCAAACTCTTTTGTCCGCTGCACTCCAAGTGTATCCCAATAAGCGAGTGGTCCTGCTCCTGGACGATCCACCGTCTCCCAAAGCCCGACAAGATCAGGAGGCACTCTGGGCTGCTCGCAGTCTTCCGTTCGACCTGCAAACTCTCCTGGCTTCCCCGTATCGCCATGTGACGGAGGCGAAGTCAGCGTTCCGCTCTCGGCAATCGTGCGATCTCGCGGCGCTCAAGGAAGAATGTGTGTGGCTCGCAGACTGCTTCAGATGGACGGCGGAATGGTACGAGACGCAAGCGAAGCTGGCCCCAATTGACTCGCACACGGATGCCTGGTTCGTCGAGCATATCCTGGCCCAACCGGCTCACGCCTGCCGGGAGCAGGCCACACAGTGGTTCGCGCGCAGAACGCACGTGTCAGAAGTACGGGCGGAGGCCCTTCGTCAGGACATAGATACCGCCTATGCTCAACTCGCCGCTCGCTTTGAGGTTGAATTTGACGTCCTCGAGCGGAAACAGTACTTCAATCTCTCCCATGAGCCCAATAAGGCCATGAACCTGAACAGTTTCCTCGGCCTGATGGGAAAACGTGTGAAGCCGGTGCTTCGCAAAGACGGCTTATATCTTGAAGAGACCAATTCCAGTGGCAGCCGTCTGATCCCCGATACACCGTATGTCATCACTCTCGATGCAGACAGTCTGCTGGAGCCTCATTACGCGGGCACGTTGGTCCGCCTGATGGAGCAGCCCGAACATGCGCGAGTGGCCGTCGCTCAAACCCCTTACAGCGCATTCCCCAACGCCCCCGGTGTCCTGGAACGGACCGCCGGCGCAACGACCGATATCCAATATTTCGTGCATCAGGGATTTACCCGGTTTGGAGCGACCTTCTGGGTGGGAGCCAACGCGCTGTTGAAGAAATCTGCGTTGGAAGACATCTGCACGGTGGAGCGCGAGGGTACGAAGACGGTCCGCCGCTACATCCAAGACCGGACCGTCATCGAGGACACGGAATCGACTGTCGATCTGTTATCCAAGGGATGGTCATTGTATAACCACCCTGAGCGACTCGCCTACAGCGCCACCCCTCCCGACTTCGGTTCGCTGGTGATTCAACGAGCCCGCTGGGCGAACGGCGGCTTGATTATCTTCCCGAAGCTGCTATCCTTCCTGTCCCGTGCCCCGAAACAGCCTAAGACCATCGTGCAGGCGTTATTGCAGACGCACTATTTGACGTCGCTGGCATTCGCCCCTCTGAGCGTGCTGCTTTTGCTGGTCATTCCATTCTCCTCGGATTTGATGTCCATCTGGATGCCGCTCGCAGCTTTTCCGTATTTCGCGCTCTATGCCCGCGACCTCGCTGCGATGGGCTATCGGCCGGGTCGTGACCTTATCCGGGTGTATTCCCTCAATCTCCTGCTCATTCCGGTGCATCTGACCGGAGCGGTGACATCTGTCAGGCAAGCCTTAGCAGGGACAAAGATCCCGTTCCGGAGGACTCCCAAGGTTTCCGGTCGGACGAGAACATCGGGATTGGATCTGGTGCTGCAGCTTGCTCTCATGGGCACGAGTGTCGTGCTGGGGCTCTATTACCTCTCGCAGATGCGATGGATTTCCGGAGTCTTTGCTCTGCTCAATGCGGTGTTGCTCCTGTATGGCATCAAGCAGTTCATCGGATTGGCCGAGATGAGAGAGGATCTCGGAATGAGCGTACAGCAGAGCATGAAAGGCCCGGCATTGATCAAGCTGACGGCCCGATGGCAGCGGTGGGCCGCCTCATGTGTCGCCTCACTGCGGTTCTCGACCCTCCAAGCCTTGCGCCTGTGCGCTTCGCGCCATGCCGCCTTGAGCATCCTCATCGCGCTGGAAGTGATCTCTCCCGCCCTGGCCACAGATGCCGATCTGTCGCCCAACCCAATCCAAGTGGAAAACCAACGACCCGGCACGAGCGCATGGATGTTGACCAAACCGGCGCGTCGCCGTGAAATCGAAGGCTACGCGTCGGCACCGAGTGTGAACCAAGGTGAAACTATTCGTCTGTACGTCAATACCACCGCCGAAAGGTATCGCCTGAACGTGTACCGCATGGGGTGGTACGGCGGTCTTGGGGCGAGAGAAGTCCTGAATGGCTCACAGTATCCAGGACATCGGCAGCCCGAACCCTACCGCGATGCGGAAAGCGGATTGACCGAGTGTCGATGGGAAGATCCCATTCCGTTGGCTATTCCAAGCAGCTGGCCATCTGGCTACTATCTGGCCAAATTGACGGCCGAACCGACCGGTGAGGACAGTTACATCCTCTTCGTCGTGCGTGAAGACGCACGGCCTTCGACCTATCTCGTCCAATCAAGCGTGGCCACATTCCAGGCGTATAACAATTGGGGCGGCAGCTCGCTCTACACATTCAACAGCAGCGGTGGACAAGGCGTTGCGGTATCGCTGAATCGGCCGTATGCCGCCAGTCCCGATCTCAACGCCGCCGATGCCACGGGCGCAGGACCATTCCTGCGCGGCTGGGAATACAACATGGTGCGCTGGCTGGAACGGTCGGGCTATGACGTCACCTATACAACAGATCTGGACGTTCATCGGGATGCCGAGGCGCTCCGATCCCATCGCGCCTTTCTGGCCGTCGGACACGACGAGTACTGGACCTGGGCGATGCGGCAGCATCTCGAAGCAGCCAGAGACCGAGGAATACATCTGGCCTTTTTCTCAGCCAACAGCGGCTATTGGCAGATCCGGTTGGAACCCAGTCTCATCAACGGGGAGCGGGACCGCACGATCGTGGCCTACAAGGAACGGGCATTAACGACTGACCCCCTCATGCTCGACGGTGATCCGCGCAACGACCACATCGTCACCACGAAATGGCGCTCGGCACCTGTTAACCGTCCTGAGGCGGCATTGATCGGCAGTATGTATTTAGAAGGCTTGCCCGAGGTCGACGGCGATCTTGTGATCGAAGACCCGTCCAACTGGGTCGTTCGCAATACCGGACTGGAACGGGGAGCACATCTTCCGGGTCTGCTGGGTTATGAAGTTGATGGACTCGCCGACTCGTCACCAAAGAACGTGGTTGTGATCGCCCGCTCGCCCGTCGGTCGGGCCTTCGCTGCCAGTACCTTGTACTACGCTCCAAGCGGCGCTCTCGTGTTCAATGCTGGATCCATGCAATGGATCTGGGGATTGGACGACTTCCGCGCCGATCCGTACGGCCAACCCCGAATTCACCCCGGTCTGCAGGAAATGACTCGGCGCTTGTTGGATCGGATGAGCCGGGGGCCTGAACCCGACTGACCCCAAAAAGTGCCCACGCCATGAACGCCCCATCGGCCCAAGCCGCCATTCAATCGATGTGCGGGCGCCGCCCTCAGAGCCTCGACAAAGCAATCGCCACGATCGTGTTCTTCCTCACTGGCTGCGCCCTGTTCGCCGCCTGGAGATCACCAATGCCGTACCTGTGGATTGCCATCGCAACGGTGATCCTGTCGTCCTATGCGGCCATCGGCGGCAAACGAGAAATGGGTCGCGCTGTATGGGTCAACGTGGCCGTTGTGAGCTTCGCCCTCGGCATGATCGAAGGCTATTTTGGGATACAGGGACCGGCGGAGCGGCAGATCTCATATACCCAACAAGAGATTTTCCTGGCAGATGACGTCCTTGGCTATAGGCCGGCAGCGGCACGACGTATCGGCCACCGATCTTACGGCGGTGACCGATTGCTCTACGATGTCACCTATACCCTTGACGATCACGGACTGCGCATCGCGTCGCCTCCCACCAGCCAACATGCAGATAGCCTGCCCTGCGTGGTCTTCTTCGGAGATTCTTTCACGTTTGGCGAGGGTATGACGGATGAGCAAACCATGCCCTACCAGGTCTGGAGGCGTCTGGCCCCACGCTACCAGACGGTCAATTTTGGGTTTCTAGGGTATGGCCCTCACCAGATGCTGGCGGCATTGGAAGGGGGGCGGGTAGCATCAGACAGCCATTGCCGGCCCATGCATATCGTCTATCAGGCCATTCCAACTCATGTCTCCCGGGCAGCCGGCCTCGAAGCGTGGGATCATCATGGTCCGCGCTATGGATGGCTCCCGGACGGCCGGATTGGCCAGCAAGGCCATTTCGACGATGTCCGTCCTGCGACTCCACTCCAATGGCTACGAGTCGGGCACCGACAGCTTCACGGGCGCTTGCAAGGATGGCTGGAAGCGAGCGTCCTCTATCGAACCTTGCTCAACTCGCACCGGCCGGTCACGCCGGATGATGTGGCGCTCTTCGCCGCCATTGT
This sequence comes from Nitrospira sp., assembly GCA_035761895.1. GTDB lineage: Bacteria > Nitrospirota > Nitrospiria > Nitrospirales > Nitrospiraceae > Nitrospira_C. The sequence goes on along the minus strand of DASTQE010000115.1, from coordinate 7,975 downwards.
GAGCGCAGCCAAGCAGACCGCCAGCCGCATCTATCCCGGTGTCACCTTCCAGGTGTTGTTCTGGGACTATGACGATGATGCCGAGGTGGGAGAACAGGTCTTGTCGCAACTCAGGGCGCAAGGTATCGTCGTCCACCCCATATCGACGATTCTCCCCGGATTTCCCGCCACGCGAGCCCTCTACGAAATCAGCCCCTACGACCGTCACCCCAACGCGCAGGCCCATGCGATGATAGCCGATTTCATCGCGCGGGAGCTCATTTAGCCGTCAACCGGATCGTGCCTTCATCGTCAGCACAGGCTCGCCTTCTCGATCGCGACTACAGCAGTGACTGAAACATGATCACCGCATCCTGATAGGTACCGTCGTTCTTCCGCACCGCGCCTGGGATGACCGCCAGTTCTTTGAAACCGAGTCGTTCCCAGAGGCGGCGTGCGTGCACATTCTCTGAAAACACCAGGTTAAAGAGCACGCTGCGGTAGCCCAGCTGCCGGGCGTATTCCACCATCGTGGCGCCCAGGAGCCAGCCCAGTCCCTTCTTGCGCCACTCCGGTGCGACGATGAATCCGGCATTCGCCACCTGCCGGGCCCGCCCCGGCCAATTCGGCTTCAGGTAAAATGCCCCAGCCATCGTCGAGGCTCCCTCACGATCGGGCACGTAAGCAGCGACCGTCGTCTTGCCGCGAAACCAATAATCCAAGAAGTCGTCATGATCGGGAAACCGGTCGTGGGGATAGGACGTCCCTTCATCCACAATGATCCGGTAAAGCGTTCGGAGCGGTTCGATATCCCGCCGGCCCGCCAGCACCAACTGCACGGGCGAGCCATCCTTGAGCTTGGCTTGAATGGGAAATGCGAGACTCAATCGGCTCTCCTGTTTACAGCCTACAAAGAGTCGAGCAGTCTAGCGGATACCCCTCTTATCATGAGGGCTCTGCGCGGGGCCACCCCCGCATGGCTTGAAGGAGTGGTGATCCCCGCATCATAGCCTACGCCTCTCTCTCCTTTGAACCCTTCGATTTCTTTCGGCTTCTCTGGACCTTTCGTCTTTTTGCTTTTCCGGCACTACGGTTGCTCAAGCATCCGACCAATGGAAGAGCCGAGACATGGATGGGAAGGAGGTGACGCCAGCATCGCGTCCCGGCGGCAGTCGCAACATCACAGGACCATCGACAAGTGACTATTAACCGAATCGACAAGGAGGCATCATGCAGAAAGGTCCATCAGAGGTCACTTCAGGCAATATCGCTGCCAGTCTCTCGGGGCCCAAGAAGGATAAAGACGTCCTGGTTATCTCCGGACTGATTGTGAGCCTGGCCGCCGTCATCGGAGCCATATGGTACTATTCGTCCACCGCACAAACTCCCCATCAGGAACAATTGAACGGTTCGCAGGTCAGCGAGGCGCTCAAGAGCACACCACCAATAATCACGCCGGTCTCCCTCTCGCCCTCCACGGGACAGGGAACTGCCGTCCCCGCATCCAAGCCAGGTGTCTTTCATGCGGATCTTTACTTCGAGGTCGGCCGCAAGGGACTGACCGATGAAGCGAGGAAGCTACTCCATGAACAGGCATCACTTCTCAAAAACGATACGAATCTGGGTGTGCTGATCCAGGGCTACACCGATCTGCAGGGCTCGGCGAGCTACAACAAGACGCTTGGTCTCAAGCGAGCGGAAACCGTGAGAACCGAGTTGATCAATGCCGGCGTCGCGGAGCATCAGATCAAGACGGTGAGCCTCGGCAAAGAAGGGGCGATTTGCATCGATGGCAGTGATGTCTGCCGCCAGATGAATCGCCGCGTGCACTTGGAAATCCGCTCGATCGGCGAGGCACACATGCGTGCACCGGTCGTCGAAAAGACACCGGCACCGGAACCAACTCAAGCGTCGGCCGAAGCGAGCCAGAGCGGCGACACTTCGGGTTCACTGATCGACAGCCTCGTCCCGTCCGCCGGCGCTTCTGAAAGCGACAACGACACTGCCGAACCGCCGTCCGGCAGCTGATCCCGCGATGATCGAGCGTCTGCACGTTCTTGTCGTGCAGACGCCGCGGTTCACTGTTGAGCTCCCAACCAGATGAGGAGCGCATGACACACACCGGCAAGACCGCACAACGGAGCCGCAAGGCGTATGAGGTCTCGGGAAGATTCGGACGTGATCTGGGTGCGCGGAGGTTATCGGTCCTGGGCCGGCGGCGTTCTGGAAAGACCGTGAGCCGGCTCCTGGCCGGAGGAGGTCATCGTGAGGTTATTGAACCACTGTGATTGCGCAACTTTGAGCCCGCAATAAGAGCAGACAAAGTTGCCCGTGAAATAGCCTTTGGCGTTCTGCTCGAGTATAAAGTGGCAGCTATGAGCGCGGTCCGGGTTTGCCATAGTGGTAACTATAACCGAGAACCGGCCTGTTCCACTCTAGCACCAACCCTTGAATTCCTTTATGATTTCACCCTGTTACACGTCATTTTTCAGGAGACCGCCTACAGGCCTGTAAAGAGTTTTAGCACAGGCGGCAGACGTGATGGATACCGAGCTTGCCGGTTTCTCGAATTCGCCAACGGTGGGCATCGGTCTATCAAGAAGGAGTCCAAATTCAAGTCCTCTCGTCCACATAACCGAGCCCTGCACAACGATAATATCGGTCGGGTTGTCGGTCGGCCAAATGCAAACCCGCAGGTGCGTGCCGACATCGACAGGCATGCATCCGGTGACCCGACAGCCATTCTCATGAACGTCCACGATGCTGCCTTGCCCCACGAGTTCACTGCTGCCATAAAATACGTGCCACAAGAGCGAGCGTCTGAATTGCCGGCGGGCATGCTGGCGGCGGGTCATGCGCTCCTCCTTGGACAGGTCCCATTCAAAGTATACGGCCGGGAGGTCTTGGCTGCGTTCCTCGTTCAGGGGGGTCACGCTCCCTCGTTCGAGGAAGGCGTGTCAATTGTCCATCTTCACAGCTTTCTTTGATGCGGGACGCTGTCCACGTCCGAACACATACCCGGGCGTGACAGAAAGGGCGAGAAAGTGGGCGGCACTGTCGTCGGCAGGCACCAGGTGACCGCTAGGTCTCGGGGTCCTTCACGGGGATGACATCCGAAGCTTTCCGCGTCTCCGTGGCCTGATTCCCGCTCGCAGCATCGACCGAAGCAGGCGGCGGTTCTTGAAGAATCAGGATGGGTTGAATGGCCGCTGTCGCCCTTTGGATGGCGCCATACAATTCGTCGACGGCCTTGTCTTTCGTCACCACGTCAAATGCTCCGGCCTTCAGCATCGCATCGACCTGATAGCTCGGCGCATTGACCGATAATCCAAGCACTGCCGTCTGCGGGTACTGGGTTTTGATCAGTCTGGTCGCTCCGATGCCGTCGAGGTTCGGCATCCCGATGTCCATGAGCACGATGGTGGGCTGGAGCTTCGCAACACTCAAGATCGCCTGTTCACCATTTCCGGCTTCACCCACGACCTCGATGTTGGGATAGGACTGCAGGACGGCTCTCAGTCCCTGGCGGACCATGACGTGGTCGTCCGCGATGAGGACGCGTATTTTTTGAGCAGTGGTCATAGAGGTGCCTGTGGATCAATCAACCTCCAACCTCGCGAGGGAAGAGACTCATTCGCCGCTTGCTTTGCCGAGTTGCCGTCGCTTCCAGCTGCTATAGGCCGATTGAATAATGTGAATATGATTCTCAATGAAGACCTGCTCGATCAGGCCAAAGTGAGGCCCCTCCTCAAGTCTCTGCGCCAAGGCCATCGAACATTTTCCAAACTCCGAGAGGATGCGGTCAGTCGTATTAGACATGGTGCATTCCTATGACCAAAAATTTTCCGACTTGGCAAAAGTTGCAAGACGCATCAAGAACTTAGCAAACAAGACCGAGCACAATGCCGTGGTTGCTCCACCCCACGGTAGCGGAGAACTGTAAGCCTTGTCTGCTTAGTTGTCTATCAGTGAGGGCCTACACTCTTGTAGGCGGATGGGACGTCTGTCAGCCGGCAAATCACTCCCTTGAGTCCAGGTGAACTTGACTGTACGAGACAGACAGGTGGTGGACAGCCGTTTGCTACGCCGATGGGAACTCGCGGTCGACGATTTCTTGTTCGGCGTCCAGCCAGTCATCCAGCGCATGGCCGTCACGACATCCACGCTGGAGATACAACTCGTAGGCGCGACAGCTAATGCGCGCATGGAGATCCTCGAAAGCCGGCTTCCCCGCTTCTACCGATGCGCCGACGTGTGACGACGGGCGATCCTGGACCGACATGCTCACTCGCGATTTCTTCTCATCCTTCCTTTTGACCGACGATGGCTTCATTGGGTGCCTCCATAGATATATGTGACATAGGTTGAAGCACAGCGTCTCCGAGGACGGCAGGCTCGCAATACGGACGAACGTCAATGAGGATGGCATGAAGAAAGAAATCAGCGAAGAAAGGATAGGCCGATGCGAAGACGAAAGCAAGCGCGTCTTTTTCTCGTCCCGACCCCTTACGCGAGGACGCGTTCCAGTCGGCGGGCGATTTCTGGCTTCGGTTGCACCCCGATCATGCGGTCGATCTCACGGCCAGCTTTGAGCGTAAGCAGAGTCGGAATGCTTTGGGCGTTGAAGCGGGCCGCCGTTGCCGGGTTTTCATCGACATTGAGTTTCGCGACACGCACACGCCCCGCCATCTCCACCGCCAGCTCATCCAGTATCGGCGCCATCGTGCGGCAGGGTCCGCACCACGGTGCCCATAGGTCGAGGAGCACTGGTAGCGGCGAGCGGATGACTTCCACTTCAAACGTGGCATCCGTCACTGTGATGGGTTTATTCGAGGCGGGCAGAAGAGTCTTGCACTGACCACAGCGAGGCCGCAGCCCTTGAGCGATCTTTTCTGTCGGCACGCGGTTCAGCGACCCGCAAGATGGACATCGAATCATGGACGGCTCAGTATTGGGCATGGCACGGACTGGATGCTGGCATTTGGGTCATAGACAAGGTTCCTCATCAATCTACCATTGAGCGGGTGGAGACTCGCTATGGCACATCACTGACCGCCCTGAGTTGCAGTGGAAGGTGGTGCTCTCATGGTCTCTCGAGAGCTTCGGCGATCAAGCTCCCTGCAGTGTGATTGCCTTTGTGATTCCAATGACGATCCCAGGGGCGGCAGTCAGTCGGCTCTGACGTGGTCCTGCGCACCTGCGCAGTAAAGTCGGCCCAATACTCCGCACCATGGCGTCGAAAGATCGCCTCGTACGCGCTGTCATCTGCGGAGTCGACCATCACTGCCAGCCCGATGAGTCGAATCTCTGGATAGCGGCGCCGGGTCTCGCCGACCACCCGGTCCAACACGTCCAGACCTTGCCGCTCAAGCCCCTGCCGTTCTCTTCCGTCGGGCTTAGCCAACCTTTAATGGTATGAAAAAGTCCCAGCTCATACCGAATATCGAGGCACGCAATGCTCTCTGGGCGGACTTCCTCGTATATCTTGAGCAGCATGAGATATTCCTGGAAATTGCCGTAGCCCACCATCCCCGCAGCCCAAACCGCATATTGCCCGTTGCCCAGCCGTGCGACCGTGTCGTAGTATGCCGCGCCCGTCGAGGCCTCATGCACATGGGTCGTTGAATCACCCAAGAACAAGATCCGCGTACCCTCCGGGTGAGAATTTCTTCGCCACGACGGTTAGTAGACCGGACTTCCTTTCGGTTTGTGTTATGCACCCAGCCGAGCTCGTCGTGATCGACAGTAGGCATACTATTGGGGCCCCGCACGAGATATTGTGTGATCCGGACCCTGCTTCAAGGGTCATCAATGTCAATCCGAGGGAGACGAAGACCAGCAAGAGTTTGGTCCGCCACTGAGCAGAGCAAGAGTAGCCGTCCGCGGGTAAGCCGATTATTACGCTGCGGTTCCCACGGAGAGCCAAACCCAATTTCCTTGAGCTTGAGAAGGATACGTAGATCGATCTGTGGTCGTCACGGTTCTCTCTTGAACCTACCGCTTGGCTGGCTCTTGAAAGAGCGGGACAGTGAGCACCGCATTGTCTCGACACTGTCGCGTATGTGTTTCCGCTCGAACATCCTCCTTGGTCTTCATGTTCTCATTATAAACCTTGCTGATGACCGTGAACGCTCCTTCGGGAATGGACACGGTTCTTGTCTGGAGCTTTTCGATGGGGCCAGCCCAGAGCGTTTTCCCATTGGCTACAACATGAATTTCTGTCGTATCGGTTGCGGCCTTGAACTGGCAAGGAACCTCGCTCGCCAATGCAGTGTCAGGGAGAGTACCCGCCAGAAGGCTATACGAAAAGATGCAGGATAGAACTACTCGGATTGTGAATCCTTGCGATGTCCGAGACATGGGATCACCCCACATTAATTTTGGCAACCGGCTTGGCTTTATCTCGATCGTTGCGCAGGTTCTGGCCTTCGGACTACTAGGACAAGGTCTAGTCTTGGTCAAGCGTGGTCGGGAGGACAGGAGGGATCCCTCATCTCCGATCCCGGCGACTTCTATCGAACGTCCGGTCTTCGGTCGGGTATAAATCCATCTCGATTCGGCATTCTGACTTTTGGCAGCGACTGGGCATCGATCACCGCGTCTTCTTCAATAATTTGATTCTGGAAGAGAAGCCATGCGACGACCGAATAGGTCTCGTCAGCCGTAAGGGACTGCGGCGCGTTAAATGGCATCGCTCGGTGGATGTAGTCATACAATGTCGTGGCATAGGGCCAGTAACTGCCGATTGTCCTGATGGGCTTCGGAGTCGCCAGCGTCCCCTGACCACCGACGAGGCGATCCTTCGGTCCTTCCGTGCCGGTCGGGCCATGACATGAGGCACACTTCGCCGCAAACACCTCTGCTCCTTGTTTGACGGTCCCTCGGCCGAGAGGCAATCCTTCCCCATTGGGAGCGACGTCGATATCCCATGCGCGGATCTCCTCTTCACTCGCCGGCCGGCCCAATCCAAATGGATCTTGTCCTTCGGAAGATCTGCCAAGCGGGGCGGCGCCCAGCGCCAAAACGAGTGCTGCGCCGCCCACAATAAGCGCCTTATTCGGGCACGTTGCGTACCTCGCCATCGCGTTCGACCCTCCAGCTTTGAATCGCATTGTAATGAGACTGCGAGTGGGGGCCCCCGCACTCATGGATTATTCCATCCCTTCCTGATGGGCTTGGCATTTACACCTTGCCGCGAGCCGCGTCCACGCTCCAGATGCCCGACCCGCGGGAGGAGATGTACAAGAAGACGAAGCAATACAATGCTGCCAATTCCCCCATGTTCTGAATCGGCAAGAGCGCCTGTGTCCCATGCACCATCCAATACGCAAACGCCATGAGGCCGCTGCACAGGAACGCCGCCCAGCCGGCGAAGAGACCGATCATGACGAGAGTGCCTCCTATCAACTCAATGGGTCCAGCGATCCCGATGACGAAGGATGGAAGCTGAGGAGGTGGCGGCATCGGCACGCTCAGCAGCTTTTGCGTGCCATGCCAGAGAAAGAGGAATCCCGTAACGATCCGCATGGCAGCATAGGCCTGCAGGGAATAAGGACGCATGAACGATGGCATAGGCACCTCCTCTTCACGAGTACGTTCCGGTCTCTCCGATATCATTTCGTCACCTCAACTATCCCTCCACTGGGCCATTTCTGATCCTTCCAACATCCGCGTACCTGCGATTTCCGACCGAGCTCGAACAAGTCCTGCCATGTGCGCTGGCGCATTGCGACGTCAGAACGTTCCATTGATGTAACCGTATGCAGCCAACACAATACGTCCGGCCAGTTGGAGGGTCTACTGTCAAAAATGACAGCTACCTGCAGAGGACTCTGGGAAAAGACCAGTCCATCCTTTTACCTTCGGTCTAAGCGGACGTTTGCGACATCGCCGACAGCGAAAACTGTACATGGTTACAACAGAGCCAATCGGCCCCTTGTGAGCACTCACTTTCTCGTGTAAGCCGCTGGGGAAGACGTTATGAAATTACGCAAGT
>DASTQE010000114.1:0-9844 GCA_035761895.1 Nitrospira sp. | reverse complement strand
GCATGAATAGCCCTAATATTTCGGTGACTCTACCGGTTCTGCCCATCAAACGCACCGTGCTATTCCCCGGCATCCTTCTGCCTGTCACCGTCGGACGCGATCGATCCGTGGCCGCCGTCAATGCCGCCTCGAAAACGGAAGAGAAAACCATTTTAGTCGTCGCACAACGTGACGCGGGAAAAGAGAACCCCGGCCTTGATGACCTGTATACGATCGGGACAAAGGCCGTGGTCAAACAAGTTGGTCGCACGGAGGACGGCACTATTCAGGCGCTGCTCCAGGGCCTGGAACGCGTGGCACTGCTCAAGGTCGAGCAATCCCTTCCCTATCTCATGGTGCAGGCGCGCAGACTCGAGCTTCCCGCAGAGAACGACCGGGAGGTTCAGGCGCTTCAACGGGCCATCCAAGAACTAATCACCGATCTTCCGCGACTGATTCAGGCACCGGGCATCGAAGAGGCCACTGCCGCCTTTCGCAACGAGGAGAACCCAGCAACGCTGGCCTACCGCGTGGCGTCGCTCTTGAACCTGACCGTAAAGGAGGAACAGACGCTGCTCGAGAGCTCATCGACGATCGAGTTGCTGCGCTCGCTGTATGCCTTCCTTTCGAAGGAAGTCCAGATTCTTCAACTGCGGGATAAGATCACGAGCGACACGCAAGCCAAGCTTGGAAAGAATCAACGTGAATACATCCTGCGTGAGCAATTGAAGGCGATTCAGCAGGAGTTGGGGGAAGGCGATTCCGACGAAAGCGAGGTGGCGCACCTCAAGAAGCGGATCCAAGAGGCGGATTTGCCCGAGCACGTACGTAAGGAGGTTGAGCGTGAGATTGCCCGGCTCGCCAAGGTGCCTCCGTCCTCACCCGACCACCAGGTGCTCAGAACGTATCTGGAACTGGTCTTGGAATTGCCCTGGAACAAGGCCTCCGAAGAACACATGGATCTGAGCAAGGTCCGTCAGGTGTTGGAAGAGGATCACTATGGCATCAAGGAAGTGAAGGAACGGATTGTCGAACACCTTGCGGTGTTGAAGCTGAATCCTGACGCCAAGGCGCCTATTTTGTGCCTGGTCGGCCCGCCCGGTGTGGGCAAGACCAGCCTCGGTCAATCGATCGCCAGGTCGATGGGAAGACGATTCGAGCGGTTCAGCCTTGGCGGCGTGCACGACGAAGCGGAGTTGCGAGGACACCGGCGGACCTATGTCGGTGCCTTACCAGGACGCATTATCCAGGCCATGCGCCGTGCCGGGGTCAACAATCCAGTGCTTATGCTGGACGAGGTCGACAAGCTGGGCCGTGACTTCAGGGGTGATCCCGCGGCTGCCCTCTTGGAAATCCTGGACCCGGCGCAGAACCACACGTTCCGTGACCACTATCTGGACCTGCCCTTCGACCTGTCGAAGGTGTTCTTTATCACGACGGCGAATACGCTGGACACGATTAGCCAGCCGCTGCTGGATCGAATGGAGATCATACGGGTCCAGGGGTACAGCGAACGGGAAAAGGCCGAGATTGCCCGGCGCTATCTCTGGCCACGGAGACTCAAAGAAGCGGGTCTTGAACCTGAACAAGTCGACCTGCCGAGTGATGTCTTGGACCATATCATCAGCCGGTACACGCGGGAGGCAGGGGTCCGCCAGCTCGAACAGATGCTCGGACGCCTGACCCGAAAAGTGGCGTTGACGGTTGCGGAGAGGTCTGAAGGCCAGGCACGACAGACGGTCAGAATCAACAAGGCCGATCTCGCCGAATGGCTGGGACCCGAGCGGTTCATGCCTGAGGAGGCTCGAAAGAACATCCCTGTCGGCGTCGCCACAGGTCTTGCCTGGACCCCGACCGGCGGCGACGTTCTCTATATCGAGACAACGCTGTTGCCGGGAAGCCATGAAGTCAGCCTCACGGGGCAACTGGGAGAAGTCATGCAGGAGTCCGCGCGAGCCGCTCGGAGCTATCTCTGGTCGCACGCGGAAAGCATGGGCTTGGACATCTCGCGATTCAAACGCAACGGTGTCCATATCCATGTCCCCTCCGGGGCGATTCCCAAAGACGGTCCGAGCGCAGGTATTACGATGGCCACGGCACTGGCGTCGTCGTACGTCGGGAAACCGGTAAGGAGCGATACGGCCATGACCGGTGAAATCAGCTTGAGCGGCTTGGTCCTTCCGGTGGGTGGGATCAAAGAAAAGGTGCTGGCCGCCCATCGCGCCGGCATTCGACGAATCATCCTGCCGAAACCTAATGAAAAGGACTTGAAGGAGGTCCCCCAGGAAGTGCGGGATGATCTCACCTTCATTCCCGTCGAGCGGATTGAAGAAGTTCTCAACATGGCATTCGATCAAGAAATGACACCCGCCGGCACCCACGCGTAAACCCGGTCGGGTTGTGATGGCGGGTGGCAATGCCGCCCGCCTTGCTCAGCATCCGGTTCCTGTGTCAGGATGGAGAGGTTTCGGGGACACTTGTCTATGACTCAAAAGATCGACATCGGACCGATTACCAAGGTGGTCAAGACCGACGACGAATGGAAGAAGCTGCTGGCGCCTGACGCCTATCAGGTGTTGAGACACGAGGCGACCGAGCGCGCGTTTACACACCCCTTGCACGACAATAAACAGTCCGGCATTTACCACTGCGCGGGCTGTGATCTGCCCGTTTACTCATCCGAGCATAAGTTTGACAGCGGCACCGGTTGGCCGAGTTTCTGGCAGCCGATCGATCCGAAAGTGGTCGAGACGAGCACCGACTTCAAGTTAATTTTCCCTCGGACCGAAGTTCATTGTGCCCGCTGTGAAGGCCACCAGGGCCATGTCTTCAAGGATGGTCCGAAGCCGACTGGCCTCCGATACTGCATTAACGGAGCAGCGTTGAAGTTCGTGCCCGCCTCTTAAATGGCGAACCCCGCTCCTGCTGATTCTTTCCTCGCTTATTCTGCTCCCTAGCCTTGCCGCCTGCGAAGATCGCTGTGCCGACAGGGCCTATCTTCAAGGGGAGGTCACACTCGCTCTCATTTCACCATAGGGCATTGTGATTCTTGACGATCTCGTAGTGATCAGGCATATCAGCGAGTGCGTAACTATTGACGGGGTGAGGAGAGCGGAAATGGCACACGTGGGTTTTGTGGGTGTCGGACGCATGGGAGCCAATATGGCTCGGCGTCTTCATGAGAAAGGATATCGCATCACGGCGGTGCTTGATCGTAATGTTCAAACGGCAGACGAACTTGCTCAGGAACTCGGCTGTGAAGCAGCCCCTCTGCCGGCACGAGTGGCTGAACTGTCGGAAGTGATCGTCACAGTGGTATCTGATGACACGGCCATGCGGGAAATCTATGCCAACGATAGTCCCACCAGTCTCCTAACCCATGCGAACGGGCGTCTCTTCGTCAATTGTGCAACTCTGACGCCCGATGTCCATGTCGAAATCGAACAGACACTCGAACGCCAAGGCGGCGCGTGCCTGGAGGCCTGCATGGCGAGCAGCATTACCCAGGCACGTCAGGGCACTCTGTATCTCATGTGTGGAGGCAAGCCGGACGCATTTACACGCGCCAAACCAGTGTTGGAGGCGCTCGGCTCGACGATCCGGTACATAGGTGCCGCAGGACAAGCCGCCAAGGTGAAGGCTCTCGTCAACATGGTGATGAATTGTAATACGGCCGCACTGGCGGAAGGGTTAGGTCTGGGAGACGCGCTCGGATTGGATCTGACCATGCTGCGCGAAGTGTTTAGCCAAACTGGCGCCGCATCGCGCGTTCTTGAAACTGACGGCGAAGACATGCAGGCACGGGCGCACGAATGTTACTTTTCGGCGGCGCATGCCGCGAAGGACGCAGGAATTGCTCTGGCTCTGGCTAATTCTGTCGGATTGACCTTGCCACTGGCAGCAGCCACCTACGAACAATACCAGCGACTTGTGACTTTGGGCCAAGGCGAGCTCGACAAGTCGGGCATCGCGGAGTTGACGTTCAAAGGGCGCGAATGCCCGATACATCGTCCGGATGAGCGTCAGACCCGCTGAAGAGCGTGAACGTGTTCATGCCGTCTCACGGAAGAATGGCGATGATTCTGACAGGTCCGCCCGTGCCTCCTTTGATCTTGATAGGCAAGGCCACCAGGATGGCGCCATTCGGTGGCAGCCTCTCTAGATTTGCGATGTTCTCGAGGCCGTAGAGGTTCGCGCCATTGATGATCTGATGCACGATGAAATCCTGCGAGGGACCGTAGTCAATGCTTGGTGTGTCGATCCCTATGCCGTCGACATGCCGCTCTTTCACTAAAAACTCGGCCGCCTCCTTGGAGAAGCCCGGAAAATGGAGCGTCTTTGGATCAGCCGGCGTCGAACTCCCGAGGTAGCGCGATTTGTCCGGCCACCCCTGCCCCCAACCCGTCAGCATCAGAACCACCGCCCCCTGCTGAATCGGACCGTGCCGGCTTTCCCATCTCTCCAGATCTTTTCTGGACAACCGGTAGTCGCGATTTTCCGCAACGGACGGACGAACGTCAATGACCACAGCCGGAGCAATCAACTTTTGCAGAGGAATTTCATCGACAGCCAACCGGCCCTCTCCAAAGTGAATCGGCGCGTCGATGTGCGTCCCTCCATGCTCGGACATGGAGAAATCGCCGGAGGCGTACCAGTACCCTTTGGCTGTTCTTCCCCAGGCCGCTCTTTCCCAGGTAAAGGGTTTATTGGTCGGCCAGAAAACCGTCTGCTCATCGAGCGGATAGGTGAGATCGACGAGTTTCGCTTCGTCGATCCCGGCCCATGCCCGTGTCGACGTCCAGAACAGAGAAAGGCTCAAGCATATGATCGGCAGCAACATGGTCATCCTCCATGAAAGGCGCATCTGGCTTTCATTTCCTTCGCTGTGTTATCTGACCACATGGGTATGCCCACTGTCTTACTGCTCATCCCACCGCTGACGCAACTGAACACTCCCTACCCTTCGACCGCCTATTTGACCGGCTTTCTCCGCTCGAAAGGCGTTCGTTGCGAACAGGCCGACCTCGGCATCGAGATGGTCCTTCGGCTATTCAGCCGGAGTGGTCTGACCCGGGTTTTTGATACGCTCGAGCCGAGAAAGCAGTCGCTTCCACCGGAGGCGCAACGCATGCTGGCAAATCAAGCCGCGATTTTGGACCACATCGATCCCGTCGTGGCCTATCTGCAAAGCAGGGCTCCCGACCTTACGGCTTCGTTGGCGCGGCGGGGATCGCTTCCGGAGGGACCACGATTCCGGACCAGGCCGCCGCTGCCACGCAACGTCTCGATACAGGATAGAGCGAAGCAGACGGCCACCTTGTTTCTGGAAGATCTCGCGGATCTCGTTCAGGCGACGATCACTCCACACTTCTCATTGAGCCGCTATGCGGAGCACATTGCCCGATCGGCCTCGTCATTCGACGGTTTGCTTGCCGCACTGGAGGAGCCGCTGAGCCTAACCGATCAATTCATGCTCGATGCGTTGTGGAAAGAGGTCGAGGGGGCAAAGCCGGGACTCATAGGCCTGTCAGTGCCTTTTCCGGGGAATGTCTATGGGGCCTTTCGCATCGCTCGCTCACTCAAAGAACGGTTTCCGCGCATTCCGGTCGCACTCGGCGGCGGATATGTCAATACCGAATTGCGCCGGGTATCCGACCCACGCGTGTTCGCGTATGTCGATTTCATCACCTTGGATGACGGCGAACGTCCTTTGCTTTCCCTGGTTGAGCATCTGGACGGGCAGCGGCCGCTCAGCGCACTCTGCCGCACCTATTACCGGGAGCATGATCATGTGCAATTTTCCGGCGATCCCAGCCTCCGCAACTTTTCCATGGCCGAAGTGGGTTGTCCGACCTATCAGGGGCTTAATCTCGAACAATATCTTTCCATCCTCGATAGCGCCAATCCGATGCACAGGCTGTGGTCGGAAGGGCATTGGAACAAGTTGACCGTAGCTCACGGTTGCTATTGGAAACAATGCACGTTTTGCGATGTCGGGCTCGATTACATCAGCCGTTACGAAATCACGCCAACCGAGCACTTGATGCAGCAGATCCAGCGCCTGATCGCAGAGACCGGGCATCGCACCTTTCACTTCGTCGACGAAGCGGCGCCACCGGCGGCATTGAAAGCCCTGGCGATTGCCTTGCTCGAGAAGGAGCTGCGCATCTCATGGTGGGGTAACATCCGCTTTGAGGAAGCATTTACACCGGATCTCTGCCGGCTTCTCGCCGCGTCCGGGTGCATTGCCGTCACTGCCGGACTCGAAGCGGCCTCTGATCGCTTGCTCGCCAAGATGAAGAAAGGCATCACGGTCGATCAGACTGCGCGAGTCGCCGGAGCGTTCCGGGAGGCAGGCATCCTCGTGCATGCCTATCTCATGTACGCCTTTCCGTCTGAGACGCTCCAGGAAACCATCGATTCGTTGGAGCGCGTCCGCCAGTTGTTCGCCGCCGATCTCGTGCAGTCGGCGTTTTGGCATCGCTTTACGGCAACTGCCCATAGTCCGATTGGTTTGAATCCCAGGGCGAACGGGCTGCGCATTCTCGGGCCTGACTTTCAAGGGTTTGCCGAAAACGATCTCTTCCATCTCGATCGACATGGCGAGACACCGGATTGGATCGGCGAAGGGCTGCGCCGCTCCATGCTGAACTTTCTCGAAGGCAGGGGTTTGGTCATGGACGTCAGGCAATGGTTTGATCACAAGACTCCCCGCCCTCGGGTCTCGTCCGGTTGGGTCAGCCGAGCGCTCCGCGAGCGTCAGGTTCAGAACGACGCGAAGGCAGAACGACGCTGTGTCTGGATCGGCGGCTGGCCGGTCATTGAATCGAAAGGGAGGCGTGCCAAGCTCCATATTTCCGGCCCGGAGCAGGAGATGGCCGTCGTCCTTCCTCCAGCGCAGGCGATCTGGCTCAAAGATGTGCTGATTCAAGGCGGTGTTCGCACTCAGACCGGGGGGAACTATCCATCGTGGCGTGATGTCAGGCAGACATTTCCGGGAACAGCAGCGGAGTTCACATCGTTCATGAAACAGCCGGCCTGGAGAAAACTCCGAGCTGCCGGACTCTTATTGGTCTGAGCCTCCAAAGCCTGCCTCACCAGCCCTTCAGTGCAAGCTTTCCAATCATCGTGCCCGACTCCAGCCTGGCGTGCGCCTGCCTGAGGTTTTCGGCATTTATCGGTTGCAGCGTCTCGCGAAGAATCCCCTTGAGGGTACCGCGATCAATCCAGTCGGCGATGCGATCGAGCAGCTTCTGCTGCTCGATCATGTCGGGCGTCTGGTAATGAGAGCGCGTAAACATCAGCTCCCAGACATGGGTGACGCTCTTGAGCTTCATGAGCTGTTGATTCAAAGGACCTTTGTTTTCAACGATCGTGCAGATCTTGCCTTGCGGGATGATCAGATCAGCCATCGCATCCCAATAGCCGTCCGTATCGGCACAGTTGAGAATGTACTCGACTGTCTTAAACCCCGCGGCCTCGAGCTGTGGCCGGAATGCCTGCCTGTGATTTAGGATATAGTCCGCCCCGAGCCGCTTGACCCAGTCGACCGATTCCGGCCGTGATGCGGTGGCGAGCACCGTCAGGCCGGCAAGCTTCGCCAACTGGACCGCCATTGAACCGACGCCGCCGGCGCCGGCGATCACCAGCAGCGTGCGGCCGGTCGACCGCCCGTCAGCATCGATCCCCAACCGGTCGAACAAGGCTTCATACGCCGTTATAGAGACCAGTGGAAGCGCTGCCGCTGCTTCGACCGTGAGGGAACGGGGTCTACGTCCCACGATCCGCTCATCCACGAGCTGGTATTCGCTGTTGCTTCCAGCCCTGGTGATATCGCCGGCATAAAAGACCTGATCGCCCGATTTGAAGCGCGAGACCTCCGGTCCGACGGAATCGACTGCCCCGGCGGCATCCCAGCCGAGCACAAGCGGCGTCGTCCGTGCCGGTCTGCCGGGAGCGCGGACTTTGGTATCGACCGGATTCACCGACACTGCCTCGACGCGAACCAAAAGATCTCGCCCTGCCGGCTCCGGCTTGGGAAGTTCGAGGTCGAGCAGACTATCGGGTTTTTCGATGGGAAGGTGTTGATATAGTCCTACGGCCCTCATCGATATGCCTCTGTCCACGACAAACACAAAGGGCGGGAAAGCCCAGCGCCTTCCCGCCCCATTGTTTCCGCAAAGCGGTTACTTGTTCGGCTGTGGCGTATACCGGAGATACGGCTTCACGGTCTTGAAGCCCTTCGGGAACAGCGTCTTGGCTTCATCGTTGGTCACCGCCGGAGTGATGATGCAGTCTTCGCCTTCTTTCCAGTTCGCAGGAGTGGCCACTTTGAATTTCGATGTGAGCTGCAACGAATCAATCACGCGCAGCAATTCGTCAAAATTCCGCCCACATGACGCCGGATAGGTCAAGGTAAGCTTGACCTTTTTGTCTGGGCCGATCACAAACACCGACCGGACCGTCATGTTATCCAACGCGTTGGGATGAATCATGTCATACAGCGTTGCCACCTTCTTGTCTGGATCGGCGATGATGGGATAATTCATCGTCGTCTTCTGGGTCTCGTTGATGTCGTTGATCCACCCTTTGTGAGAATCCAGTGGATCGACGCTGATGGCAATCACCTTCACTCCCCGCTTCTTGAAATCGCCGGTAATCTTGGCCACTGTGCCCAACTCGGTCGTACAGACCGGGGTGTAGTCCTTGGGATGGGAAAACAGGATACCCCAGTCATTGCCCAGCCATTCGTGAAAGTTGATTGTCCCCTCGGTTGTTTCAGCCGTAAAATTTGGCGCTTCATCTCCCAATCGTAGAGCCATGACTGACCTCCTTGTTGTCAACGTGCGTATGAACCCATGAACGACCTACGATACTGTCCCCTTCGAGGGAAGTGCAAGGGGGACTCGTCTACGATCCGGCGGTGATATTTAGGCGGCTCTGCACTTTATCATGATCGGACGGGGTCAGGTCGATATCGGTCAAAAAGACCCGATCCTCCGAGAGTTTGCCATCGCCCACCAGTTGTGCATGCACCTGCTCGGCGCGGGAGCGGGCCAGGGCCCGGAGAGCGTCGTCCTCCACGGGAATCGTCTCCAGAAGTTTGCGCTTCATTTCATCCATCGTCGGCGGTGTGGCGGAGGCATCAGCTGCTTGCGAGTCCCTTGGCTGTTGACTCCGCCATTGGTTAAAGAGTTGCGTGACCAACCCTGCCTCCTCATCGGGAGGCAGGTCCGCCTGATTCCTGCCCCTGTTGTCCTGCCGCCATCGGTCGCGAAGTAAATCTTGCAGCTTCTGGAGGGCCACGGCCCGGCGATCCCGTCTGGGATCAGCCGTGCCGGTAATTTCGAGACGCAGGCCTGGCCGCTCTTCCAACCCTTTCATGAGTGCCTCGATCTTCTTTGCCTCAGACGGAGGGATGTCCGCCGAGCCAGGCTCAAACGACAGATGCTGCAATTCTTCTCCATCGCCTCCTCCAGGGACCAACTTCCCCATGAGGGCAAATGGTGATGCGACAATTTTGGTCAACACGTTCCCCAAAGTTGACCACACCGCCTTGCCGTACTTAAAGTCAGGGTCCTTGAGATCACCGCGAATCGGCAGATCGATATCAATGCGGCCCTGGCGGTCCTTTAATAATGCCACTGCTAGAGGAACGGGCAAGGAGGTGGCATCCGGACTGTCGGTCTTCTCCCCGAACGTGAGCTGATCGACGGCCACCTTGTTTTCGGCCTCGAGTTGCTTCTGCGACACTTTGTATGCCAGATCCAAAAACAATTTTCCTTTCTGGATGGAATAGCCGACATATTTGCCGCTGTAGGGCGTGGCAGTGGTCAGATCGACGTTGTCGAATTTGATCGTCAGA
>DASTQE010000113.1:0-4659 GCA_035761895.1 Nitrospira sp. | reverse complement strand
CGAGAAGACAGGTCAAACTGGGCCTTAACAGGTCTTCACTCCAATTGTCGTCTATATTACAATGCACGGGAATTCCCCAGTTCCTAACATTGATCACGGTCTATAGGTTCCCCGCTGTGTTGGGGGACGTTAGAACTCCATCGCGGGAAAGATCGCGTACCTCTACTTGAGAACCACAGGCTGGTCGACAAAGTTGCGGAGTGCTTTAGAGGCGTATCCCAATATTGAGATGCCACCGGACCGACTCGCTTCTTCTGGGACGAAATGAACACAAACCCTAGGTCGCCCGTTCAACCCGGCTCGCCGGCTTCATTTTCACGGGCTGGAAACCTTTTAAAATCTCATAGCTTAGGCCAGGTGGTCAATTGTATACAGAAACATCCTTGGCAATCGTCCAACCTCTGCCGACCTGGTGCAATCCCAGATACTTAGTGTCTGACACACTACAGTCGACCGGATTCTTGAGGCTTTGAACCAATTGGAAAGTGTTTTCGGACCTGTTATGGTTGCCGTCATTGCACCTAGTAAAATCCCTATCTTTTTGTGAGCAATGCTTTCCCTCCCGCTTGGTCGCTGCCCAAAAGCATCTCCTTGCGGACATGAAAGAGTGACATAGGTGTTCAGGAATGGAACATTGCCCGTAATGGACAGTCTCCAAAAATATCCGCTGCTGCACCCAGCACTGGGTCAGGTACACGTGCACTGCCTCGGCAAGCGACAGGACCCGGAAGAGCTGGCCTCAGCGGCCGTGGGGATGTTCGAGAGTTTTCTCTTGGTGTTGTTCCCCATCTTGGGACGGATTGGCAGTTTGGCACTTTTTCGCCGAAGTCTCAGGTTGACGGAAGACGCCTTCCCCTGCTACCGAGAGGCACGAGTCGCGGAAGAGGACGCCCTCCTCAATGCCGTAGGCACGTGTTTGCGACGAGCGCCAGACATTCCAAAGGCCTCCATGGCTCTGTTGAACACCTTCGCCGAGCTCTTGGCGACGTTCATTGGCGAACGGCTAACCCGGCAGCTGATGCAGGACGCGTGGCCCCACATCTTATCTATTCCTTTTGAGGAGAGCCGGTAATGACCGAAAAGGTACCCATCGTCCGACTCGATACTGGCGTCCCCGGACTCAATGAAGTATTGGGAGGTGGGTTGCCCGAGTATTCCTTCAATCTTGTAGCGGGTGGGCCCGGCGCCGGCAAAACCACCTTGGTGCAACAGATCGCCTTTGCCCTGGCGACTGCAGAACGGCCAGCCCTGTACGTGACCGTGCTCGGTGAGCCCCCACTCAAACTCCTGCGCCACCAGCAACAATTTGCCTTCTTCGATGCGGCCAAGGTCAATTCCCAAATCCGCTTTGTATCCATTGCGAACGATATCTTAGAAGCCGGCCTTGGCAAGGTGTTGGAGCAGATAGTTGCGGAGGTCGAAGCCGCCGATGCGAGTCTGGTGATCGTGGATTCGTTCCGCTCAGTGATCCGAGCCTCCCAGGGTCCGGAACTGGACGGCGAACTCCCCCTCCAGGCCTTTGTGCAGCGCCTTGCGCTGCAGCTCACGAGTTGGCAGGCGACGACCTTCCTCGTGGGTGAATACCGGGACCCTGAGAAGGAGGATAATCCCATCTTCACCGTAGCCGACGGCATCCTGTGGCTCTCCCAGAGCATTCAGCGGAGTTCCATTGTGCGAAAGCTGCAGGTCGTCAAGATGCGTGGACAAGCGCCTCTACCCGGCTTGCAAACGTTCCGCATCACCGGAAAAGGCGTCCAAGTCTTTCCTCGGCTGCCGATTCCAGAGGAAATCAGTGCTCTGGATCGACAGAAGATCCGCTTCTCTTCCGCCCCGGTCGAGCGTCTCTCGACCGGGGTGCAGGTACTTGATACGATGATGGAGGGCGGCATCCCTGCCGGCTCGTCCCTGTTGGTGGCCGGTCCAGCGGGTTCGGGCAAAACGATCCTCTCGATGCACTTTCTTCTCGACGGCGTCACGCATGGTCAGCCCGGACTTCTCGCGGTGTTCGAAAAGCGGCCCTCCGACTATCTCAGGGCCAATCCTCTCGGCGCGAAGGCCACCCAGCACCTCGAAGACGGCTTGTTGCACGTCATGTATCTGCGCCCCTTGGATCTGTCATTAGATGAAACGCTGGAAGAAGTGCGGACGATGGTCTTGGCCCATGGGGTGAAACGGGTGGTCATTGATTCCCTCTCTGGCTTGGAACTCGCGCTCGCGCCCGCTTTTCGCGAAGACTTCCGTGAAACGCTCCACCGCATGGTCGCCATGCTCACGGCCATGGGCATCACGTTGTTTCTCACGGTGGAAGTCGTGGACTCATACATCGATCTCCGCTTCAGCCCCCACGGCACGGCCTTTTTAACCGACGGCATTATTCTGCAGCGCTATGTCGAACTGGATGGCCAATTGAAGCGGGTCATGGCCGTCGTGAAGCTGCGTGGCAGTCAGCACAGCAAAGAAATCAAATTGTATGACATTACGAATCAGGGCATCACTGTTGGGACAGGACTCAGGGATCATCAGGGAATCATGACCGGCACGCCCAGACGGATGGTCCATACCGATCCGAATCGAGCTGACCTGACGGGAGGAAACCTATGACGACCGATAAACACCAGGTCCTCGCGAGCGATCGGTTGCGCGACGCGAACGAGCATCTCACGCTCACGGTGCTCGAAGCACAACAACGAGCCGAGGAGCTGGCTCAGCGCAATGAGGACCAGAACAAGATCCTTCTGAAGAAACGGACCGTGTTGCGAGAGCTGGTCTCCCAGTTGACTGTATCCGAACAGCGGGAACGCAAGCGGCTGGCTGCGGAGCTGCACGACTATCTCGCTCAAATGTTGGTATTGGGGCGGTTGAAAATTGGGCAGGCACGCCACAAGATGTCGTCGATCGATCTCCTCAAGGCTCCGGTGATCGAAGAACTCGATGACATCCTGTGCAAGGCGCTAGTCTATATCCGCACGCTCATGGCGGAACTGAGTCCCCCGGTGCTTCATGAGCTAGGTTTACCACCAGCGCTCAAGTGGCTCGCGGAACAAATGCATCCACACAATCTGACGGTCGAGGTGCAGTGTTCTCAACAGACCGTGCCTCTGCCTGAGGAGCAAGCCATTCTCCTCTACCAGTCGGTGCGCGAACTGTTGATCAACGTGGCCAAGCATGCCAAGACATCCCACGCCACGGTATCCCTCGTCGTCGAGGGAAGCGATCAATTGGTGATCACCGTGCAAGACGACGGGTGCGGATTCAATATCGGCTCGGCGGATGCGAAGTCGGCGGGCGAACACTTTGGCCTCTTGAGCGTCAATGAACGGATGGAAGCCATGGGCGGGTGGCTGAAAGCCGACAGCGTTCCCGGCCGAGGGACGACCATTCGCCTGGGACTACCGCTGAAACCGTCCCCCAATCTGGAGAATACGCGCGCAGCCTCAGCGCTGGCACGAGTCGAGCCGCGCGTCACACCTATCAGGAAGGCACCCCGCGTCCGCAGTGTGCTCCTCGCCGATGATCATGTGCTGGTTCGCCAAGGCTTACGGGCCATCTTAGAGAGCTATCCCGATATTTCTATCATCGGCGAGGCCGGCAATGGCCAGGAGGCGGTGACGATGGCTCTTGAGTTGAAGCCGGATGTCGTTCTCATGGACATCAATATGCCAGGGATGGATGGGATTCAAGCTACACAACAGATTAAAGCTGCGCAGCCGGCGACGGTCGTCGTGGGGCTTTCAGTGAATCAGTCCACACAAGTCATCGAGGCCATGACGGCGGCAGGGGCCGGCGGTGTTATGTCGAAGGACGCCGTGCCCGAACAGTTGCACAAAATACTCACCATGACACCCCCGCTGTCCATGGGGTCTGCTGATAACCTGATCCAATTCGAATTGCCGTACAGCTAAGGGGTACCCTCTTTCCCTCATGGATGCCCTCTGTGAGGCCTGGCCCCGCGCAAATGAACTAGACGTCGATTATCCGCTGATAGCCTCCCTGGCTACTGCCTTGTCTCTGATTTCCGCCGTGACGATGAAACTCAGCCGACGGACATGGAGCGGATGAGCATTTATCGAACAAATACGCCGTTTCAAAAGCTGATCACCGGTTACCGTCCGGTTGTCCATGCCCGTGAAGGGCGCATGCTGGGTATTCGTCAGCCCCTCGATGGACCGATCTTTCAGAAGCGAGAAGACGCGGAATACTGGTGCATCCACGCCATGATCAGCCACTACGACCGTCGGCTCGGCATGTCCGATGCGCGTATCGAGCCATTCGAGGGCATGGTGGACTGCGGTGGCCCGCCCTCAGACTCCGTTCAGCCTCGGGATATCGCACGAATCTGCGAGCAGGTGGCAAAAGAACGCGCGCATAGGCTGGAAGTTACTCGCCAGCGTACGTGATATTGCCCAGCGGTCCAATCCCACAGAAAGGAAATCTTTTAACCAGGTTTACTGTTCTTTAACCCGAAAGTGCGCCGAGAGTTCTACCTGAAGGGCTGAGAGCACCGACGCGTATGAGCTGTGAGCAGCGCACAATAAAGTCTGAACGAGCAGCTAGCCCGCAAAGTCTGAACGAGCAGCTAGCCCGCTCGCTTGAATAAGTCCGTTCGTTTTCCGGAACAAGATGGCCCCACACGTCGTGGCCAAGCACCCAACGCGATGC
>DASTQE010000112.1:0-5445 GCA_035761895.1 Nitrospira sp. | reverse complement strand
GGGTGCAGCAAGAGTCCGTCCTGGCGCAAAGCCGCGAACGACTGCGGCAGGCCTTGCAATACCAGGAGGCGATCGTCGGCAACATGGGTGAAGGCCTGTACACGGTGAATCGGGAAGATCTCGTCGTCTCCATGAATCACGCCGCGGAGAAGCTGTTCGGATGGACCAAGGAAGAGCTTGTCGGGCGCAAAATGCACGACGTCATCCATTACAAGCATACGGATGGCACGCCGTTTCCAGCCGAGGACTGCGCAGTGCTGCAGGTGCTTCAAAAGGGAATCGCTCTACTGAACCATCAAGACGTTTTTATTCGCAAGGACGGCACGTTTTTCGATGTCGTGTACAGCTCAGCGCCGATTCGATCCGGAGACGACATCACCGGTTTGGTCGTGGTGTTTCACGACATCACGGAGCAAAAACGCGCGGAGAGTATCCTGAGAGATCGCGACCGGGCACTGACCGCCGCCAACGACGAATTGAAGCAACAGAAAGCCGGCCTCGCCGAAGCCAACAAGGAACTGCAAAGCTTCTCCTATTCGGTCTCCCACGATCTGCGGGCGCCGTTGCGGACGATCGACGCCTATGTCCGCATCGTCGAAGAAGACCATGGCCCCGAGTTAAACGACGAAGTCCGGCGCTGCCTGGGCATTATCAGAAAGGCCGCGGGCCAGGCCGGCGAGTTGATCGACGATCTCTTGGAATTCTCCCGTTTGAGCCGCATCGGGATGGATTTCCGTGCGACCAAAATGACCGAGCTTGCCCGAGAGGCGGCGGCCGAATTGAGCTTGACGCAGCATCAGCGCACCGTGGATTTGACAATCGGCGATCTCCCGCAGTGCAGCGGCGATTGGCGTCTCTTGAAGCTCGTGTGGGCGAATCTCATGTCGAACGCCTTCAAATTCACCCGGACCCGCCCGCTGGCCCAGGTCGAAGTCGGCTGGCTGCCGGACGACCGGCGTCCGGATGCGTGCGTATATTACGTCAAAGACAATGGGGTCGGATTCGACATGAAATACGTGCACAAGCTTTTCGGCGTCTTTCAGCGCCTGCATTTGAAAGATGAGTTCGAAGGGACCGGCGTCGGCCTGGCCATCGTGCAGCGCATCGTCCAACGGCACGGTGGACGCGTCTGGGCGGAAAGCAAGATCGATGGTGGCGCCACCTTTTACTTCTCCCTACGAAAGGCGATCTGATGAGCAACGGAATGGATATTTTATTAATCGAAGACAATCCGGAGGACGTCGAGATCACGTTGCGCGCCTTTCAGAAGCATCATATTGCCAATAAGATCCACGTCGTCAGGGACGGGGAAGAGGCGTTGGAGTGTTTGTTTTCTACGGGTCGGTATGCGGAGCACAGCCCCTGCCAGAACACCCGACTCATTTTACTCGACCTCAAGCTCCCGAAGGTCGATGGATTGGAGATCTTACAGAAGTGCAAGACCGATCCACGTACGAAACACATTCCCGTCGTGGTCCTGACCTCCTCAAGGGAGGAGCGGGATCTGGCAGAAAGCTACAATTACGGCGTCAACAGCTACGTCGTCAAGCCGGTCGACTTTCCTCAGTTCAGCGATGCCGTCCGACAACTGGGCCTGTACTGGATGTTGCTCAACCAGGTGCCCGCGGACCTGACGACGAATTCCGCATCATCATGAACCGAACCTCGGAAGGAGTATGGGCTATGGCAACGTTGCGTCTCTTGATCGTCGAGGATGATCCCACCGACGCTGAACTGGTCATTCGCGAATTGCGGAAAAGCGGGTTCGATCCGCAATTCCGCCGGGTCGACACGCGCGAGGCGTTCATGAGCGGGCTGGCCGAAGACCGGCCGGACGTCGTCATTTACGATCACAACCTGCCCCATTTCAGCTCGTCCGAGGCGCTGCAGCTCGCCCAGCGGAGCGACCTGGGTATCCCCTTTATCATTGTCTCCCATGCCATCGGCGATGAGGAGGCGGTGGCGCTCATGCGGGGTGGCGCGGCGGATTATCTGTTGAAAGACCGGCTGGGGCGACTGGGAGAGTCGGTGCGTCATGCGCTCGAGCAACGCCGCTTGCGGGAGGAGCACACTGCCGCCCGCAATGCGATCGTCTCGCTGAATGCGGATTTGGAGCTTCGCATCGCGTCGAGGACGGCTCAGCTCAAGGTCGCCAATCATGCCTTGGAGATGGAATTGGGCCAGCGCAAACGGGCCGAGGAAGCGCTGCGGAGGTTGAACGCCGACCTTGAACAGCGGGTTGCGGACCGCACGCGCGATCTCGTGGCATCGAACCACCGCCTGCAGGCCCTCGCCAGCGAATTGACGCTGGCGGAGCAACGAGAGCGGAAGCGGCTGGCATCGGAGCTTCACGACTATTTGGCGCAGATATTGGCGCTCGGGCGCATCAAAATGAGCCAGCTCCGCCAAAAAGTCTCCACCCAACCGGATGCCGTGCAGCAGTTGGTGGCCGAAATCGACAATCTGCTTGAGAAAGCGGGCGAGTACACCCGCTCGTTGATGGCCAAACTCAACCCGCCCGTCCTGGATGAGCTGGGATTGCCGTCGGCGCTCACCTGGCTGGCGAAGCAAATGCCTTTGCATGGGCTTCTGGTTGAAGTGAGTCTCTCGCAGGAACGGGTGCCGCTGCCCGATGACCAGTCAGTCCTGTTGTTTCAATCAGTGCGCGAGCTGCTGATCAACGTCGCAAAACATGCGGGAACCGATCGCGCCACCGTGTCGTTGACGCTTGATGCGGACCAGGAACTCCGCATCGAGGTCCAGGACCAGGGCCGCGGGTTCGATCCGGTGGCCATGGAAGCCAAGTCGGAAAACGGGCACTTTGGGCTATTCAGCGTCAAAGAGCGCATGCAGGCGATGGGCGGGCGGCTCGAGGTCAAGAGCAAGCCCGGGGAAGGCACGACGGTCACAATGACATTGCCACTGGCGAAGAGGAAACCGGTTGAGGGCGGGGGGCCGGCCGAAGTGTTCGCCGGTGCGTCGGCGCCGGAGCAGTCATCCGAGAAATCCATCTTTCATATCCCTCATGCGCCGTACCATCCGCCGCCCGGCGGTACGATTCGCCTTCTGCTGGTCGACGACCACACGATGGTCCGCCAGGGGCTTCGCAGTCTCTTGGAATCCTACGAGGATGTCATGATCGTCGGTGAGGCCTCGAACGGCGAGGAGGCGATCGAGTTGGTCGAACAGCTGCGTCCCGCGCTGGTCGTGATGGATTTGAACATGCCGAAGAAAAACGGCATCGAAGCAACCGCATGCATCAAAGCCCAATGGCCCGAGACGGTCGTCATCGGGCTTTCCGTTCATGCGGGGGAGGAGGCGCGCCGCGCGATCATCAACGCCGGTGGCGCGGTTCTGCTCACGAAGGAGGCCGCGGTCGATGAACTGTATCGCACCATCCGGGAAGTCCTCGACGGCCAGGTGACGAGCGGGAAGGGCGTGGCCGAGGTCCGATAAGAGTGGCATCACGTGGGGCTGGACAGGAACATGGCCGACGAACAAATGCGCCAAAACAGGCAGTACTGTGCCGCGGATCATCATTAAGAAGGAGAGGACGTCCATGGGGCAAAACATGAAGATGGCAGACGAAATTCGCAACCGGCAAGATGTGATTTTGAAGGACTGGATGTCGTACCAACTGTCCGTACTGACGCTGAGGCGCGATCTCGTGAAAGAATCGGAGTTACGCGAGTCTTCACGGCAGTTTCTGGAATTGTTTTCTGAGGCGTTTTCCACCACCGCGGACAGCTTGTCGCCCAACTGGAAGCCGGTCAAGGACAATCTTGCCGAGATCTCCAAGACTCGAGCGATTCAGGGATTCAGCCCCTTGGAGACGGCCATGTTCGTCTTCTCGCTGAAACAGCCCTTGTTCGATCTGGCGCAGCAACAGGTTGGTCATGACAGCAAGCAGTTGGGCAAAGTCTTCTGGGATCTCACGACCCTTCTGGACCAGCTGGGCCTGTACACGACCCAGGTCTATCAGGAGAGCCGGGAAGCGGTGATTCGCCGGCAGCAGGAAGAGCTGATGGAATTGTCCACGCCCGTCGTTCAATTGTGGGACGAGGTACTGGCGCTGCCCTTGATCGGCACACTCGACAGCCACAGGACCCAGGTGGTCATGGAGAATCTGCTGCAGCGCGTGGTGGAAACCGGCGCCCGGATCGCGATCATCGACATCACCGGAGTCCCGACGGTCGACACACTTGTGGCTCAGCACCTCATGAAAACCGTGGCGGCGACGCGGCTCATGGGCGCCGACTGCATCATCAGCGGCATCCGTCCGCAGATCGCACAGACCATCGTCCATCTCGGCGTCAATCTGAATGACATCATCACCAAGTCGACGCTCGCGGATGCCTTCCAGATTGCGCTGCATCGGCTTGGTGCGACGGTCTCTAAGGCGGCCCAGTCGTAAATCGTTTGTCTTGTTGTATGTTTGTCTAGTTCATCTGGTTTGAACCGGCGGATGAACGAGACAAACCACACAGACCAGACAAACTAGACAAACAGGAGAAGCGGATGGAACGCATCCCCATACTCAAGATGGGTCCCTATCTCCTGGTGACCATCCAGGTGGATATGCATGATCGCATCGCCATGACGCTGCAGGATGAATTGACCGAGCGCATCGTCTCCGACCGGGCGCAGGGCGTGCTCCTGGACATTTCCTCCGTCGACGTCGTCGATTCATTTATCGGCCGGATGATCGGCAACATTGCCTCCATGTCGCGGGTGCTGGACGCCGAGACGGTTGTGGTGGGCATGCGGCCGGCTGTGGCCATCACGCTCGTGGAATTGGGCCTGGCCCTGCCGAGCATCAAGACCGCACTCAATGTGGACGCCGGCATGACCCTGTTGAAGGCGGCAAGAAAGACGTCGAACAATGGCCGTCCTGCGCGATGAACTGATCGGCCTGCGGTCGATGGACGACATCATCAAGGCCCGCCAGCTCGTGCGGGAGTGTGCCATCTTCCAAGGTCTGTCGCTGGTCGATCAAACCAAGATAGTCACGGCCGCCAGTGAGCTGGCGCGGAACACGCTGGTACACGGCGGTGGCGGCGAAATGCGCCTGCAGGCCCTGAACGACGGACCCCGCCGCGGCGTCAAAGTGATCTTTGTCGACAGCGGCCCCGGCATTCCCGATATCGAGCTGGCGATGAAGGACGGGTATACCACTCGCGGCGGCCTCGGATTAGGTCTCAGCGGATCGAAACGGCTGGTGGACGAGTTCGGCATCGATAGTAAACCTGGCAAGGGTACGACTGTCAGCATTGTGAGATGGAGATGACCGAGACGATACTGTTTGGTCAACTCTGTGTGCCGGTGACCGAGTCGAGTCAACCGGCGGCCGCCCGACGTGCGGCCGTCGCCCTCGCGCAGGACGCCGGCATGGACGAGCCGGCAGTCGGCCATCTGGCGCTCGTCGTGACTGAACTGGCGACAAAC
>DASTQE010000111.1:0-5792 GCA_035761895.1 Nitrospira sp. | reverse complement strand
GGGCAAGAGTTTACCTATAGCGTGCGTGCTCAAGGCCGTCTCGAGTCGGAAGAAGAGTTCGGGAACATCGTGATCCGTGCCAATCAGGACGGATCGATGGTCCGGCTGAAAGACGTGGCCCGCATAGAGTTGGGCGCGCAGATGTACAACATCATCGGCAGAATGAACGGCAAACCCGCCGCCCTCATCGCCATTTATCAGCTTCCAGGCTCCAACGCCATTCAAACGATGGATGCGGCGACCAAGCTGATGGAGGAGATGAAAGCACGGTTCCCAGCCGATCTTGACTACGTGACATCACTCGATACCACATTAGCCGTCAGAGAAGGCATCAAGGAAATTGTCCATACGCTGTTCGAGGCACTGATTCTTGTCATCATCGTCGTCTATATTTTCCTTCAGGGATGGCGCGCCACGCTGATCCCGCTGCTGGCCGTACCGGTCTCGCTGATTGGCACGTTTACCCTCTTTCCCTTGCTTGGGTTTTCGATCAACACCTTATCGTTGTTCGGCCTGGTGTTGGCGATCGGACTCGTCGTGGACGATGCCATTGTTGTCGTCGAAGCGGTCGAGCACCATATCGAGCATGGGATGTCCCCGAAGGAGGCAAGTCTCAAGGCGATGGAGGAGGTCTCAGGGCCGGTGATTGCCATTGCATTGATCCTGGCTGCGGTGTTCGTCCCGACGGCATTTATACCGGGAATCACCGGACGTCTCTATCAGCAATTCGCGGTGACCATCGCGCTGTCCGTCGTGATTTCGGCCTTCAACGCGCTCACACTGAGTCCAGCCCTCTCCGCCCTTCTCTTGCGACCTCGAACACCCGCCAGGGGACCGCTCGGCCTGTTCTTCGGCTGGTTCAATAAATGGTTCGGTCGCGCCACGGATGGTTATGTGAGCGTCTGCGGGCACCTGATTCGAAAAGCCGGCCGCTCGATGCTCTTTCTTCTCGCGGTGACTGTCGTGGCAGGGTGGCTCGGGATGCAATTGCCGGGCGGCTTTTTACCCATGGAAGACCAGGGTTTTGTCTTTCTGAATGTTCAGTTGCCGGACGCGTCGTCTCTCCAGCGCACAGATGAAGTCTGCAGAAAGATCGAGGCAATTTTACAATCGACACCCGGCATTAAGTATGCCTCGACTGTCGTCGGGTTCAGTTTGTTGAGTACTGTGAGCACCACCTACAACGCGTTTTTCTTCGTCACACTCGCTCCGTGGGAGGAACGCAAGAAGCCGGATGAACAGCTCCTTTCCATTTTCAAGAACGTCAACGAGCGCCTCGCCGGTCTGCCTGAAGCCAAAGCCTTTTTGTTCCCGCCGCCAGCGATCCCTGGGGTTGGGACGTCCGGCGGCGTGTCATTTGTGTTGGAGGATCGGGCCGGTCGGGATATCGAATTCCTGGCAGATAACACACAGAAATTCATGGAGGCTGCCAGAAAGCGTCCCGAGCTTGCGCGAGTCGACACGACATTTATTTCTGCCGTGCCTCAAGTGTTTGCCCGTGTGGATCGTGACAAGGTTTTGAAGCAAGGCGTGAATCTTTCGGATGTGTATCAGACGCTGCAGTCGTTCATGGGCGGCGTGATGGTGAACTTTTTCAACCGGTTCGGACGAGTCTGGCAGGTGTACGTGCAGGCAGAAGGTGAGTTCCGTACCCAAGCAGAGAATGTTGGACAATTCTATGTGCGCAATGCAAACGGCGACATGGTCCCGCTTTCCGCCTTGGTGACAATGGACGTCTTCCATGGTCCGGAGTTCACCATGCGCTACAACGAGTATCGTTCGGCGCAAATGATCGCAGGAGCCGCTCCCGGTTACAGTTCGGGAGAAGCGATGAAGGCAGTGGAAGAAGTATTCGCGAGCACGATGCCAGCGGGCATGGGACTGGATTACATGGGCATGTCCTTTCAGGAAAAAGTAGCGGCGGAAGGCGTGCCTGCGACGGTCATCTTCGGGTTTTCGCTGCTGTTCGTCTTTCTGATTCTCGCGGCACAGTATGAAAGTTGGGCCTTGCCGTTCAGCGTCCTTCTCGGAACGCCGATCGCCGTCTTCGGCGCCTTCGCGGCATTGTGGCTGCTGAAGCTGGTGGCACCTCAGGCGAGTGAGAACGACGTCTTCACGCAGATTGGACTGGTAATGCTCATCGGCTTGGCGGCCAAGAATGCGATCCTCATAGTCGAATTCGCGAAGGTGGAGTACGAAAAAGGCAAGTCGATCACCGATGCGGCGTTGGCGGGAGCACGATTGCGTCTGCGTCCGATCTTGATGACGGCCTTCGCCTTCATCCTGGGCGTGCTCCCGCTTGTCATGGCCACGGGGGCCGGAGCGCATGGACGAGTCCTCCTGGGACTCGCTGTTTTCGGCGGGATGTTGGCGGCGAGCCTCATCGCGATTTTTCTCATCCCCGTCACGTTCTACGTCGTCGAGAAGCTTGTGCATGGGGAAAGGCCACCGGGCGGACCACCGACGGTCCATCCACCGGAATCTTCTCAGCGAACAGGGGATGGAGAATTGTCCCGTGGGATGCCACGACCTGCACTGTCTCCGACTCATGCTCGTGAACGCGAAAGCGAAAGCTATTAAGGAGTCATAATATGGACACCTCTTCTTGGCGATTCTCCTCTTTCGTAACTCTCGTGCTGCTTCTGATGATGGCGGGTGCTTGCAAGATGGGCCCCGACTATGCCCGCCCCGAAACGCCGAAGGCCGATACGTGGAGAGTCCCGACCTCGACAGCGGAGTCCATTGCGAATCTCGCCTGGTGGGAACTTCTCAAGGACAAGGACCTGCAAGAGCTGATTCGAATCGCGCTCACCGAAAATCAGGATGTACGAACGGCGGTGGCAAGTGTCGAGCAATACCGTGCCCAGCTGGTCATGACTCGATGGGACCTGGCCCCTGCCTTGGCTTACGGCGGCACGGCGTTTCTCTATCACACGTCGGGTGGCGATGCGACGACCATTCCCGGCGGAGGTGGAGCCATCGTTCTACCCGGACAGGGGGGTAGGGACAGTAACACTTTCTCGAACACGATCGGCTTTGGCAGTTTGAAATGGGAGATTGACCTCTGGGGCCGGCTCCGTCGTGCAGTCGAATCATCCGAGGCGCAGTTGTTCGGGCAGGAAGAAAATCAACGGGCGGTGATCCTGAGCTTGCTGGGAAGCGTCAGCGAAGCCTACTTTTCTCTGAGGTCGCTTGACCTGCAGGTGGATATCACCAAACGCACATTGAAAACATGGGAAGAATCGGTCCGGTTATCCCAACTTCGTTTCAAGCAAGGCTACATTCCCAAACTGGATCTTGATCAGTTCGAGGCGGAGCGCGCGGGTACTGCCGCAAAACTCGCGGAGCTCGAAAAGCAGGTCGTGCAGACAGAAAATCATTTGAGTGTGCTGTTGGGACGGAGACCGGCGTCCATCACTCGCGGGCTGAAGCTGACAGAACAGCCAATGCCGCCACAGGTGCCTGCGGGATTGCCTTCAGAACTTTTGCAGCGACGACCGGACCTGCTCCAAGCGGAGCATGCACTGGCCTCGGCGACGGCTGGCATCGGGGTGGCGCAAGCGATGCGCTTTCCTCAATTCGCCCTGAGCGGATCCTTGGCCGGAGCGAATGCGAATCTTAACGGAGACTCCCTCGGTCCGCTGTTCATTCAGAACATCAGTGCGACACTGGCCGGGCCATTGTTAAACGCAACGGCGCTGGGCTATCAAGTCACCGTGAACGAAACAAAGGCACAGCAGGCGGCGCTTCAATATGAGAAAGCTGTCGTCAATGCATTGAGAGAAGTCGAAGACGCTCTCATCGCGGTGCAAAAATCACGCGAACAACGAGAAGCGCAGGAACAGCAAGTGACAGCCTTGCAGTCGGCTTTTCATCTCGCTGAACAACGGTATCAAGGCGGGAGAGCGACCTATCTGGACGTATTGACGAGCCAGCGAAGTCTGTTTGAATCGGAATTGGCGCTGGCGCGGACGCTTCAAGGACAGCTCGTCTCTATCGTACAGTTGTACACGGCCTTAGGCGGGGGATGGTCGGTGGCGGACCATCCGGAAAACAATCTTCCCGATCCACGAAGTGGCGCCCATCGTCAGTCATCAGCGGTTCTGGTTGATGAGCGCCAGCGCTGATCTTTCACCTCGATCTCAACATTGATGTGCCGAGTCCAGCTATCAACCAAGGTGCCTTGCGCGAAATGGCTCGTCATAGTGGCGATAGCGTGCACTATCGCGTCGGTCAGCGAGCCCGTGGCCCTCGGTCAACTTTCTGCCCGAAACGAACATCGAGTGTCCGAACGGGCAGCGGCGAATTCAGAGACACCACCGGCGGTACCCGGGATGCAGTCTGAGCAGATCGTCGTGCGGCCGAGTGAAGGCTATTTCGCTGGATTTGGCGGCTATACGTTCGGCGGTAAATTCGACGCAGAGGGCACTGGGATCTTCAACGGCGTGAGTTTTGGTAACGGCAGTCTGGCCAATTCTGCTGTGGTCGGCGCGAAAGCTGGGGGATTTTTTCCTGAGTCACTCAACTGGTTTGGCGTGGAAGCCGAGTTGTTTAACGCGACGCCCCACATCGAGCAACAGGGAGCGGCGGCCGGCAGCCATATGCGCGTCACGACGCTGGCGATCAACGCTATCGCACGAGCCCAGTTTGCTTGCGAGAAAAAGCATGTAGACACTGAGCAGGTGACAGAACGGTTTGCCTTTCATTATGTCACGGAATTTTGCCGGCTTCAGCCCTATGCTGGAGTAGGTCTGGGAATTTACTGGGTAGACATCTCGAATAGCTCGTTTTCTGCACACGCGAATTTTGTTCCGGGCTTTAATGCTCTGGCGGGTGTCCGGTATTACGTCACCGATCGGATCGCGATGTTCACCGAGTACAAGTACAACAGGGCGACCTTCGACTTCGCCGGCGTGCAGGGACTTGCTGGATTCGAGGGCGTCTATAGCGTCAACCATATCGTCGGCGGGATTTCCTACCATTATTAAAGTGAAAGGTTGACCCGGTTGTCGGATTGTTAGTAGTTGTCGGATTTGCGGCGCATTTATAAGTCGGGTTATTAGTGCGAGATAAGTGAAGGAAGTTCGGCAGAACCCCTTGACTCGGTTCACGCCGGTTGTTATCCTTACCATCCGTTCACTGATCCTGCCTGTTGACCGCGCCTGACGGCGAGTCACGGTGCGGTTCTCGAAGGGAAACTACCCGAAGCCGAGTGCCTCGAGCGGGTCCCTTGACACGCTATGTCGTGCGATGTAATATGCGCGGCTCGCGTGCAGAACGCGATCGTTCTTTGACAACTGAATAGAGGACGTTGAGCAAGGTGTAAGGTGTATTGAAGTGGTGGCCCTTGGTTCAATTTAAGCAACACCTATATGAGAGTTTGATCCTGGCTCAGAACGAACGCTGGCGGCGCGCCTAATACATGCAAGTCGAACGAGAATGTGTAGCAATACACATGTAAAGTGGCGAACGGGTGAGGACTACATGGGTAACCTACCCTCGAGTGGGGGATAACCAGCCGAAAGGTTGGCTAATACCGCGTACGCTTCCCGGACTGCGGTTCGGGAAGGAAAGCGATACCGTGGGTATCGCGCTCTTGGATGGGCTCATGCCCTATCAGCTTGTTGGTGAGGTAACGGCTCACCAAGGCATCGACGGGTAGCTGATCTGAGAGGATGATCAGCCACACTGGCACTGCGACACGGGCCAGACTCCTACGGGAGGCAGCAGTAAGGAATATTGCGCAATGGGCGAAAGCCTGACGCAGCGACGCCGCGTGGGGGATGAAGGTC
>DASTQE010000110.1:0-4462 GCA_035761895.1 Nitrospira sp. | reverse complement strand
ATGAGCTGATCGCGCGCCGTTCCCGGGGCGCGATAACATCCCGAAAGCGCGCCGAGAAGACCGGTCACCGCTCCCGTGCCGAGGGCGGCGTAGAGACCAATCGCGCCGCGCACGCCCCAGGCCAAGATGGCCCGTCGCCCGACAGGACTCTCCAGCACCTGCGAGAGCATCGCGGGGTCAACGACTTTATCGTTCGTCCAACAGGCCATTGTGGTGTTACGGCATCCAGAGATACATAAACTGCGGGCTTCCGCCGCGGACGATGGACAGCAGGTCTAAGTTAGCCAAGCTCCCAAGGCCGGATCCACCGCCACCCAAAACCCGTGAATAGATGTTGTTCTGATATTCACCGTGCCGGCGATACGTCACGATACGGGCCTCGGTGAGTCCGGCATTCTTCTTGGCCCGTTCGATCGCCTCGTCGAGGTAACCGATGTCATCGACAAGACCCGCCGCTTTGGCCTGCTCACCCGAATAGATGCGTCCGTCGGCCAACTTCTTGATCTGGTCGGCGGAAAGCTCAGGCCGTCCTTCCTGGACGACCGTCAGAAACCGTTGATAAAACGAGTCGATGACGCCTTGGAAGATCGCTTTCTCCTCCGATGTCATCGTACGGAACGGAGACCCCATGTCCTTGCGGGGTCCGGAAGTAATGGCATTGGCCTCCACGCCGACTTTTTCCAAGAGCCCCTTGGCATTGACGGTCAGCATGATGACGCCGATGCTGCCGGTGACGGTCGACGGATGAACCAAAATGGCGTCGGTGGCCATCGCCAGGTAGTAGCCGCCGGAGGCGGCGACATCCATCATCGACGCAATGACGGGAATTTTCTTGTTCGCTTTGAACATCTTGAGCTCGTGATAGAGAATGTCCGACGCATTGACGGTCCCGCCGGGACTGTTGATGCGCAGGACAACCGCCTTCACCTTGTCGTCTTTCTCCGCCTTGGTCAGCTCCTCCTTGAAGGTCGCCAGCTGATTCGGTTGCGGAAGCCATCCATCCTTTTCCTGCGAGCTGATGACGCCGGACAGGTCGAGCAGCAAGACCTTACTGTCGCCCTTTCCGGCCAACTGCACTTCTTTCACCGGCCCGGGCGGCTCGATCAGATTAACCGTCACGCAGCCCGATTGCACCATCACCAATGTGAAGACCGCAAGCACGAGCATTCGCTGCATCTTAGCCATTCGATTTCTCCATCAGCTGTACGAATTCGGTAAACAGATAGGCCGAATCGTGTGGCCCCGGCGAGGCTTCCGGGTGATATTGTACCGAAAATACCGGCTGATCCAAACAGGTCAAGCCTTCGATCGACCGGTCGTTCAAACTCATGTGGGTCACGGCCACCTTGCCAAATGCGGTTTCTACGATCGGCGGACGGTCAGGAACCGCATCGCCCAGTCCCGGGAACTCAACCGCGAAATTGTGGTTCTGGGAGGTGATTTCGACTTTCCTCGTCCGGAGATTCATCACCGGATGATTCGCCCCATGATGGCCGAACTTCAATTTATAGGTCTTGAGACCAAGCGCCAGTCCAAGAATCTGATGGCCCAGGCAGATGCCGAAAATCGGTCGACGGCCGATCAACCGGCGCATGGCGTCGACCGCATACGCCACGGCCTCTGGATCACCCGGCCCGTTCGAGAGAAAAATTCCGTCCGGCTTGAGCGCTTCCACTTGCGCAGCGGTCGTTGAGGCCGGGACCACATGCACGTCGCAGCCGACGTCAATCAGACGCCGTAAAATATTCTGCTTCACGCCGAAATCGTAGGCGACGACCTTCCACCGCCGCGTGCCGCGCGTGATGCCGGCATCCGGCATCGGCACCCATTCGCCGGAGCCATCGGTCCACTTATAACCTGTCCGGCAGGTCACCTCTGACGCGAGATCTCTACCGATCATGCCGGGCGCCTGGCGCGCCTTCTCCACTGCACGCTCAGGGCGATCTTCCACATGAGAGATGAGGCCCTGCTGGGATCCGTACTCACGGAGATGGCGGGTCAGCGCTCGGGTATCCAGCCCTTCGATCCCTACGATCTTCGCGGCCTTCAAATAGTCCTGCAGACCTTGCTGGCTGCGCCAATTGCTGTCCCGTTGGCTGGCCTCCTTGACCACAAACCCTTCAGCCCAGATCCGTGTCGACTCCACGTCTTCCGGCGTCACCCCGTAATTGCCGATGTGAGGACAGGTCATGGTAATGATCTGTCCTTTATAGGAAGGATCGGTCAGAACCTCCTGATATCCTGTCATGGCCGTGTTGAACACCACTTCGCCGACCGCCTCCCCTTCAAACCCGAGTGGGCGCCCTTCGAACACCGTCCCGTCCGCTAGTGCCAACAGCGCCTTTTTCACGCCGGTAGTCCTTCCTGTTGCAACGACCGTTTCGTCTTGAGCACCAGCAACCAGATCCCCAATAACACATTCACAACATACAGGGAGCGGATCGGCTTATGCAGCCGGAAAAAGGCTTCAAAGGCGGCCTTCTTGGCCTGCTCGTCCTTGAGGCCAAACGCCTCGGCCTGCAGAGCCGCAGCCTGAGGATGCAGCACGAGGATGATCACACCCGCAATTCCCCCCATGACGCTCAACAGAATCCATTCACTGCGACTGGCAATAGCCTCCCCGCGCCACTGCCGATATCCCATAGCCGACATAAGCACGATCAATGCAAAAACAACGAGGCGGTTATAGCCTTCGAAGGCCCTTGTCAGAAAGATACCGCCGGATTCCTGCCCGCCCAACGTATTGAACACCGCGGGGATCACGGCACCGACCAGGACGATTAAGCCTCCCACCCACAGACCGAGCGCCAGGAACTCAAGACTCAACAGACTCACCATCCCCCATCCAACGCGCTTCACGCCGGCACCGGCGCCTCAAAGACGACTCGACCGCCCACGAATGTGGCCAACACGAGACCTTTCACTTTCCAACCGGCAAACGGAGTGTTGCGACTTTTCGAGCGGAATTTTCCCGGATCGACTTCCCATTGGGCCTGCGGATCGATGATGGCGACGTCCGCGTCGGCTCCCACCGCCAATGTGCCTTTCGCAAGACCAAACGCCCTGGCCGGGGCTGCGCTCAGCTTGTCAATCGCCGATTCCAGCGACAGGATTCCTTCCTCGACCAGCGCCAGCGTGAGAGGCAGCGCCGTTTCCAACCCGACAATCCCGAAAGGCGCCTCCGTAAATCCCTGCTGCTTCTCCTGGGCTGCATGGGGCGCATGATCCGTGGCAATGACGTCGATCGTGCCATCCCGGAGGCCTTCCTTGATGGCCTGAACATCCTGCCAGGTGCGAAGCGGCGGATTCATTTTGGCCAGTGTGTTGAAGCCGCGGACCACCTCTTCGGTCAACGTGAAATGATGCGGACAGGCCTCCGCCGTCACCTTGAGGCCGCGCGATTTGGCTTCGCGAACCATGCGCACGGAGCCGGCCGTGCTGATATGGGCCAGATGCAGACGGGCTCCCGTCAATTCGGCCAACGAGACGTTGCGCGCCACCATGACGTCTTCGGCGGCCGCTGGAATGCCGGGCAGCCCCAGTTCCGTCGAGATCACTCCTTCGTTCATAGACCCGCCCTCGGCCAGATGCAGGTCTTCGCAATGATCCACGACCGGGATGTCGAAGGCCAAGGCATATTCCATGGCCCGGCGCATCACGAGACTGTTCATCACCGGCTTCCCGTCGTCCGAGATGGCAACGCAGCCCGCTCGATACAGGTCGCCGATCTCGGCCAGCTCTTTTCCTTCCGAGCCTTTGGTAATCGCGCCGATCGGCAGCACGTTGGCCATGCCCGCCGCGCGCGCGCGTTCCAGCATGAACTCGGT
Organism: Nitrospira sp.; assembly: GCA_035761895.1. Classification (GTDB taxonomy): domain Bacteria; phylum Nitrospirota; class Nitrospiria; order Nitrospirales; family Nitrospiraceae; genus Nitrospira_C. Next base: position 635 of record DASTQE010000110.1, on the reverse strand, counting down.
GATGGCCTGATTGTCGTTCACGGGATTCGTATTGGGCATGCAACAGACCGTCGTGAATCCTCCCGCAACAGCCGAGGCTGCGCCGCTCGCAATCGTCTCTTTGTATTCAAATCCCGGCTCGCGAAAATGCACATGAAGATCCACGAATCCGGGAACGACCAACCGGCCCTTGGCCGGGTACGTGGTGGCGCCAGGGGGAACCTTGACCTCGCGACCGATCGCCACAATTTTTCCCTGGTCCATCACGAGATCGCCGACGGCATTAAACCGCCCCGGGTCCAGAATGTGTCCACCTTGAATCACGATCGCCATGCGTGATGGTCCTCTCGAGTCGATCTGCTTAATTCGCGCCGGACATGAGATACAAGATTCCCATCCGCACGGCGACCCCGTTAGCCACCTGGTCTAAAATGACTGACGAGAGGCTATCCGCGACCTCGGGGGCTATTTCCACCCCTCGGTTGATGGGACCCGGATGCATGACGATGGCGCCCGCTTCGGCCAGTTTGACGCGCTCCGCCGTCAGTCCGTAGAGGCGCGCGTACTCTCGTATCGTGGGAAACAGCGCGCGACCCTGACGTTCCAACTGCAACCGCAGCATCATGATGACCTGAACGCCGCACAAGGCCTCATCC
>DASTQE010000109.1:0-5374 GCA_035761895.1 Nitrospira sp. | reverse complement strand
TTTATCCGTGCCTTTGAAGCCAAGGACGCGGACCAACTGAAGCAGTTCCCTCCCTTCTTCGATGATCTCGTGTGGGAGCGCGAATATCGGCCGGTTGAGTGGAAAGACGTTCCGTATCGAAAAACGATCACAGAGTTCCTGCGGCGCATCGACGACCAAGTGGTAGTGCCCGTCAATATCGGCGCTTATCTCACCATCAGGGAGGCCAAGCGTCTGCTCGCACCGGAGGCCGTGGGATTCAGCAGCTTTGACGCGGGAACCGCCGATCTCAAGGTGTTGAACGACCCGGACAAGCCCTGTTCGGGGCATTTTGGGGGGCAGCAAAGCTTCATGGTGAATTTTGCCCTCGCCGATGCGGTCGCCAGGCAGGTGGGCTCAGTCGATGTCTCGATGGAGACTCAACGAGAGTTCATCGGCAGAAGCCTGGGCACCAACGTCCTGACGGTCATGGATCTCCTGGCGACGCATCCGTCAGCAGGAGGCAAAATGGAACCCTGGGAGCAGGACCGTCTCATCCTCCGGACCATCGCGGCGCTGAACAAGACGTACCAAAGTCCCTACGCCACCGGAATGGAATTCCCAATCCGTCCGGAAACGCCGGTTCACGAACGTGAAGTGCTCGCGAAATTAGCGCAAGAGCTCAAGCCATCTGGTGTGCCGGACACGGTCGCGTATATCACGGAAGAAGAATTGCTGAGCGCCGCCAACGATCTGGAAGAAGTCGGTTACGAGTCTGAGGCGTTTCACATTGCGCTGACTGCCCCGCCAGGTCCGGTGGATTACTTCCACCTGTCGATCCGACCCCGCTGAGGGGTCCAACAGCAGTTACGTGGAATTACGTGAAATTAAACTTGACTAATTTCCTGCATTTCTATAGCCTTCCCCCCATTTGAGGCAGGTCCCCACCTTTCGTGCTAGAAAATCGGCTGTTTGAGCCTCCGGCCGAGGGGTGGACGAGACGGCGCACAAAGAAGGAATTGCACCATGTTTGGGTCGTTCGGATGGATGGAGTTGCTGCTCATCCTCATCATTGTGCTCATTATTTTCGGAGCGGGGAAAATCCCCCAGCTCGGTGAGGGGTTGGGCAAGGCCATCAAAGGATTCAAGAAAAGCGTCAATGAAGCCGATGCCATCGACGTGACGCCGCCGCCGGCTGAGGCCGCGCCGACGCAGCCATCGCAGGCGGCGCAGGGACAGCCTGCCCAGCCGACTCCGGCTCAGCAGGAGCAACAAATTAAGCAAGGATGATGGCGGTGAACAGTGACGAGTGATGTGTGATGCACTCTATGGCTCGAGTTTCGTCATCACCGATCACCGGTCACACGTCACCCATCACTGAGTCGAATTATGTTCGGATTGGGTGCCGGCGAAATACTGATCATCTTGATCATCGCGTTTTTGCTGTTCGGGCCGAAGCAGTTGCCCGAGGTCGGACGTCAGGTCGGCAAAGCGGTCAAAGGATTCAAAGAGACGGCGGAAGACCTGCGCAAATCCGTTGAGCCTGAGCTCAACATGATTCAGCAGGAGGTCAAGATGGTCGAGCAGGATTTCCAGGCTTCGATGAAGGAAGCAGAAGAGGAAATCAATCAGGCCACCTCGCCGCCGGAGAAGCAGAGCGGATCTCCGGGAACGGGCGGTCCGGCGTAGCGATGTTGCCGGGAGTAACCCGTGCCGTGCAAATGGTTTCTGGAAGGGGGTGACCTCCTCTCCGCTGATCGGTCGCTGGTTTCAAAACTGAGAAATTTCTGGTCAAAAAAGGAGCGGTCATAGACACTACGCCTGTGTCACGGGTCCGGAATCTTCAGGAAAGCGTGGGCAAAGCGGCTTTCCGAACGGGCAAACGAAAAAAAAGAAGTTTGTCAGTCTGAGCGAGGTTGGATAGCAAGTCGGCAGCATGACACCGGCGGGTGAGAACGGAACGGTGGAGGCTGTAATCCAATTCACAGGAGGAATGTTATGAGAAGATTGCTAGGTCGGACAGGGTGGGCCAGTATGGCTACCTTCTTCAGTGCCCTGATGGTAGCTGCGGGCATGATGTTCGCGAGCGTCCCCGTCCAGGCGGGGTTTGAACTGCCGGAAGGCGAGCGCATTACGAACCTTCCTCACATCCCTCGTTCAATGCCTCAAAAAGAAGCCTACGAGCTCTACGATCCGGTCATCGGCCGGAACTTCGACCTGAAGAATTTCTGGCTCCGCGCGGACCTGCGCGCGAGACCGGAATTCAGGAACGGCGTCTGCTTCGGCGGTGCGGCGCCGGTGGGTGGTGCCTGTAACGGGCCAGCTGCAATAGGCGCAGCGCCCGGGGCCAGAACGGCGACCCAGGGCAAAGGCGCCAACGACTTCTACGTGCAACAGTGGGTCCGCCTCGGCATCGGATACGACCTCTCTCCGGACGTGAACTTCTACATGGAAATCATCGATTCGGCGACCTGGGGCGCCAACGGTACCCAAGTGAATGCGGGGAACGGCGGAGACCCCCTGAACCATAACTGTTCCGCGGTTCAAACCGGCGCCTGCCGTCTCGGCGTGCGGGCCGCCTATGTGTTGGTGCGGAACCTGGCCGGCGTGCAGGGTTTGAGCATGAAAGTGGGCCGGCAATATGTGATTTTCGGCAACCACTCCCTGTTCGGCCACTTCGACTGGGCGAACACCGGTTACAGCCATGACGGCGTGATGTTCTCGTACAGCACGAAGGCCTGGGACACCTACCTCGGCTGGTTCCGCAATTCGGAGTCAGACATCGCCCAAGCCGCTCCGGTCGGCAGCCTTGCCGGTAACGTCGCCGGTCAAAACGTCGGCAACGACGGCAGCCGCGACGCCGACATGTTCATTTTCTATAACCAGATCAAATCGGTGCCGGGCTTCCTGATCGAACCGTTCTACGTGTTGTACCAGAACCGGTTCTCTTCTGCGGATAACCGTGCTCAGAGTCTGGGCACCGCGAAACACAGCAACCAGACCAGGCACATGATCGGAAATCGCATCGAGATGCGGAAGGGTAATTGGGATGCGATCAACGAAACCGCCTGGCAGTTCGGGTCGATGGGTGATGCCGGTGGCGTGAACGCAGTCCAAAACGCATACGGCAATACCAAAAACCTCTCCATCAATGCCTGGGCGACCAGAAACTGGTTGGGTTACACGCACTACCAGTCAGCCTGGAAGCCGAGGATCGCGGGCAGCTTCGACTATGCTTCGGGCGACGGCCGCGCCAATTGTAACATCAGCGCGGCAGCCGGAAATTGTAGTACGGCAAACACCTTTGAGAACTTCTTCCCGACAAACCACATTCATATGGGGTACATGGACATTCAGGCCTGGAAGAACATGATGAGCCCGTCGGCCAACTTCCAGTTCCGCCCATCCACGAGGGACCACTTCGAGATCTGGTACACGCACCTGCAACTGGCCAACTCGAAGGACAACTGGTATCGCGGAGCCCAGGGCGTCTACGTGTTCTCGAAGGCCAACAACACGAAGCGGCACGTCGGCGACGAATTGGACATCAGCTGGACGCGCATGTTCGCGGACGGCAAGGTCGCCTTCCAGGCCACCTACGGCCACATGTGGACAGGCAGCTACATCCATGAGAACCTGGGCACGCATCAGGACCAGTCCTGGGGCTTCGTCCAGTTATGGATGAACTTCTAAGAACCTGTGACATGCAAGGCGTGACGCGTCCGGAGGTGCGTCACGCGTGATGTCCCACACAAGCATTGAAGGAGATACTATGAAGAACACATTGATGCTGGTTCTCGGAGGGATGGCGCTCGGAAGCATGGCGCTCATTGCCGTCCCGGCGGTTCAAGCCGATCCTATTGCTCTCACCAACGATGCCATTGTGGAACTGACCGATGCGCCAGCCCTGGGAAAACGAACCACTGTGGATCCCAACAAGCGTTGGGGGGCGGACGTCGGCGTCATCGCCAGCGCGACGACCAAGTTGGAGCAGGCATTGAGCGAGGCCGGGGGAGGCGATGCGCGCGCGAAGCATTTGCTGGAGCTGGCCATCGGTTACGGCAAGGCGCAGGAACACAAAGAGGCCCGGTTGGCGGCGCAGGGAGCACTGCTGAAGCTCTGCCAGGCCTCCAGCAAGACTGATGCGCCCTGCGATAAGGTGCCGAAGTACGGCAGCTATACTGCGCCATAAGGCCGTGAAGAGTGATGTGTGATGAGTGAGGAGTAGATCCGGGTCGTGAGCCAATAGCGCCTCGATTACTCGTCACGTGATTCCAACGAATCCCCGCTGGGGCCTGGCCCCGGCGGGGATTCGTTTTTTGGGGGAGGAGGGCTCCACCCTGACGATGAATTGGGAGTACAATATGAAGTAAACTGCGCAGGGGCAACCCGGGAGGTGTTTCATGACAACTCGTGGGGCTGTCGCTTCCCTTGGTCTCTTTTCTCTGATCTTCCTACCCATCGGCTGCGCCATCTTCACTGCGAAGGAAACGCGCTACCTGCAGTCAGCCGAACACCGCGCAACGCAGGACCAAGTCCGGCAAGAGCTGGGAGCGCCGGCGGTGATCTCATCGAACGAGTCAGGAGAAACCGTTTGGGTCTATCAGGTGCGCGAGGAGGAGCCCGGAAGCCGGTGGACCTCCTCGGGGCTCTGGTGTGATGAATATGTGCTCACGTTCGATCGGCAAGCGGTACTTCGGCATTGGACGCATCGGTCTCACTTCCATGGGGGCGAGCGAATGCCGACCTATTGCGTTCCGAGTGGTTACGCCACGTCCTGATGACACCTGAGGCGTGAAGCGCCAGGGGAAAGAGGTGTGCGATGCGAAGAGCTGCTTACATGATGGTGGTCTGGCTTGCAATCCCTCTGAGTGGCTGTGCGTTCTTCATGTCGAAGGAGGGCCGGTACCTCACATCCGCGAAGGACCATGCCGTGCAAGAGGAGGTACGTCGACAACTCGGCGATCCACGCACAGTGTCCTCCGCCCAAGACGGATCGATCGTGTGGGTGTATGAGGTCCGCGATATTGAGCCGATGAGCCAAAGTTCGTGGTCGACGCTGGGGTCCTGGTGCGATGAATATCGGATCAGCTTTGACAGAGATGGCGTGCTCCGGCACTGGCGGCATCGATCGTTTCTTCACGGCGGCGAGCTGATGCCAGAATCGTGTACCTCGGGAGTTGAAAAGCCGGCCCTGTGACGATGTTCCTCTGTCAGTTGGAGGCAAGCAGCGTCACACGGTCTACGGCTTCAAATGCCCGGCTGTCTGAAACGCGGTCTGCAGTTCGGAATAGGTCTGGGTCACCGGAAACTGGGGGAATTGTTTCGGCAAATGTTCGGGTGGCCGAAAGAAGAACCCGGCATCGGCTTCGCCTAGCATTGCCGTATCGTTGTAGGCGTCCCCCGCAGCCATGGT
>DASTQE010000108.1:0-15749 GCA_035761895.1 Nitrospira sp. | reverse complement strand
GATGCCCGACGACCCGAACTACCAGCTCGCTTTCGATTTTTGCCGTCGGCTCGTCGAAGAAAACTTCATGGTCATCACCGGTGGAGCCGACGGCATCATGCGCGCGGCCCAGGAAGGCGCGGGCAGGGAAAACAGTTTCGGCGTGAACATCATGCTGCCGTTCGAGCAGGGTCCCAACAACACGATCGCCGACGATCCGAAGCTCGTGACGTTCAAGTATTTTTTCACAAGAAAGCTGATCTTTCAGAAGGAAGCCAACGCGATCGCGCTCTTCCCCGGAGGCTTTGGCACTCACGACGAGGGCTTTGAAATCCTCACACTCGCCCAAACCGGCAAAAGCGATCCTCAGCCGATTCTCTGCCTGCAGGCGGCCGGGTGCGATTACTGGGACGAATGGTACCGCTTCATCACCCGCCAGATGCTGGATCGACGGCTGATCAGCCCGGAGGACCTCGGGCTCTTCAAGATCACGAGTTCGGTCGAAGAAGCCATCGCAGAAATCCGGCTGTTCTACAGGCGATTCCACTCGACCCGCTATGTCGGCCGCCAGTTGGCCATGCGTCTCCAAAGCCCTCTTTCCGCGGAACAGGTCGCCGCGATTCACGAGCAGTTTGCCGATTTGCTTTGGGAAGGCACGTTCGAGCTTCGCGGAGCGTTGCCTGAAGAACTCGACGAACCGGACTTCAAGGATTTGCCCCGTCTGGTCTTTGCCTCCAATCGTCGCAGCGCTGCAAGGCTGCGGCAGCTGATCGATCACATCAACCGCCTGTAGACCCATCGGACTCCGACCTGCCTTCGCATAACGGGCTTTTTGTCGCGGCACATCCCGTGGTATGCTCGGCTTCAATGGCCGGCTCCGCTTCCCGAGAACATTTTCCACTCGCACCCACCATTGTGCTCTATCATGCCGAGTGTGCAGATGGTTTCGGCGCCGCCTGGGCCCTGTGGCGTCGTTTCCCCCAGGCGCGGTTCATTCCCGTCAAACACGGAGTTCCTCCCCCGGAGGGTCTGAAGGGCGAACGGGTCGTCATCGTCGATTTCAGTTATGCGCGAGACCTGCTGGACAGCATGGCGAGTGAAACCGACCGGCTGCTGGTTTTGGACCATCACATTACTGCCGAGAAAGCGCTGGCCGGCCTCCCCTATGCATACTTCGACATGAAGAAATCCGGCGCCGTCCTGGCATGGGAATGGGCACACGACTACCCAGTGCCATGGCTGCTGGACTACATCCAGGACAAAGATTTGTGGACGTGGGCGCTGCCGATGAGCCGGGAGATTAACGCCGCCGTGGCATCACATCCGTTCGACTTTCATCTCTGGAGTAGCTTTAAGCAGAAGGAGCTGGAACAAGAGGGCCGGGCCATTTTACGGTATGAACACGAACTGGTGAACAAGCTCGCCGGACAAGCCGTCCTCGTCGAATTCCAGGGGGAGACGGTGCCCTCCGTTCAAAGCGCCATTCTGACCAGCCAGATCGGAGAGCGGCTTTCCGCCGAGGCGCCGTTCTGCATCATCTGGCACGACCGCGACGGACGGCGCTATTACAGTATGCGCTCGCGGGATGACGGGACGGACGTAGGCGCCATTGCCGCCTCATTCGGCGGCGGCGGCCATACGCATGCGGCGGGATTCTCAATTGCGCTTGGTCCCGATGGATCGCTTCCACCAAATCCCGCATTGCCTCGCTCGCTCATTGACCGCCGCCGGAACAGCTCATAAGCGGATAGCGGCATGATCCCGCTCCAAGACGACAATCCCACCGAACTCACCCCCCTCGTCACGATCACGTTCATCGGCATCTGTGTGTTGGCATTTCTCTATCAGGCCAGCCTGCCACCACCCCACGCTGAAACGCTCGTGTTTCAATATGGCGCGATTCCGGCACTGCTGTTCGGCCGGGCGGATCTGCCGCCGGCGATCGACGTCGGTATTCCCGCCTATGCCACGCTACTGACCAGTATGTTCATGCATGGAGGCTGGATGCACCTCATCGGCAACATGCTCTATTTGTGGATCTTCGGCAACAACGTCGAAGATGTGATGGGACATGCCCGTTTCGTGGTGTTTTACGTCACGTGCGGGATCCTGGCGGCATTGTGTCATGCCCTCACCGATCCCACGTCCACGATCCCCATGGTCGGTGCGAGCGGAGCCATCTCGGGTGTCCTTGGCGCCTATATCTTATTATTTCCGCGAGCCCACGTGCTCGTGTTCATGCCGGGAATCGGCATGATGAGGGTGGCCGCCGGTGTGGTGCTGGGTCTGTGGTTTGTCATGCAACTCTTGAGCGGCGGCATGAGCATCGGCAGTTCTGGCGGCGGAGTGGCATTCTTCGCGCACATCGGTGGTTTTGTGGCGGGAATGGTATTGATCGGGGTGTTCAAACGCCCGGATGTGCCCTTTTTCTCCCCCCCAAGACACAGTCGTTGGGACCTTTAAAACAGTGATCAGTGATCAGTGAAGGGTGATGAGCTCTTAGCGATCAGCTCGCATCACAGATCACTCATCACTCACTTCTTCTAAGCGTCGATCAACTCGCGGACCTTTTCGACCAACCCGCGTTGGCGATACGGCCGTCTCAGCAGAAACCGCCGATTGATGCGGTGGGAGATAATGGCTTCGTCATCATAGCCTGTCACGAAGAGAGCCTTCATCGTCGGATGCTGTTTCAGGAGCCGCTTGGCCAGTTCACGGCCGCTGATGTCCGGCATGATGAGACCGCTGACCGTGACGTGCACCGCGCCGGTATGTTGCTGCGCCAGCATGAGGGCTTCGACCGGGGAGCTGGCCTCCAACACCTGATACCGGTGACGCCTCAAGGTGGAGAGCGCGAGTTTCCGTTCAATCTCATGCGGCTCAACCAACAGGATCGTCTCCTGGCCTTTCGCCGCAACCGAGTATTCCGCCGGATGGGTGGCAGTGACCACACCGGTTAAAGCCGGCAGATAGATGCGGACCGTCGTTCCCTGGCCGGGTAGACTCGTGACGTCCACCTGCCCCCCGTGCTGCTTCACGATCCCATAGACCGACGTCAATCCGAGGCCGATGTTGGTTTCCTTCGTCGAAAAGAACGGTTCGAACATCCGCGACTGCGTATCTCGCGTCATGCCGCTGCCGGTGTCGCACACCTCGATCCGTACGGCGGCCGTACGGTCCGGCGTCGACGGCAAACCATTGCCGGGCCACCAGGATTGGACCGGCGAAACACCGATCGCGAGGCGGCCGCCTTGCGGCATCGCATCCCGGGCGTTCAAAGCCAGGTTCAACAGTACTTGTTCGATGCCTTCGCGATCCACCTCGACATCGAGCTGGCCTGGTTCAACGGCGATCCGGCAGTCGATACGTTCGGGCAGGAGGCCGCGAATCGTGGGGCTGAGATCTTCCATTACAGTCCGCATGGAGATCACATGACGGAACTGCCGGTGCTGAAGATCAAGCGTGGCCAATTGCGCCGTCAAGACGGCTGCCTGCTCACCTGTCCGGAAAATTTCATCGACCGGCCGGTACAAGGGATCCTCCGGAAGGAGGTGCGACAACACCACACCCGTCTGCTTGCCGATCACAGAGAAGAGATGGCTGAACTCGTTGGCCAAGCCGCTCGTGATCCGGCCAATGGCCTCCATTTTTTGCGCCTCGAACAGCTGTCGTTCGAGCCCTTGCCGTTCAGACTTTTCCTGCTGGACCATGGCATTGGCCTTGGACAGATCGTCCTTTAATCCCTTGATCCGGATTTCCAACTGTTCCCGCGACGCCTGCAGCGCCTGTTCCGTCTTTCTCAACGCTTCGATGTTGTGGAGTAATTGCGTCTTTTGCTGCCGTTCGGATCCGATGGTTTCGAGCGCCATGCCGTAGAAGACCGCCATCACCAGCAGCACCGGGACGCCCATCAGTTGACCGACCGAGAGCACCCCGGTCTGGATGGTGCCCTGGTACAGTACGACGCCGTAGCCGGCGCAGAGGAGGAGCGAAAATGCGATGACATGCGAGAGCCTTCGCAGTGAGGCCGCGATGAGCATCAAAATGAAGTAGGCCAGGTACAGCTCAGATCTGGCATGGCCAGACAGGTACATCGTGCCCGTGACCAAGGCCGTGTCGACGGTGATGAGAGTGCCGCTGAACCAGGCGGCCTGCAGGATGGTGGGGGGAACGGCCAGCAAGCATCCGATCAGAACGATCAGCCCGCCGACAATGAACTCACTCGTCACTCTGGAGACAATCGGTTCAGGACCGAACAGCAGCTGGTATCCCAGCATGATGCCGACCAGCGCCTGAAGAATGACGTACCGTCCGCGGGAGACTGTGCCGACATGATCCTCGTGCATCACTCCCCCTTAAATGCCGTGCAAGTCATCAGCAAGTCCCGTACCGACCTTGAGAGGTGTGAGAAACTTGATTTTCCTGGTTTCAGGCACTTGCAGGAGTGGGCAATTTCGGCCGACGCCTACAGCAGGGTCACAAAATGGAACGGCGAAGAGCCAGGCCGTTACGACCTGTGGCTCTGAAGCAGTCGTTGACGCAACTGCTCGGCCCGCTCGCAGGCGAGTTGACGGTGTCGGGCAAGAAATGTCACATGCCCCATCTTTCGGCGCGGGCGAATCTCACGTTTGCCATAGTCATGGAGAAAGGTGTCGGGATGGTCCAGCAGTCTTCGACATTCGGCGTCGCGCTTGATTGTCTGAATGTCTTCACCGATGAGATTGACCATAGCGGCCGGGCTGTGCAGACGCACCTGCTCCGGTGGCAGACCGCACACCACTCGAACTTGCTGTTCGAACTGGGAGAGATTGCAGGCATCGAGCGTGTAATGCCCTGAATTGTGTGGACGTGGAGCCACCTCATTGATCAGCACGACGGCTTCTGGCAACAAGAACAACTCAAGACAAAAAATTCCAACGCCTTCCATACGTTCGATGACGGCCCGAGCGAGCGTCTCCACCTGTTCGACGACGCCGGGTCCCGCCATCGCGGGCACGAGAGTGGTCCGCAGAATCCCCTGCTCGTGTTCGTTCTCCACCAGGGGATAGACGATCGTACGTCCATCAATGCCGCGCGCCACCAAAATCGAAAGCTCCCGTTCGAAGGGAACATACGCCTCAACGATCCATTGCATGCCCGCTCTCGCAGAGGCCTTGACCGAGGGCAGAAGGCGAGTCACTGCCGATGGCTCATCGATCTTCCATTGGCCTTTGCCGTCGTAGCCCGCCATGGCCGTCTTGCAGACCGCAGGACAGCCCACTTGTCGAATGACTTCCGGAAGCTCCTCCGGATCCGTCAGCGCGGCAAAACGAGGAACGGGAAAGCCATGGCCGGCAAGAAATCTTTTCTGGACAAGGCGATTCTGGATATGCCGTAAGACGCCGCTCGAAGGCCGCACGGGTCTCTGTCGCTCGAGTTGCTCACAAAGCTCGGCCGGCACATTCTCCCATTCGTAGGTCACGACAGCCACCGATGCCCCAAAGTCGGTGACCGTCTGTTGATCGGTGAACGCGATCGCAAATGAATGAGCGGCGAGACGGTGCGCCGGAGCATCAGGATCAGGATCCCAGACGGCAACGCGGTAGCCGCGTCCTGTCGCGGCGCGCGAAAACAGCGCGCCCAACTGGCCGCCGCCGAGGACACCAAGCACGGATCCCGGTTCGATCAGGCTGTGAGTCACGACCGACGACGAGCGGATGTCAGACGTCTTCCGAGAGCGCCTGTGGCTTCCGGCGACTGCAGAACAGTCCTGGTTTGGGTGGTTCGAAACGCTTTGACTCGGTCGGCGATCTCCGGGTAGCGGCCGGCTAAAATCTGCGCAGCCAGAAGACCGGCATTTTCCGCGCCGCCGATCGCCACGGTAGCGACGGGAATGCCACGCGGCATTTGCACAATGGACAACAGCGAATCCAGTCCCCGGAGATTTTCCGTCGGGATGGGGACACCGATCACAGGCAGGTGCGTTTTCGCCGCCAACATGCCTGGGAGGTGGGCCGCGCCTCCGGCGCCAGCGATGATCACTTCGATCCCCCTTGCGGCCGCCTGCTCGGCGTAGGCGAACAAGCGATCAGGCGTCCGATGGGCGGAGACGACCATTAGCTCGTTGGGGACGCCCAGCTCGCTCAGCACAGCCACGGCCTTCTCGAGGATGGGAAAGTCAGACTTGCTGCCGCCGAGCACGCCGACGATCGGACGGGAGGCAACCCTTGATGCTGACCGTGAATTCGCGCGCTTTGCTTTGCCTGCCACCCGCACTCCTTCTGAGCCGCACCGTCGGGCCCCACACATTAACGGCTCTCGCCAGGCCGGTCAAGCTTGGCGAACTGGCAATAAATACCGGTTCTTGGAGAGAAATTGACCCACTGAGTCACTTTCCTCTATGATGAACCCTCGACCGAGTTTTGCTGCGCCCGAAGAGGCCTTCGTGGCTAGTCTGGGACAAAGCTTACGCCAAAAAGTCCGCTTGCTCGTCCAGAGGCCGACCGGCCTGGATGAGATCGCGGTGGACGACCTCGCAACGTCCAGTAAGCTGCGGGCCTGGGAAGCCGTCCAAATCCCCGAACGACTTCGATTTTCCTCGCGTCTCGCCATCAAGCTCGTCCTGTTGTTCCTGTTAATCATTGCCTTCGTGCCCTGGACACAGACCATCACCGTGAGCGGGCAGCTGTCCGCCTACACGCCCTATGAGCGCCCACAGGACATCGAATCGCAAATCACTGGCCGCATCCGGAAATGGCATATCTTCGAAGGCGTGCGGGTCAGGCAGGGTGATTTGATTCTGGAACTCGACGACTATGATCCCAACTTCATGTCGCCTGATCTGCTGCCGCTCTTGGAGCAGCGCAAACAGGCCCTGATCGAGTCCCGGCGCGCCGCGTTGGCTCGCGCCGAGCAGTTGGACAAGCGCATCAAGGAGATGCAGAACCTCGTGAAAGCCGCTGTCCCTTCGGCGCAAGCCAGAGTTGTTGAAGCGGAGAATAAGGTCCGTGAAGCCTATCAAAAAGTGGAGGCAGCGAAGATCGCCGTCGCTACGGCTGAACTGAATGTCGATCGCCACAAGCAACTGGCCGAGCAGGGACTCGTCTCTCAGCGGGAGCTCGAAGTGACCATCCAAGCGGCGATCGCGTCGAAGGCCGATTTGACCGGCGCCCAAGCCAATCTCAAGGGCGCTGAACAAGGCATGAGGGCCTTGAGCTTCGGCAGAGAGCAGGTCAGCGCGGAAGTCTTGCAACGTCTGTTGGATGCCGAAGCGGCGCGGGATGCGTCAGTAGGGGAAGCCGCCAAAGCCACCGATCAGTTGGCTGATGTGACGCTCCGCATGTCGAATGCCGAACAGCGGCGCATCGCCAGCCGCATTATGGCGCCGATCGACGGTACAGTGGTTAAAATGGCCGAAACCGGTGTCGGTGAGACCGTCAGGCCTGGTGACAAACTCGTCAGAATATCGCCGGCCAGCGCAGACAAGGCCATCGAGGTTGTGGCCGACGGCATCGACGCTCCGCTGTTGAATGTGGGCCGCAAGGTCAAGATACTCTTTTACGGCATTCCCGCCATTCCCTTGCCGGCCTGGCCCGAACTGATGGCCGGGACATACGGGGGAGTCATCAAAGTCATCGACCAGGTTGATGATGGCAAGGGTAATTTCCGCTTCTGGGTGGTCCCTGATCCGGAAGAAAAGCCCTGGCCCCCTCAAGAGCATGTCCGTCAAGGAACCAAGGTCATGGGGTGGGTCATCCTCAACCGTGTCCCGCTGTGGTACGAACTGTGGCGGCGTTTCAACCTCTTCCCGCCCGATTACCAAGAGCGTCCGCCGAGCCTCATTGATACCCTCTTGCCGAAGGCGGGACGAGGTGCCAAGTAGGCTTTCGCAGCTCCTCTCGCTTCTTGGGCCTCCTGTCTGCCTATCGCCTTCGAGTCACATGCCACGGAACGACGCCACGCTGCGGTCATCATGAAAGGAGTGTGCCCCATGACTCGTCGATTTCTGCTTGTTGCCGGCCTGGTGTTTTGCCTCGGCCTCTTAGGGGATCGAGCGTTCGCGGCCGAGCCCCTCAATTCACGTGAGCTTCCGCCGATCCCGCTCAGCATCGATGAGATCCATGCCTGGATCGACCGCTCGCATCCTCTCTTGAAGGGAGCCGGCACGGAAAAGGTGATGGCCCGCGGGAAGATGCTCAAAGCGTTAGGAGCGTTCGAGCCGACTGTGGTGAACGACACGGAACTCGAGCGCTTTATTTCGAGCAGCAACCCGGAAAGAGGCACGCAGACGGCCGGATTCAACGACACAATCATTGAAGCCCGCCACCCCTGGGGCTTTCGGTATAGCGCCGGCGTTCGTGAAGCGCTCGGCGCCGACGCCAGGATTCCCGACTTGTCCTTCGGCGGCGGCAGAAATCAAGTCATTCTGGGCGGATTTGTCCCCCTGCTGCGGGGCTTGATGATTAACCCTGAAAATGCCGAACTCCAACGCTCAGAGCTGGCGGATCCCCGGGCCGAAGTCAGAATCGCTCAGACCAGACAGGACCTCTTTCTCGCCGCTGCCACGCAGTTCTGGGATTGGGTGGCGGCCGTGAAGTTCCTCGAAGTCCAGCGCCGGGCCGTCGGCGTCGCGGAGGATCGCTTTCGACAGGTGGAAGGACGCGCCAAGGCCGGCGCTGTCGCCCCGCTGGACGTCGTCGAAGCCAATCAGGAGGTGCAACGCCGGCGCGAAGTGGCGATCGCCGCGCAACGGTTCGTCGAGCAAGAGCAGTTAAAGCTGTCCATGTTTCTGTGGGAAAGGAACGCTCCCGTGCTTCCGCCGATTGAGCGAGCACCACAGTTTCCCGCGCAGGTGCTGGTTCCGACACCTGAGACGATCAAGGCCCACAAGATTCAAGCCAAGGCCGACCGTCCGGAGATCAAGGAGATCGACATCGAGGCGAAGCTGAACGACATCGATCTCGAACTGGCCAAGAATAATCTTCTTCCCAGCCTAGATGCCGAAGTGACGCCTGCCCGCCAACCGGAGAAGTTCATATTGGGCCTCGGCTATCGGTTCGGGCTTGAGCTTCGGATCCCGATTTTGCAGCGAAGGAGCCGAGGTGAAGTCCTCGAAGCCCAGGGCAGGGCCGATCGCTTCGTGCTCACGCAAAAATTCCGGGAGCAGCAGGTCGTCATCGACGTGGATAATGCCCTGTCGGCCATTGAACGGGCCAAGGAACGGATCACGGTTGCCGTGGAATCGCTTCGTCTCGCAAGAACGCTGGAGGAAGGCGAGCGGTTCCGCTTCAGTTTGGGCGCAACCAGTGTGCTGTTCGTCAACCTGCGGGAACGCAACTCCGTGGACTCGGAAGGACAGGTCATTCGCGCCAAAGCCGACTATCAGAAGGCGTTGGCGTTGTATCAATGGTCGATCGGCGCCTGGGGCAAGTCCATGGCCTCCAGCGTTCCCGTCAAGTACCGGGCGCGTGACTGAACGGCAAGAGTTGGCTTTTTCCCCAGTACTTTGATAGCGTTAGGGTTCGGCGTGGGAGGCGGCTCCTCAGCCACTCGGTGAACAAAGGCGGGCATCCGTGCAGAGTCATGTGGACGACAAACCCAACCTGTTTCAGTCGGTCATGGGGTACGTCGGCGTGCTGTTACGGCTTGAGCGGCGCCTACTGGCTCTCGTGGTGTCTTACTCGCTCGCAATCGGACTCTTTGCCCTCATCGTTCCTCTGACCGTTCAAGAGCTGACCAACACGTTCGCCTTTGCCATTCAGCCCGTGACGATCGTGACGTTGGCCGGCGTCATGGTTGCCGCCCTGCTGTTCGTGGGCGCGTTCCGCGCGCTGCAATACTATGCAGTCGAAATGCTGGAACGGCGGCTGTTTGCGCGTGTCGCCATCGGCATGGCTCAACAGATTCCGCAATTGCAGTTTCTCGGCTTCAAGCCCCGCTATGCCAACCACTTCATGGAAACGATCTTCATGCAGCGGGCACTGTCAGTGCTCTTGGTCGACCTCATCAACGTGGTTGTCGGCGGCGCGGTCGGAATGACGATCCTCGTCTTCTACCACCCCTATTTCCTCCTCTACAATGCCCTGCTGTTGGCCGGATTCAGTGTTGTCTTCCTGTTGTCGCACGGCGGCCTCAAGGCCACCATCGACATGTCGCACGCCAAGTACGATACGCTCCACTGGATCCAGGAAATTTCGTATAACTTGCTCCATTTCAAAGCGACGGACAGTCGGTCCATCCTGATGCAGCGGACCGACGAGTTGGTAGGCAAATACGTCGACCGGCGGCAGACGCGCTTTGGAATTCTCATTCGGCAATACCTGGGCTCGGTGGGTTGGCAGGCCATCGCGCATGGCGGACTGATTGCCACCGCAGCGTGGCTCCTGTCCATAGGACAATTGACCCTCGGACAACTCGTGGCCGCCGAGGTCGTCGTCAGCGGGCTGTTGGCGAGTTTCGACGAAGTCGTGAAACGGATGGGACACATCTTTTATTTCATGACCGGCTTGAGCGAACTGGATTTCGTGCTGTCGCTTCCAAAAGACCAGGCATCGTCGTCGCTGTCGGTTCCGCTTCCCGACCCGACGGTGCATGGCATCCGCTTGACCTGCAAAGATCTCACCGTTCATCACCCCGGCGTGCCGGCGATCTTCCAAAAGTTCAATCTCGAGGCGACGCCGGGCGAAAAGATCGGCATCTATGCCAGCTCGACAGCGGCGAAGACGGCCTTGGCGCGTGTGTTAGGAGGCCTCGAGGCCCCGACCAGCGGGGTCATCCGGTATAACGGCGTGGACCTCCGCCATATCGACATGGGCGCCATCAACCGCTGCCGCGGCTTTATGATCGACTCGCAGTTGACGCTGTTCGAAGGCACGATCGAGGACAACATTTTGCTGGGGCGGTCGTATGTTCCCTACAGCGACGTGAGATGGGCGTTGCGCTTTGCCGAGCTCGAGGAGGATGTCGATGCCCTGCCTCAAGGGCTGAAAACGCACATCCGGGCGCCCGGGACCATCCTGGCTCCCCCGCACGTCATACGCATCTTGTTGGCGCGCGCTGTGCTGGGCCGGCCGCAGATTCTGATCTTCGACGGCATCCTTCACAACCTGCAGCCGGTTCTGCGCGAGACGCTGCTCCGGCGGCTGTGTTCGAAAGACGAACCCTGGTCGGTCATTTTTGTGTCCAACGATCCGAATTTGACGCCGCACGTCGATCGGCGGCTGATTCTCGAGTAAGGAGAGCCGGTGTTTTTCTTGCGATGGTTGCGAACGTTTCGTCCGAGCGCCTCGCAGATGCTGATTAGTCTGATGATCGCTGGCCTTGGCTGGATGAGCGGGGGCGCTTTGAGCCGCGTGGACCAGGACCTGCGGATCATGTATACGGAGTATACGCTCGGCGCCGTCGATCTGGCGCACATTTCGGCCGACGTCATGCGGTATCGGAACACGATCATCCGCGCCCTTGAAGCCGCGAACAAGAAGGAATTCGAACGCATTACCGAATCCCTGCCGGCCCAACGGGCGCGGGTCCAGCTCGCCGTGGACCGCTATGCGGCCGCCGGCCTGCGGGTCTCGCGCAGCGGCAGAAGCGAACCGGAAGACATCGAAGCCGTGCGCAAGAGTCTGGATCAGTACTTTTCTGCTGCCAGCACGACGATCGATCTGCTGTCGCGCGAGTGGAACGCTTCATCCCCGGGCGAACGCGATCGCCTGCGACGAAAAGCTGAGGAGCATGCGGCCGACAACGCCGGCCCCAAAATGATTCAAGTCAGTCTCGCGCTGGACCGTCTGCTGGATACCGTGGCCGACGTCGCCAAGGACATGCGAGATGAAGGCACGAGGGTGATCCGATCGACCAGCATCATGCTCATCGGAGGAAGCTTCTTCATTGCATTTCTGAATCTGTTTTTCACCAGACCCCGCACTCCCAGGCGGCCGGAAGCCGGTGAATCACCCGAGCCTTCGCTCGAATCCTTGCATGCCGCAATGCCGCTTCAGCCCTCCGGCAGTCCGCAGCACCCTGTGAGATCCTGAGCGTTCCGCCTGTTTAGTGATTCCGACGGACAGCGTTCAGGAGCTCCTGTTGTTCGCGCATCGTGAGCGGTTTCCACGTCCCTGACGGTAAACCCGCCAGGGTGATATGCATGATCCGGACGCGATGCAAGGCGACGACCCTGTACCCTACCGCCTGACACATGCGTCGAATCTGTCGATTCCTGCCTTCCGTCAGCACCATGCGCAATCGCCTGGACCCGAGACGTTCGACTCGGCAAGGCTTGGTCTTGCTTCCCAAGATCACGACGCCCGCTGAAAGGCGGTCGACAATAGCCTGATCGTACGGGCGATCCAGCGTGACTTCGTACTCACGCTCGTGCCCGAACTCGGTCCTGAGTATCTCATTCACGATATCGCCGTCGTTCGTGAGGAGAATCAGCCCGGATGAATCCTTGTCCAGCCGGCCGATCGGAAAAATCCGTTCCGGATGGCCGATCTCTCGGATGATATTTCGTGGAACATGGGCTTCACTCGTGGTGGTGACCCCGACCGGCTTGTGGTACTTGATGTAGATGCGCGGCTGGCCCCAGGGGATCACCTGCCCGTCGCGCGCGATGACATCCTCGGCGTTGACCTGATCGCCGAGCTTCGCGACGATGTCGTTGATGGTGACGCGTCCTGCTTCGATCAGCCGATCGGCTTCCCGCCGCGAGCAGATCCCGTGCTCGGTGAAAAATTTATTGATGCGAATGGTGTCCACAACAGAATGCAGGATTTATTTAGCAGGATGTTCAAAATGGCCGTCTGTTCTCACCCGCCCGCCCCAGCGCGCCGAGAGACGCGCTTTTCACCGGGCCAGGCCGCAACGAGCAACGACCCGAGGGGGTACATACCAAGCTTCGCTTGAACCGCTCGCCTCGATCAAACGCGAGCGGATAGGTACTTTTCCTCCAGCTAATTCGTCCGTTGAGGTCGTAGCGATGTGAGAACGCAGCTGGCGGTCATTTTCAGCATCCTGTCAGTGGACCCGCCGGCCGGCCTTCACCCTGCCTAAAATGCGATAGATCAGGCGGGCGATACAAAACTGGGGAGCCACGAATCCTTTAATGGGCGCAATCTCGCTGATGTCCATCCCAAGAATGCCGGGACCGTTAGCCAGTGCGGTAATGAGGTTCAATGTATCGTACCAGCCCAGGCCGCCCGGTTCGGGGGTACCGAGGGCAGGGACCAATGAGGCGTCGAGCCCGTCACAATCAAAGGTCAAATACACCGGCCCGCGACAAGCCTTCACCACATCCGGAATCCACCGGGCGGCTTTCCCTTCGTAAGGACCAGAAGGGTCCAACAATTGGGCGGCAAAAAAGGTCGAGATGTGATCGGTCTGCGTGATACGGGCCACCTCTTCAGGACAAATCGATCGGATACCGACCTGCACCAGCGGCAACCCGTCGTCGGCCACTCGCGCCATGACACTGGCGTGGCTGTAGGGATTGTCCTGATATGCATGGCGGAGATCACCATGGGCATCGATCTGGACGACGGTCATGCCGGGGTAGCGCTTCGCATGCGCCCGGATGGCGCCCAACGCCCCAGTATGTTCACCCGTCAAGGTGACGAGAAACCGCCCGGTTCCCACATGGGGGCGGACAAACGCTTCGATCGCCTCCACGGCCTCCCGGTCGACCTTCCCCTTGAGATCGAGAGGAGTGAGGGTGGCAATGCCGCCCCACTCACGATAGGGCTCACAACGAAGCATCTCGTCGTAAAACTCAACCTGGTGAGAGGCCTCAATGATGGCCGACGGACCTTCGTCAGAACCGGGGATATAGCTGGAGGTGTGCTCGTAGGGAGCAGGCAGGACATAGGCACCCGCCTGATCGGGGTGGCACCACGGTTCCTCGAGTCCCAGGAAATTGTGCTGAGAGCCTTCCCATCCAACGGGAAGCGTCATAGGAATGTACTCACTGGCTGCAAGGGATGGCTCGTGCGCCGCCCGGCTTCGGCAGTGTAATCAGCGGCGGGCCCGCTTCGGCAGATTTTCCAGAGGAATGAAGACTGCCAGCGCGACGACGGTCGTCCATCGCCCGGGTTTTCCAATAGCCGACTGTGTGATGTTTAATGTCCGCACAATCTTACCACCCATCTTGAAGACTTGCTCTCGTTCTTTCCACGCGATGGTGGGATCGAATTCGACGCCCAAGGTGGTCGCGAGCATCTGCGCGGCCAGGTCTTCGGTATATTCACCGGTCTCCTCGTCGGTTTCTCCATGGGCGTGATGTTCGGAGAGATATCCGTACGTGCGGCGGTCGGTGGGGATCGCCAACCCGATCGAGGCGGAAATCAACCGGTTACGCTCATTGGTTTCCGACCGCGCCATGACGCAATGCGTGATTTCACCCGGATTCAATAATTTCTCGCCGCGCTTTCGCGGAATGATTTTACAGTTGGGTGGGAGAATGGATGAGACGCTGACGAGGTTACAGTAGGCCACCCCGGCACTGCGCAGCGCTTGTTCAAAGGAGGCGAGCTTTTCGCGGTGGACGCCGACTCCTCTGGTCAGGAACATGTGCGTAGGTACCATCGTCTCTTCTCCCTTGCTTCGTTTGACCGCACGAAACGCCAGGCGGGGCGCGAACTTTCGTCAGGGCACAAGGTCGCCTGTTGTATCAAGAATGTCCGCGGATCGCAATATCCCCGACGTTTTTCCCCTTAGGCGCCCGACGGCGGCCGGACATTCAACACGAGGAACCGGGGTTCGGTCATCTCTTCAATCGCCGCCCGCAGCCCTTCCCTGCCGAGACCGGAATCCTTTACGCCTCCGTACGGCATATGATCAGCGCGAAACGTCGGTATCTCATTGGCCAGTACAGCCCCCACCTCCAGATGACGGAACGCATGAAAGACCTTATTCACATCCTGGGTGAATACACCAGCTTGGAGCCCGTAATCCGACCCATTGAGCGTCTCAATGGCTTCGTCAAACCGGCGATACGGCGTCACGCTGACCACTGGGCCGAAGACTTCCTGGCAGGACACCTTCATGGCCGGTGTCACGTTGGAAAGCACCGTCGCTTCAAACACGGACCCCATTCGCTTGCCGCCCAAGAGCACGCGTGCGCCTTGAGACACCGCCTCTCCGATCCACGCTTCGACACGATCCGCTGCCTTCTGGTCGATCAACGGACCCACCACCGTCCCTTCGTCACTCGGGTCGCCGCCCTTCAATCGGGCCACCTGAAGCAGCAGTTTCGTCGTGAAGAGGTCGGCGATGGAATGGTGGACCAGAATTCGCTGGACGGAAATGCAGCTCTGGCCGGCATAGCCGAATCCACCGGTGGCGCAGCGTTGTGCCGCGAAGTCGAGGTCGGCGTCGGGTTCGATGATGACACCGGCATTCCCCCCGAGTTCGAGCACCACCTTCTTCTTGCCGCACTTTTCTTTGAGCCGCCAACCTACCGCCGCGCTGCCCGTGAAGCTCAACAGTTTGAAGCGCGGATCGATCACCAGCCGCTCCGCCAATTGATTGTCGCACGGCAGGACGTTCAGGCCGCCCGGGGGAAGACCGGCCTCGAGCGCCACTTCTCCCAGCAACAACGCCGTCAGAGGCGTTTGCGGCGCCGGCTTGATGAGAATCGGATTTCCCGCGGCCAGGGCAGGCGCGACTTTGTGGGCGACAAGATTCAAGGGGAAGTTGAACGGTGTGATGCCCAGGATCGGACCGATAGGAAACCGGCGCAGGATGCCGAAATGGGAATCTGTTCCGGGTGTCCAGTCGAGAGGAATGACCTCTCCCCCGAT
>DASTQE010000107.1:0-28211 GCA_035761895.1 Nitrospira sp. | reverse complement strand
GCCACGCTATTGCACTTGGTCGTAAAGGCGAACGCTTTGGATGGGTCCCGCGCGATGGCCTGAGCGACGCGCCCGACCCCAGGTGTGTACACCATGGAAAGGATGTTGCGTGTGGTGAGCGGCAGTTTGCTTCTGACCTGGATCTTGCCTCCAAGGTGCAGCAGGAAGATACGGTCGGAAGCGGAGAGGACGGTGACGTCAGGAATGTCATTGAGTTTGGCCAGTACCCGTTCACCGTGGGCTTCATCGCGCACGTCGAACGTCACGTCTCTCACCATTCGCTCCGCCGTTGCGGAGGCCAGATCCACAGCGCCGAGGTTCGCTCCCTCCTCGGCGAGCGTCGATGCTACCTTTGCAAACATGCCTGGTTTATTGGCTAGTTCGAGTCGAACCGTCAGGCGATAGTTTGAGTATGGGCCGATGTCATTCAATGCTTCAGGGCCTCCCAGCCCGAGCTCTCATAACCATACCATAGCAGGCAAAGGTAAGGACGTCGCTGGTGCGCTGTGGGCAGCCGTTCAGGTCAATTGACAACCCACAGGGGTTAGCGCCTTGTCAGTCGAATTCCTTCAGCCCAAGTAAGCTCCTCGCCCGATGCCGATGAACGAAACGCCGACGACCGGCCTCGCAGAGCTTTTCTTGTTGTCCCTGATGGCCGCATTGACCCGTTTCCGACCACGGTGCTACCGTGATCTATGTCCACTGCTCTCTCGCCGCGCGAGCCAAATCGGCTCATTCATGAAACGAGCCCCTATCTCCTTCAGCACGCCTACAACCCTGTCGATTGGTACCCCTGGGGTCCGGAAGCGCTAGAAACTGCGAAACAAAGAAACTGTCCGATCCTCTTATCGATCGGCTATTCCGCTTGTCACTGGTGCCACGTCATGGAACGCGAATCGTTTGAAAACGAGGCCATCGCTGCACTCATGAATCGCTGGTTCGTGTGCATCAAGGTGGACCGAGAGGAACGCCCCGATCTGGATGAAATTTATATGGCCGCCACAGTGGCGATGAATCAGGGCCAAGGAGGCTGGCCGATGACGGTCTTTCTCACACCGGAACAACAGCCATTCTTCGCAGGCACGTACTTTCCGCCTGAGGGACGATGGGGCCGTCCGGGATTTCCGGATCTGTTGAAGAAGATTGCCGACGTGTGGGGCCGCGATGCCAGTGGAGTGAGACATCAGGCTCGAGATCTGACGGTTCGGTTACAGCGCGAGTGGCAGACTCCGGCGCCGGTTGCAGTCAGTGCGCAGGTCTTGGATGCCGTGATTCCGGAATATCAGCAGGAGTTCGACGCACGCTTTGGAGGCTTTGGGGCGGCGCCCAAATTTCCTCCTGCCGCCGGCCTCTCCCTTCTGCTCCGGTGCCACCGGCGCTCCGGAGATCCCATGGCCCTGCAGATGGTCAGGACGACCCTGGATGCCATGGCGGCCGGCGGGATCTACGACCACATCGGGGGGGGATTTGCGCGCTACTCGACGGATGAGCGATGGCTCGTGCCCCACTTTGAAAAGATGCTCTATGACAATGCGTTGCTCGCGAAAACCTACCTGGAAGCCTTCCAAGTGACAGGTGACACGGCCTATCGGGACGTGGTCACCGAAGTGCTCGATTACATTCGCCGGGAGATGACCCATGCGGATGGCGGCTTTTATAGTGCCACCGATGCGGATTCCGAGGGTGTGGAAGGCAAATTCTTCGTGTGGACGCCCGAGGAGGTCGCTCGAGCGGTCGGCAACGACGAGGACTCGCGCCGCTTCTGCGCCTGTTATGACATCTCGTCGCAGGGGAATTGGGAGCACAAAAGCATTCCCAACCGCATGCGTCCGCTCGATGCCGTCGCGCGCGAGTTGAACGTAACCACGGATGCCCTCAGGGACACGATGCGTCGGGTGCGCCCTCTCCTGTACGAGGCGCGAAAGCGACGGGTGCCTCCAGGGCTGGACGATAAAATCATTACGGCCTGGAACGGCATGATGATCTCGGCCATGGCGGAAGCCGCTCGCGTCTTGCGCCGATCCGACTATCTGGATACGGCGCGGAAGGCCGCAGATTTTCTGTTGCGGGTGCATCGCAGCGATGATCGCCTGCTTCGAACGTCCCGCAATGGCCGAGCGCATCTGGACGCCGTCCTGGAGGATTACGCCTTCCTGGGAGAAGGGTTAGTCGATCTCTATGAAGCCAGCGGAGATGGTCGCTATCTGGAGGCCGCCCGCGGCTTGGCCGAACGCCTGATTCGCTCGTTTCAGGATGCCGATCAGGGAGGCTTTTTTACCACGGCCGAGGAACACGAGGCGTTGATCGTGCGCGGACGTGAAGGCGCGGACGGGGCCACTCCGAGCGGCAACGCCGTGGCGGCGATGCTGCTAGCTCGTTTGTCCTTCCACTGTGATCGTGCGGATTTTCGCGAGGCCGCCGTGGGTGCCGTACGGGCCTACGGGAAACAGTTGACACGATTCCCGCGTGGGTTTGCCAAGAGTTTGGCCGTCGTCGACTTTCTGACCGAAGGGCCTGTCGAGTTGGCGTTAGTCGGAGCGCCGAACGATCCCGGATTCATCGCCATTGAGGATGCCGTGCGAGAGATCTATCTGCCCAACCGTATTCTGGCCGTCAGCCATCGTGGAGATGGCGCGTCGCCCCATCCACTGCTTGCGGGAAAGCAGACCGTGGGTGGACGGGCTGCGTTGTACATTTGCCGTAACTTCTCATGCCAACAGCCGTTGACCGACGCGTTGGCCGTCGCCGACGCGCTGCGACAGGCGTCGAAGCCTTCTCGCGACGCGGCCGGTGGACTCAAGCTGCAAGGTCGGCAGCTGGGAGGAAACGCTACCGTCGAAGGCACCGCGAGATATGCCGCGCGCGTGGTCAACAAGCCGCGGCCGGACGGGCGGTACGAACATGGCTTTACGCGCTTCGGCAAAACGGGTTGGACGGGGTCCCGCCTGGGATTCGGCTGCTATCGGGTCGATACTACTGATCCGGAGCACGGAAGTGCTCTTGCCACAGCGCTTCAATCCGGCGTGAACGTGATTGATACGTCCACCAATTATATGGACGGCGAAAGTGAGCGCCTTGTTGGATCTGTCCTCCGCAGTTCGGTGGCCAAGAACGATGTTGCCAGGGACGAAATCATCGTCGTCTCCAAGATCGGCTATGTTCAGGGCGACAATCTCAAGCAGGCGGAAGCCCGGGAGCGGTCCGGTCGTGCCTATCCTGAGATGGTAAAATATGACGAAGGGATCTGGCATTGCATCCATCCCGAATTTCTTGCTGATCAACTCGACACCTCTCTGGACCGACTGGGGCTGGCCACGCTCGATGTGTGCCTGTTGCACAATCCGGAATATATGTTGTCCGAAGCGGCGCAACGCGGCGAACGTGACCTGACTGAAATCCGCGAGCGGTTTTACGGACGTGTCGAGCAGGCCTTCACATACTTAGAGAGTCAGGTGGCTGCCGGTCGCATTGGTTGGTACGGTGTCTCGTCAAACACGGTGGGCCGCGCCGCTCAGGATCCTGAATCCACTTCCTTGGTTCGCTTCCTGTCGGCGGCCACCCGTGCCGCTGCCTCCTCTGGGCTGCCGCACCATCACTTCGCCGTACTCCAATGTCCCATGAATCTGTTCGAACACGAGCTCTGGAGCCGGCCGAACAGCGGACGGCACTCTGAGAAGACAGTCTTGGAACTGGCCCGGCAGGAAGATCTTGCCGTCCTCGTCAATCGCCCGCTGAATGCCATGCCGACTGCGTCGACTGGCATGCTCCGTCTTGCCGACCTTCCACTCGAGGGAGAAGCCGGCAGCATTGATACCACCTTGCGATCCGTGAGCGAACTGGAAGAGGAATACCGATCCACGCTGGCTCCGGCAATTCCTTACGGCGGAAAAGGGACGCACCCGAAAGAGTTTTTCAATTGGGCCGAGGAGTTGGCCCAGGTGCGCAGCCGTCTTCAAGGGTTGGAGCATTGGGAACAGATTGAACATCAGATGATCGCGCCGCATGTGAACCAGGTGCTGCAGGCGATCCCTCGGGTGGTTCAGGGAACAACGGTGGAGCAGTGGGAAGCCTGGAGGGACCGGTATGTGCCACAATTATTGACATTGCTCGGGATGTTTCGGCGAGAGGCCGCCGAGAAGAGCCGCGCACGAATGCAACAAGTCGCCGCAGTCCTGAATCCTTTGCTCCCCGAATCGAAACAAAAGGAATCGATGTCACGAAAGGCCCTGTGGGTGCTTGCCAGCACGCCAGGCATCACCAGTGTGCTCAACGGCATGAGAACGATTCGCTATGTGGAGGATTCGACGGCGGTGCTTGGTTGGGCCCCACTGAGCGACCCCGAAGCGGTCTACAACGCCATGAGGAAGCTCACCAGCCTGTGATTACTTCGCCGATCGAAGCAGGCCTTGCCAGGATCGGAGCACGCCGCTGACCCATGAAGGCCTGGGGGGAGGGACGCCGTTGGCTGACACTCGTTTCGAACTCAATTGCCGAATGCGCTGTGCGACATCCCGATACTCGGGGTCTTCCCGTCTGATCCATCGATACGCTTCGAGCGTTTCCTCGGTGCGTCCCAACATCTCGAGCGTACGGCCCAGCACATAGAGCACCTGAACGGTTTCCTTCGCAGACCCACCGGCCTTCAGCGCCTTTCGAAACGCGGTGACGGCATCCATGTGCCGCCCCGTGGACTTATGACAGAGGCCGATCTGGGCATACGCTTTCAGCGCATAAATCCGGCTGATCGCCGCCTGTTCGAATTCTTCAATGGCCTGGGCGAAGAGTCCGGCTTTTCGCAGCGCTACACCCCGCTCATACTTTTCTGCGGGATCCAGTCCGGTGTCCATTGGTCCAGTCATACCTTTCCTCCGTCGAGCAAGGGGCGGGCCACCAAAAGTCGGAAAGACAGAGCGTTACCGGTCAAGGGGTTCGTCATGGGCATCCCAAGAGCGAAGATTCCATATGTGGTACCCAATGGACATTAAAAGTGCACTTCTCGCAGGGCATCGCGGTTGGCGTGATACCACTGAATCGTTTTTCGAAGTCCGTCGCGGAGCGCATGCTTGGCCTGGAATCCGATCGCCTGTTTAATACGGCTGACGTCCAGGCATCGCCGCGGCTGTCCATTCGGCTTGGTGGTATCCCAGGTAATCCGGCCTTCGTATCCGATTTCAGCCGCGATCATGGTTGCGAGAGCCTTGATCGCGATCTCTTCGCCGGTTCCCAAATTCAGCGGTTGCGAGTGATTGTACTGTTCAGCGGCGAGGAGAATGCCCTCTGCTGCATCCTCGACATAGAGAAATTCCCGCGTCGGCGTTCCGTCGCCCCAGAGGACGATCTCAGAGGTCTTCCCCTCCTTCGCTTCCACACATTTCCGGATCAGGGCCGGGATCACATGCGAGGTTTGCAGGTCAAAGTTATCGCGCGGCCCATACAGGTTGACCGGGAACAAGACAATGGAGTTGAAGCCGTACTGCTGCCGGTAGGCCTGCGACTGGACGAGCATCATTTTTTTGGCCAGCCCGTAGGGCGCATTGGTTTCCTCCGGATAGCCTGCCCAGATGTCGTCTTCCTTGAATGGGATCGGTGCAAACTTAGGGTACGCACAAATGGTGCCGATGGCGACGAATTTCTCGATGGCCCGCTGCCGGCCCACTTCGATGAGCTGGCTCCCCATCATCAAATTGTCGTAGAAAAACCGTCCGGGATTGGCCTGGTTGGCGCCGATGCCTCCGACACGTGCGGCAAGGTGGATGACGATGTCCGGATTGGCGTCCGCATACAGGCGGCGCACGGCATCCATGTGCACAAGGTCGTAGTCCCGGCTTCGGGGTACGATCACCTGGCGGCACCCTTTCGCCTGAAGCTGCTCCACGACAAACGAGCCCAAGAACCCCGCCCCGCCCGTGACCACCACTCGTTTGTCCGGCCAGAACGACGCCATGACTACGGTTTCCGCACCCCTTCCAGCCGTTCACGCTCTGCGGCGAGGTCCGCATCCACCATCATGGTGATCAACTCGTGGAAGCCGACCTTGGGCGTCCAACCGAGTTCTCGCTTGGCTTTGCTGGCATCACCGATGAGCAGATCCACCTCTGTGGGACGATAGTATTTTTCGTCGATCTTCACATAAGGCTTCCAATCGAGCTTCACGCGGTCGAAGGCGAGTTCGAGCATTTCACGAACGCTGTGGGTCTCGCCCGTGGCGATCACATAATCGTCGGGAACGTCGGCTTGCAGCATCAGCCACATGGCTTCGATATAGTCTCCGGCATATCCCCAGTCGCGCTTAGCGTCGAGGTTGCCGAGGTAGAGATCTTTCTGAATGCCGAGTTTGATGCGTGCTGCTGCCTTCGTGATCTTCCTGGTCACGAATGTTTCTCCGCGGCGCGGCGACTCGTGGTTGAACAGGATGCCGTTGCAGGCAAACAGATTGTACGCTTCTCGATAATTGACGGTGATCCAATAGGAATAGACTTTCGCGGCGCCGTACGGACTTCGAGGGTAGAACGGCGTGGTTTCCCGCTGTGGCACTTCGAGCACCTTGCCGAACATTTCGCTGGACGAGGCCTGATAGAACTTGGGCTTGAGGCCAGATTCGCGAATGGCCTCGAGCAGGCGAATGGTGCCCAGACCGGTAATCTCTCCTGTATATTCGGGAATGTCGAAGCTCACCCGCACGTGACTTTGGGCACCGAGGTTGTAGATTTCATCCGGCTGCACTGTGCGGATGATGCGGTTCAGCGAACTGGCATCGTTGAGGTCTCCGTACACCAGGTGGAGGCGACGCTGGGGCACATGGGGATCCTGGTAGATGGGATCGATGCGGCCAGTATTGAAAGAACTCGAGCGCCGGATAATCCCAAAAACCTCGTACCCCTTCTTGAGCAGAAATTCCGACAGATAGGACCCGTCCTGGCCGGTGATGCCGGTCAGTAGCGCTTTCTTCACGTGCCTCTCTCCTTTAGAGTTGGCGAAATTATGGAACGATTCAGGTGGATTGTCCACTGACTCCTACAACTTACGCGATCCGGATTTTCAGCAAATTCGTTCCCTCTCGCGGAAAGACCGGCATGTATTGCGCCTCTTCAGTGGACCGCATTACAATATCGCTCAGCAGAGACAGCACAATCGGAGCCAGGATAGCATGACGTCGCGTCGAGCGATCATATTGGTGTTTGTACTTGGGGTCACGTTTTTGATCGCTCACACGATTAATGCTCTGATCGCCGAAGCGTTGTTCGTGCCTTCCGGAGTGGGGGTCCCGCGGGCCATGGATCAAGACGGCTCTGCCACCCGCTCGCCGTCAGCCCTCGCTGAACAAGTGCGCACGAGTGGATTGTTTCCGCTCCCGCCTGACCCCGTCGGCGTCACCACCATCGGCGTCGGCGGCATGCCCGTCGCGATGGGCGGGGTTCCTCTGCAGCAGCCATTGAACCTTGCGTCAAAGCTTCAGTTGATCGGTGTGGTGATGGGAGACCGCGGGGGCGTCTCCGCAATCATCGAGGAGCTGGCCAGCAAACGACAGCTGTTTTTCAGGCTCCACGATCAGATTCCGGACATTGGTGAAATTACAGAAATCCAACGCAGCGGGATTATGGTTCGGCAGGGCAATCAGCAGGAATTCTTGCCACTGGCTACCGGGCTTTCAGACAAGCCTGCCACGCCGCAGGCCGTGTCAACCCGTGCTCCGGCCGCCATGGCTGGAGGGCAAATCAAGAAAGTCCTGGACCGGCGGGAGGTTGAACAGGCGTTGAATGACCTGCCCAAGCTGCTGTCGCAAGCCCGGGCCGTTCCTGTCCTCGCCAACGGCGCCATGACCGGTTTCCGCCTGGACTACATCGCGAAGAGCAGCTTTTACGAAAAGATCGGACTGCAATACGGAGATATCCTGAAGCAGGTCAATGGGATAGAGATCAAAGATCCCGGTACCATGCTCTCCCTCTTCCAGCAACTACGTAACGAGAACTCCGTGAAACTCGACGTATTGCGCAATAATCAGCGCACGACCATGATGTTCGAGATCCGTTAACCGTCGGACACCGAGGTCGTTCTCTCACCAGCCACAGTCAGAGCGGTTCCCTGGGCATCCTCCTTGAAAAGGCCGTCACCAACCTTGCGGCTTGTCAGTACCGGTGAGACAGGAGTAATTTATGATCTTTCTGGGAGTTACGTGCTCGCGAGCCGCACGGCCGGGGTAGGACAAACCCCAGGAATAGCAGGGAACGGGAGAAACCGGTGGCCAAACACATGCCTGTAACCAGACCCTTACTCGGGGCGATCCTTGAGCAAAAATTCGGGCTCTCGGAAGGCAAGCTGCTCGAAGCATTGAATATCCAGCAGACCAAAGGCGGGCGCCTGGGCGAGGCCTTGCTCAAAATCAGAGCGATCGAAGAGGATCTGCTTCTACAGGCGCTTGCCATTCAATGCGACATGCCATGGCTGCCGCATCTGGATGTGGCTCAGGTCGATCATGATTTGATCAAGAAAGTGCCGATCCATTTTGCGCGCCGGTACCGCGTACTGCCCATGAAAGTTGATGACGGGGCGATCGTGGTCGCCACCACAGATCCCTTGGAGACCGCGGCCCTCGACGACTTGCGCCTCCTCCTCGGGATGCCGGTCAAAGCCATTCTGACGAGCACGATGTCCCTGATGTCATGCCTCAATCGTGCGTACGACGAGGCTGCAAGTCCCACTGGTGCCGAGCAAGTCATGGAGGACATTGCGGCGAGTGAGAATTTGGACAAGATCGCGCATGAATTGGACGAACCTCAGGACTTGCTCGATGCCACCGATGAAGCGCCAATCATTAGGCTGGTCAACTCAGTCCTCTTTCAAGCCGTCCGACAGCGTGCCAGCGACATCCACTTCGAATCCTTCG
This sequence comes from Nitrospira sp., assembly GCA_035761895.1. GTDB lineage: Bacteria > Nitrospirota > Nitrospiria > Nitrospirales > Nitrospiraceae > Nitrospira_C. The sequence continues at coordinate 19,327 of DASTQE010000107.1, read as the reverse complement.
AACGGGGGTTGGTCGTCCGCTACCGCATCGACGGCGTGCTCTATCCCATTCTCACCCCGCCCAAGCATCTGCAGTCGAGTATCATCGCCCGTCTGAAAATCATGGCCGGATTGAACATCGCGGAAAAGCGGCTGCCGCAGGACGGCCGTTTCGCCATCCGGACGGCGGGTAAAGATGTGGATCTCCGTGTGTCGGTTTTGCCGACTTCGCACGGCGAGCGCGTGGTGCTGCGGTTGCTCGAAAAGGAAAACCGGCTGCTCAACCTCACCGAGATGGGCTTTTCACCGGACCGGCTCCGCACGATCCAACAGCTCATTCGCCTCACGCACGGCATTCTCCTCGTGACCGGACCGACCGGCAGCGGCAAAACGACCACGTTGTACGCGGCGTTGAGCGAAATCAACGCTCCCGACAAGAACATCATCACGGTCGAAGACCCCGTCGAATATCAACTGCTCGGCATCGGACAGATGCAGGTCAATCCCAAGATCAACCTGACCTTTGCAGCCGGATTGCGCTCGATTCTGCGGCAGGATCCAGACGTCATTATGATCGGAGAAATCCGCGACCGGGAAACGGCCGAGATTGCCATCCACGCCTCACTTACCGGCCACCTGGTGTTTTCGACGCTGCACACGAATGATGCGGCCAGCGCCGCCACCCGGTTGATTGACATGGGCATCGAGCCCTTTCTCGTGGCGTCCTCGGTCGTCGCCGTGCTGGCCCAGCGACTGATTCGCAAAGTCTGTCCCGATTGCAAACAGGCCTACCAGCCTGACGATGAGGAGCTGATCAGGCTTGGGATTGTGCCTGGAAAAACCAAGCCGACGTTCTACCGGGGCACCGGGTGCCCCGCCTGCACGCAGACGGGCTATCGCGGCCGTACCGGCATTCATGAGCTGCTCGTGTTGGATGACGAGATTCGACGGCTGATCGGCAACAAGGCCGATGCCGCAGCCATCCGACAATCGGCGGTGTCACGGGGCATGGTGCTGCTGAAAGAGGAAGCCGCGGAAAAAATCTTCGCCGGCATCACGACGACCGAAGAGGTCATGCGCATGACGCAACAAGAGGTCGAGGTCTAGCGGCATGCCGGTCTACCAATACAGAGGCTACAAGGCCGACGGCGCTGCCGCGACCGGCATTGTCGATGCGGAAAGCCCGAAGGTCGCCCGCCTCAAGCTGCGCAAAGACGGCGTCTTCCCCACTGAAATGGCGGAACAGGAAGGCGCGACCAAAGTCATCACCAGCCGCTCCGAGCCGGGCTCCGGGGCCAGCCTCGGCCGATCCCAGATTTTGACCGTGACCGACGTGGCCTTGATGACGAGGCAGTTGGCCACGTTGCTGGTCGCCGGCCTGCCGCTCGTCGACGCGCTGGGCGTGCTCATGGACCAGACGGAGAAAAAAGCGATCAAGGGACTGATTGCGGATGTGCGGGAGGCCATTCGAGGAGGCGCGTCCTACAGCGCCGTGCTCGAACGCTATCCCCGGGATTTTTCTCCGATCTATGTCCACATGGTTCGTGCGGGTGAAGCCAGCGGCGCGCTGGATCAGATCTTGTTCCGCCTGGCGGAGTTCCTTGAAAAGCAACTGGCCCTCAGAAACAAGGTGACGAATGCGATCCTCTATCCGGCCATCATGCTGGTCGTCGGCACGCTGGTGTTGTTTTTTCTGGTGACATTCGTCGTGCCGAAGATCACTGCGGTGTTCGCCCATTCCAAGCAGGCGCTGCCCTGGCCCACCGTCGTGTTGATGGAAGTGAGCCGTTTTTGTTCGGACTACTGGATGGTCCTGTTGGGCATGATCCTCGTGCTTATGTGGGGTTTCCGCCGGGTGAAGAAAACGGAAACCGGCCAGATCGTGATGGATCGGGTGCTGCTCAGGCTCCCGCTGATCGGCCAGGTGGCTCGCATGGTCTCGATCTCCCGCCTGGCGAGCACGTTGGCCACGATGTTGTCGAGCGGCGTGCAGTTGTTGGAGGCACTGGACGTGTCCAAGCGTGTGATGAACAACCGCGTGCTCGAACAGGCGGTCGAAGACGCCCGGCAGAACATTCGCGAAGGCGAAACAATTGCAGAACCGTTGAAGCGGAGCGGCCAGTTCCCGCCGCTCGTCACGCACATGATCGCCGTGGGCGAGAAAAGCGGCGAGATGGAGGAGATGCTGCGCCGCATCGGGCAGATCTATGACGGCGAGGTGGATCGGGTGATCACCCGATTTACGTCGTTGCTGGAGCCGGTAATGATCGTCGTCATGGGCGTCATCGTGCTGTTCATTGTGGTGGCGATCCTACTGCCTATCTTCGAAATGGGTCAGATGGTACGGTAAGCGAGTGGTGCGTGAAGAGTAATGAGTGATGAGTCGTGAAATGAAAGAAGGAGGTATTGCAATGAAGGCAAGAGAACCCGTTCATCCCTTCTCCTCACTCATCACTCGTCACTCATCACTCGGGGATGTGGGCTTCACGTTCATCGAGATTATGGTGGTGGTGGCGATCTTGGCCATCCTGGCCGCCCTCGTCGTGCCCCGCATCATGGGACGGACGGACGATGCCAAGCGCACGGCGGCTAAGGTGCAGATCCGGAACATTGAAGGCGCTCTTCAGCTCTACAAGCTCGACAACGGCGTCTACCCCACGACGGAGCAGGGGCTGAAAGCCCTGGTCGAGAAACCTTCGGTCGGCGTTGTGCCGAAAAAATGGAAACTGGGCGGCTATCTGCCCAACATTCCTGAAGACCCATGGGGCAATCCCTACAAGTATCTGAGCCCGGCTCCGGTCCAACAGGGGCAATATGGGCAGGTCAAAGGCGATTACGAGATCACGTCGTATGCGACGGACGGAGAGGCTGGCGGTGAAGGCGTGAACGCCGATATCACCAACTGGAATATGGAGAAGGATTAAGGGATGGCTGGCAGTTCATCGCGGGGTTTCACGATGCTGGAGATCATGCTGGTCCTGTTCTTGATCGTCGGAATGCTCAGCCTGGTCATTCCCAGAATTTCAATCGGGGACAACCTCGGCAGTGTCGCACGCCGGTGGGTGGGTGCCTTGAAGTCGTTCCAAGAGATGGCGATGATGACTCAGAAGACCGTGCGGCTCTATGTCGACATGGACCGAGGCATGTATTGGCCGATGGTGATCGATGGCAAGGAAGAAAAAATCCCGCTCGACCCGACGTGGGCGATGCCGATCATCCTGCCTGAAACGATACGATTTGCCGATATCCAGATTGGCGCCACGAGAAAAGAGTCAGGCCGTATAGAGATGTTCTTCTATCCGAACGGCCGTATCGACCAGGCGACCGTGCATTTGACGGACGTGAACAATGACATCATGGGCGTCTTCGTGGAACCGGTGACATCAATGATCCGGCTGACAGATCACCGGATCGACCCCCCACAACCCAAGACCATTCCCGACCGGCTCCGGCCATTGCTTCAGCCGATTACTCCGGGCCTGAGACCCGGATTTCCGGCTGGCGTAACCCCGGGGCCGCGACCGGGATTTCCGGCCGGCATGCCAAAGTAACGCAATTCATTCCCCATGATGACAAGCACTGTCATGCACCGCAGGTGTCTTGAGAGATTCAACGCAGGCGGGTTCACCTTGCTTGAGGTGCTGCTTGCCATCGGGATCCTGGCTCTCGCTCTGCCGATACTCTTGGGACTGCGCAACTGGGATCTCAATCTTCATTCACGGGCGGCTGACATTACCGCGGCCACGATGCTGGCTCAGGAAAAACTGATTGAATCGGAATTACTTCCTGTCTATCCCGTGGGAGAAACAACCGGGGATTTTCGCGATCCCCCTCCCGGCTACCAGATGCCAGGCGACATCGCGAATCGCGCTGATCGATACCGATGGAAGCGAATCATCACGACGACGGCGTTGCCCGCCGTTCGCGAAGTGAAAATCCAGATTCTCTGGCAGCAAGGGGCGACCGATGAAGTGCTCGAGGCCAGCACCTATGTGTTTGCGCCCACGACTGGATTCTGAAGACGGCTTCACGCTCGTGGAGATCTTGTTGGCGACCGCGCTCGTCGCGGTCATTGCGGCCATGGTCTTCGGGTCGTTGTATTTGAGCACGGCGGCCATCGATGGCGCCCGGCGTGCTGCGGCACGGGAACAGGTCTTGCGAAGCACGTTGCGGATCATGTCCGAAGAACTTACGACGGCGGTCACGGTTCACAACGGACCGTTGATGGGCCTCAATGGGACGCAGAACGGGCAGCCGGCCGATACGCTTGTGTTCAATACCCTGGGGCAATTCCGCGGCGGGGATTCGATACAAGAGTCGGAGATGGTTCGGATCCTCTATACGAGGGAAGACGATCGCCTGCTGCGATTCATCAGACGCAACATTTACGGTGTGACGGACGAAAGTCTCGCCCAATTCGAACTAGCCAACTTCGTCAAGGGGTTTAACATTCGATATTACGATGTGCAGGCGAATGCCTGGACGGATGAATGGGACGGTCGGACCAGAACATCTCCGCCGAGTGCGATTCTCATTGAACTAGCTTTGACTCAAGACGGTGAGGAGGACGTGCGCACGTTCCGCCAATGGGTATCCATCGGGGTGAAGTCATGATCGCTCGCCTCGCATGGCCGACGACCTTCACGCTCAAGAAAGAGCCTCTGGCATGGGCGGCTGGAGCGCTCGCCAGTCTGCTGTTCTTTCTGTTCCTCACCTTCCCGTTTGGGACATTGCAAGCGAGGGTGCTGTCCGAATTCATTCGAGCGACGGGCTGGGACATTCGCGCAGCGGAGTGGTCTCCCGGTCTTCCCCTTGCGGTCGAATGGCGCGACCTCACCTGGACAAAGCCGGGGGGCGCGAGCATTCCTGTTCAACTGATGCGGCTCAACGTCGGCATTTTCGGATTGTTGATGGGCCATCAAGCGGTGGATGCGGTCGTGCAATTTCCCGGCGGCGGTCAGCCGGGCACTGGCAGGGCGACCGGAACCGTGAATGCCTCCTCGTGGTCGTTTGTCGGCCCACTGTCCCTGAAGGCACACGCGCATCAAGTCGATCTGGCCACGGTAATCAAGCCCTACGTGACAAGAGGACTGTTGCAGGCCGATGTCACCCAACGGTGGGAGAATCGCGGCAAGGACGGGATTGCCTTCAAAGGCGACGGGTCCTGGAAGGCGGAGATCAAGGATTTGGTGCTCGATCGGATACCGCTGGGACCAGCCGCCATTCCTTCCCTGAACTTTTCCCGTGTGACGGCCGCGCTGACCTGTCATGACGCGGTTTGCGATATTACAGATTTCAAGGGCGATGGCCCTGATGGGACAATTACCGCTCAGGGCCGGTTACTGCTTCGGCAGCCCGTGCAAGCGAGCCTGCTCGAAGTGACGGTGACGGTGCTGGCAGGTGCAGGATGGGCTCAGAAGGCCGGGAATCTGCCGATCCCGCCCCTTCCGCCCGGGACGCCGTTGACCGTCAAACTTGGCGGGCCTGTCGCAAATCCCAAGCTAACCCTGTAAGATACGGCCATCCATGCGGTCTAAGGCCTAAGGAGTAGCTTTGACGCGATGATAGCCGAGTGCGTGGGCTTGGATCTCGGTCAGACAGCCATCAAGGCCGTGCGATTCCGCCGGCGGTTGTCGGGCCGCGAGTCTGTCGAATATTTCCATCTTCCGTTGCCCTACGGCAAGCCTGGTCAGGCGGAGCCGGCTCGTCTTGCCGGACAGCTCCGCAATTTCTTGTGGCAAAACGGGCTCTATGGGAGTGGTGACATTGTCACGGCACTCCCCTGCCAGGACCTCTTCATTCGCACCTTATCGTTCCCCTTTCGCGATGCGACAAAACTTGAACAAGTTGTCCCGTTCGAAGTGGAGAACCTGATTCCGATGGCCATCGACGACGTGGCCATGGGCAGTGTCGTGCTGCCGCCCAAAGGGCCGGCAGGAGCCGTACAAAAGGCGAAGGGCGCCGATGTGCTTATCACTGCCGCACCCAAAGACAAAATGGCCGAGCATCTCAAATTCCTCGCGGCCGCCGATTTGAAGCCGGCAGCCGTGGGCGTCGACGGCATGGCGCTGTACTCCGTGACCAAGTTCTTGCAGGAAGAAGGAGCGAAGGTTCCGGGTGATCTGGCGATCATCGACGTGGGTGCCACGAAAACCACGCTGTGCCTCATACAGGATGGCCGGCCGGCCGTGCTCCGTACCGTGCTCTGGGGTGGGAATCATCTCACTCAGGCGCTGGCCGTACGCTATGCGTGCAGTTTCGCGGAAGCCGAACGACGTAAACGCGCCATGGCGGTGCAGGAGATTGACGCCTGGCTCGAACCCTTACTCAAAGAATTGAGGGTTTCGCTGCACGCCTACGAGGGAACAGCGCACCAGCGGCTGTCACACTGCTGGGTCTCGGGCGGCGGTTCCAAGCTTCGGGAGCTCAGCGGATACGTCGCGCATGAACTCGGCTTGACGCCGGTCGGACCTCGACAAGGATTTGGCGCCAATTGTCCCCGGGCCTTCTCCATCGCCTTCGGACTCGCCATCCATCCGAAAATCGTCAGGCCGCGCTGGAAGCCCAAGGCGATCGGTTCGGACCTGGGACTGGATCTGACCGCCACGGCGGACGCGGCTTCGGCGCGGACCAGCGAATCACGGCAAGACCGACGTCTGGCACTTTGGGGCGGAGTCATTTTGGCCGTGCTGGCGTTGCTGGATCTCTCGGTGCGCGTGTGGGTCAAACAATCCACGCTGACTCACGTGAAACAGGGGCTTCAGGCGCAATTCGTCCAGTCCTTCGGCGAAGGGGCTTCGCCGGGAGAAGAACTCGACGTGGCCCGCTATCGCGTTGCCCAACTCGACAAGAGCCTGTCAGTCATCGACCACAGCCGCAATAGCGTGCTGGCAAACCTCTCGGATCTGGCCAAACAACTGCCGCCGGGCATTCCTCTGACGATCCGCGAGCTGACGGTGGACGGGATGGCGGTTCATCTGGAGGGAGAAACCAATTCGTTCGATTCTGTGGAAAAAATCAAGCAGGCCTTTGCGGCGAACCAGCTGTTCCAAGGCATTTCAGTCACTGATACGCGCGTAGGCGCCGCGGCCAACCAGGTGGTGTTTCGCCTGACGTATACGGTGCAACGGCCATGATGGCAGTCCTTCAAGAACGCTGGCGGCACTTAGCGGCCCGCGAGCGCATGATCTTGATGATCGGCGGCGCCGTGGTCATCGCCAGCCTGTTGTTCCTGCTGATCGTCGATCCATTGCTGGCCAGGATCGACAAACTCGAACGACAGACCATGAAGAAATCCAAAGAACGTGTGGAGCTGTCCGCCCTCGCCGCAGAGTATGCGGCCAAGCAGGCCCGCGTTGCGAAGTTGGAACAGCGGCTGCCGAACGGTGAGGGTCAATTTTCGTTGCTGGCGTTCATGGAGGAGGCCGCGGCTTCCGTGCAGATTCGCGACCGCATCGTCGGCATGCAACCGCAGCAGGGGACGACGCAACATGGCTATCAGGAAACCGCTGTCGACCTTCGACTCGACGGCGTCCAACTGCCGCAATTGTTGGCCCTGTTGGTCGCGCTCGAGCAAGCGCCCTACGACGTGCAAGTGCATCACCTTCAGATCAAGCCCAAGTACGACAATCCCGTCAACCTCGATGCCACGCTCCGAATCGTCTCGTATGCGAAGGCCTAAACGACCGCTCGAGCTTCATCGTTTCAACTCCGTCCCGTGTCGAGGGTAACCTCCTTCTCATGCAGGATGGTCAAAAAAACCGCACCATGCGTGATGAGCGAGGCGTCGCTTTACTCCTCGCCATTCTCGTTCTGGCTCTCCTGGTCGCCCTGATTCTCGAGTTCGATACCGACGCGCGCCGTGAGTATCGTGAGGCCGCGGCCTTCCGGGACAACTTCAAAGCCACCGTGCTTACCCGGGCTGCCGTTCAGGCGGCGCGGGCCGTCCTGCAGCAGGACCATCTTCGCGACAAGCAGACCGGACAGATGTACGATGCCACCACAGATCTGTGGGCCTTTCCTATCACGAAGTATGCGATCGGGGACGGATTGATGACGGCCCAAATCGAGGACGAACGGAGCAAACTGAACTTGAATGATCTGGCGACCGCCGCCGACCCCAATGCCAAGAAAACGAAGGTGCTCAGGGTAAAACGGCTGTTCGCGCTGTTGCAGCTCAATCCCGATCTCGTGGATGCCATTGTGGATTGGGTGGATGCCGACGACATTCCGGAGGCGGCCGGCGCCGAATCTGTCTATTACCAAGCATTGCGCCCCTCCTATCGCGCGGCCAATGCACCCCTGCAAACGCCCGGCGAACTTCGATTAATCAAAGGCATGACGCCCGAGATCGTCGACAAGCTGCTTCAATATGTCACGGTGTACCCGCATGACGGTGAAAGCCGCATCAATATCAATACCGCGGATCTGCTCGTCTTGCAGGCGCTCGATCCGCGCATTTCACAAACGACGGCGGGCGAGATCATCCAGAATCGCCCATACAAGACGATCGTCGAGTTGGACCGGGTCTCGAGTGTGGCAGATATCATGCGAGAACTTCGTCCCTTGGGTGTGTACGAGGTCAAGAGCAACATCTTTTCTGCCCGCCTGTCGTTGACCGTGAATGAGACGACCAAAGCAGGCGCTGTCGTGCTTCAGCGTGACGAAGCGACGGGCAACAGCACCGTGCGGTATTTTCGGTTCCTCTAAGTATTTCAACGTCGTCATCGAATCCCCTTCAAGAGTTAACAATTCTGTAACAGAGCTGTCACTCAGCCGATATAACACCCTGCTAGCTTCTGGTCAGTCTGATTCTCAAATAGGGAGGTCATCACTATATGGAGCGTATATCCTGTCTACGAAGCCGGCGGACGACCCTTCTAATAGCGTTGCCGTTGACGGTCGTGCTGGCCGCATCCGTCGGTGCGGAGGAAACTAGTGTGAATCGAATCGCCGCCTCTGCCAATCAGAAGTTGGAGTCTTATGCGGCACAAACTTCCATTCAAGGCCGGATGTCAATTGCCGGGTCCGACACTATGCAGCCGGTGTTGGCCAAGTTGGCGATGGAGTTTCGCCGCCGACATCCTGAAATGAAGATTGCCGTCCAAGGATCGCGGGATTCCAAGTTAACCCCAGAGGATGTGTTCCTGACCGGCATTTCCACAATGCGGCGCGGCGACGGCGATACCGCGGGGCATTTTGGCGCCTACGATGTGCAACTGCTGGCCTCGTCACGGCAGTTGACGGCACAAGAACTGAAGCGATTCGAGTCACGTTACGGCTATGCGCCAACTGCGGTGGCTATCGCCCAGGATGCCGTTGCGGTCTACGTCAATCAGGACAATCCCATCAGCCAGCTGACGCTGAGCCAGGTGGATGCGATTTTCTCAAGCACTCGAAAGCGCGGCTCAGAGGACATCCGGGAATGGGGGCAACTGGGGTTGAATGGGACATGGGAGCATGCGGCCATCCGGCTGTATGGACGGGATCAGCGTTCAACCGGTACCCTGCCTTTTTTCAAGCAAGTCGTGTTGCACGGGGGGGAGTTTAAGAGGAGTCTGACGCCCGAGCCAGGCTCCGCTTCAATCATTGTGGCGGTGGGAAAAGATCGCCAGGGAATCGGTTACAGCGGGATCGGGTTCCAGACGTCTGCGGTCAAAGCGGTACCCCTCAGCGAAGGACCGGGCTCCCCTGCAATTTCGCCGTCGATTGAGTCGGTGATGGATGGCCAATATCCCCTGAGCCGGCCTTTGTATCTCTACGTGAATAAAGACCCCAAGGAAGACTGGGATCCCAAGATCCTCGAATTTCTGCGCTTTATCAACAGTCGTGAGGGACAGGAAACTGTGGCTCGCGCAGGAATCTATCCGCTCTCCTCACGGCAAGTCAGCGAGAATCTTGCCGTCATTGAAAATAAGCGCTTACTCTCCGCCTTCCGCCAGTGATTCTTCACACGTAAAACGGTACCTGAAGACCAATTTTCAGGTACCGTTTCTTTTCTTTGTGTTTGCATCGGCCGCTCTTTTAGTGGTAGGGCTCTGTGGCGTATGCGAACTGCATGTCATTGGACGTTGATCGCAGTCATCTTTCTCTCCGGCTGTTCCAAAGGGCCGGCCTCCATTGCGATCTCCGATTCGCCCATGACTGACGTTCGGCTGATGCTGGACGCGCACACCAAAACGGGCCATAACCATCCCTACACAATGACGACCGATGCAATGGTCAAGGTGCTCAGCGGTATTCAGGTTGAGGAGCGAGACACCATTACTGGCCTCGGCTTCCTTGGATCCAAGGAAGGAAGACCGGCTTTCACCCATGCTGAGATCGCTAGAGTGGTCCCTCACCTCGTGGAAGCGTTGCGGAAGGCGTCACCCAAAGATCTGGCGACCTTCTATATGCTGGTGAGTGATGGTCACCAGAGCCGCGCGGTCACATCAGGCGGCCTCTTCGTCGACGGCAATCGACTGCATGTGATTCTCGCGAACTGGCGCTCAGTGCCCAGGGGGGGCCAGGATTACACCATCGCAATGGAATTGGATACGCGGGATGACCCTCTGCTTCCCATCTCGCCGTTTCGTTTCTCCGTGGGATTTCATCCAACCGAGGCTTGGGTCAAGAGCCGCAAGCTGAGGGACGATCCAGGGTTTCCTGCCTACCGCTTAGCCTACGGAGATCCCGCCAAAACCATCGTAATCGATCTCGAGACCCTCTTGACGCACCCCTCTTCAGATTCAGTTGCCCCCCCATAGACGGCTGGCAAACCAAAAATACAGTGGGATCCCGACTGCGAGATTGAAGGGAAACGTGATGCCGAGCGAGGCGGTGAGATACAGAGAGGGATTCGCCTCTGGTAATGAAATTCGCATTGCGGCGGGAGCTGCGATATAGGAAGCGCTCGCCGCCAGGACTCCCAGCAACGTGGCGCCGGCCACGCTCAATCCGATCGCCCCACCTGTCACGACGCCAAAGAATCCGTACAGCATCGGCATGCAGACCGCGAACAAGACAAGAAACACCCCTACCATTCGTACCTCTGAAAGCCGTTGGGCTGCCAACAATCCCATCTCCAACATGAAGAGGCAGAGAACTCCCTTGAAGGGATCAACGAAGAAGGGCTTCGTCATGGCTTGGCCTTCAGATCCGCTGAGATATCCAATGACCAGCGCGCCGAGAAGGATGAGGCTTCCCTTCCCCGTCAGGACTTCATGCAGGACAGGCCTGATCCAACCATTGTCGGATGTAGTCTCAACTTGTAGGGCGGCTCGTGCGAGAAAGATGGCGGCCACGATGCCAATAGGCTCCATGATGGCGAGGAATGCCGACATGTATGGTTCGGGGTGGATCCTCAATGCTGTGAGAAATTGAGAGGCAGTCGCAAACGTGACGGCGCTCACTGAGCCGTAATGTCCGGCCACCGCTGCCGCATCGTGTATGGAAAAATGGCCCAGCTTGCGTAGCACGACAAAACCGATACAGGGAATCAGCGCACCCAAAAACGCCGCGGCGAGGAGCGCCAGCCATATCGAGCCGAACCCCACCTCATGAATTTCCGCTCCACCTTTTAATCCGATCGCGGTCAACAAGTACAGGACAAGACCGCTGTAGATCGCTTCCGGGATCTTGAGTTCCGAGCCGATCAATTTCGCAATGAGACCCAGCGCAAAAAACAGCGGCATAGGTGTCAGCAAATTTGTGTGGATGGTTTCGAGTATCGTCATGATCTTAGTTGAAGAACCAGATCAGTTGGAGCCGGATCAAGTTTCCGTACGCATCGAACTGGCGGCCGGGCGTTGTTGCAGTGCCTGGCGTTGTTTGGAACGCGTTGCGTCGTTCAGTGAAGGTATACGCCGTCGTGATCTCCCATTGTGGATCCGGCATCCACGCGATGCCGATTTCGGTTTCCTGCATGTTGTTGCTTGGCGCGCCCGTCTGGAATTTGAGGCCGCCGTTATAGGCCTGGTACCGAACATAGAAGTTCGCCAACCCGGTGTCGCTGTATTGCCACGAATAGTGACCCTGAACATATCCGCCATACAGGCTTTGTTCTTGAATCACTCCGGTAACGGGATCACGCTCAGGACCGCGCCCCACAACATATTCTGCAAGAAATCCCCATGGTTGCGGGGGATAGTAGATAAAAAAGTTCAACCGTTCGTCGAGATATTTGCCTGACGTGTGTCCTGCGTCGAAGGTCGACCATAATGTCGTGCCTGCCGCCGGCGTGCCGCGATTCACGGAAAACTGGCCGCGATACGCGTTCATGCCCACTTCAAAGAGACGACCTCCCGGCAGCTCGAATGGATAGGCCAGCCTAATGCCCACGTGCTTATCCTTATTGGTTTCCTGCGCGTTCAAGCCCTGCCCGTTATAGACAGTGATATTGACCATGCCCCAGTCGCCGGCGCCGTACAGATAGTCGATCATGTGCTTCCATCGTTGCTGCGCGAATTTTGGCGACCATTGAAAGGATACGCCAAGGTCGCGTTCGCTCGACGCTCCGGAATTGGTGGCGTCGGCGCGATCGATCGCCATACGCTGACGGGAGGCCTGCCAGTTGTCCCAAGACGCTGGAACGCGTTGGAGACCGGCACGAAAGCGGTACTCTTTATCCTTATCGAAATACCATTCTCCCCATGCGTCGCGCATTGAAAGTGCGTGGGTGTTGCCACTGATGTTACTGGCTAAATCAGGTTGAAAAAAAATGCCAACATGTTCGGAGACTTGACCAGTGACGACCCATCGGATCCGGCGATAGAAGAATCCGGGCTGGGCGCCGTTGCTCGCATCGCCCACCGAGGCATCATGGTACGTTCGCACTTGCCCGTTAGGATTTCCGAGTTGGTTGTACCGCAACATGCCATAGCCGTAGTGACGCAGCCGCTCGTACCAGCGCGGGCTGGCAGTGAACTCAGCCATCGTGGCGGTTTCTGAAGTCCGACGCTCCTGCTCCGCTTTGAGGCGGATGTAATCGTCTTGGGTGATGAGCCCCTTTTCTAACATCAGTTCCTCAAGTGAGGTGGCATCGACCGACGGAGTCTGTGGGGCTTCAGACGGTTTGATGGGGCCTGGAGACTTGGGATTGGCGACGCCCGGCATAGGCGGTTCTTGTGCAAAGGCGACAGGGACCATTGACGACATCAAAACCAACAAGAGCAGCCCACACGGATGTTTTTTCATAAACGCCCTCCCATTGATGTGACCGGCTCTTCATAAATGTCTCGCTAGCATTAGAGGAAAACTATTGCGCAAGAGTGAACGCGTTGTTACGGGTTTGTTAACTTTCAATTGGCAGCCAATTACGCACCTGTGAAGGCCTGTCGTAGGGCATCTCCCAGGAGGGCCCGAAGTACGATCTGAAAAATGTTACGAAGAGTTAACAATCGACAAGCACAGATGGAAGAGAAGAGGGGTAAACTCGGTTCTCTGTATTCAAGGTGCAACTGCTTACCATGATACGCACGGTCTTCTGGATCTCGTTCTATTTCTTGATCGCATTGCAGCCGGCAGCGGAAGCTCGTTCTGCGAGCTTGATCAAAGTGGATGGATCAAGCACCGTGTTTCCCATCACGGAGGCGATGGCGGAAGAATTTCAGAAGGAGACTCGCGGTTCCGTGCGGGTCACGGTGGGCATCTCGGGCACCGGTGGCGGATTTAAAAAGTTTTGTCGAGGCGAGAGCGATGTGCAGGATGCGTCGCGGCCGATTTCTCAAAGTGAAATGGACGCCTGTCGGGTAGCAGGCATTCAGTATTACGAATTACCTATCGCGTTTGATGCGTTGACGATCGCCGTCAGTCCTCAGGCCACATGGCTTGATTCGATCACGATCGCCGAACTGAAACACGTGTGGGATCCGTCTTCCCAAGGACGAATCCTCAAGTGGAATCAGGTTCGATCTTCGTGGCCGGATCTGCCGCTTAAACTGTTCGGCGCCGGATCGGATTCCGGCACGTTTGACTATTTCACAGAGGCTGTGGTCGGAAAAGCCAAGGCAAGTCGCGGAGATTACACAGCCAGCGAAGATGACAACACGCTTGTGCAGGGAATTGCCAACGACAAACATGCTCTTGGCTATATTCCCTATGCCTATTACGAGCCGAACAAGAAGCGCTTGAAAGCCCTGGCGGTCGATGGTGGTCATGGACCGGTAGTCCCGTCAAGGGAGACCGTCGAAAACGGCGCGTATCAGCCGCTCTCCCGGCCCATGTTCATCTATGTGAATGCGAAATCGGCGGGCAAGGCCGAGGTCAGGCGATTCGTCGAGTTCTATATTACACAGGCTCCAATCCTCGTTCCTCAAGTGAAGTATGTCCCTCTGCCGCGCCAGGCGTACGAGTTGGCCGCTGCCCGCTTCAATAATGGAAAACTCGGGACGGCGTTTCAAGATGCCTCAACCATTGGTCTGAGAATCGAGGACCTGTTGCGACGGGAAACCAAGTTGTAAGGCACAACACATGGATGCTGAGGCGGTCTTGAAAAAAGCAGAAGCGTGGCGACTATCTTCGCGTCTGTTGACACAGGTGAAGGAAAAGACCATCGAGTCGCTCTTGTTGTTCGCCGCCTTGACCTCCGTGGCAATCACGATAGGTATTGTGGGGGTGCTGGCCTACGAGTCGATAGGATTGTTTCGTCACATATCCCTGTGGGAGTTTCTGACCGATCGGCAATGGACTCCCCTGTTCTCAGAGCCTCATTACGGCATACTACCGCTGGTCTCCGGCACGCTCGTGACCACCGCGGTCGCGCTCGCAGTCGCGGTGCCGATGGGCAGTTTGATCGCGATCTACCTGAGCGAATACGCGACGCGCGGCACTCGTGAGGTGGTCAAGCCGGTGCTTGAGTTGCTGAGCGCTGTTCCGACGGTCGTGTACGGCTACTTCGCATTGTTGTTCGTGACGCCGGCCCTGCAGAAGCTGTGGCCGGAGCTGCCCGGATTTAATATGCTCAGTGCCGGTCTCGTGATCGGCATCATGATCGTCCCCTACGTCAGTTCGGTCAGTGAAGACGCCATGCGAGCCGTGCCACTGCATCTTCGAGAGGGTGCGTTTGCGCTGGGGGCGACGCGAATGCAGACCGCGCTTCGCGTCGTGTTTCCGTCCGCACTTTCCGGCATCACGGCCGCCTATGTGCTGGGAGTGTCCCGTGCGATCGGAGAAACCATGGTCGTTGCGATTGCCGCTGGAATGCAGCCGACGCTGACATGGAATCCTCTTGAGCCGGCTGCTACGATGACCGCCTACATCGTGCAAGTGAGTCTTGGCGATTTGCCGCATGGCAGCATCGGCTATCAAACCATCTTTGCAACTGGATTGACGTTGTTGCTCATGACGCTGGTGTTCAATATTGCCGGCCATGTTCTTAAGAAGCGCTATCGACAAGTCTACTGACAAGGATCGCCTCCGACGACGGCTCGTGCGTTGCCAACGTCGCGACCGCCTGTTTGCGCTCGCAGGTCTGGCGGCGATGGCCGGAGTCTTCTTGGTATTGTTGGCATTATTGGGACAATTGGTCTATGACGGCATCGGGCGGGTGTCCTGGCAGTTTCTCACCTCCTATCCGTCGCGGTTTGCCTCCCAGGCCGGTATTTTGAGCGCGTGGATCGGTACGGTGCTCGTCATGTTGCTCACTGCGTTGGCAGCCTTACCGCTTGGGGTTGGGGCCGCCATTTATCTGGAAGAATATGCGCCGAAGAATTGGATGACCGATCTCATAGAGATCAATATTGCGAATTTGGCCGGCGTACCCTCCATTGTGTATGGGTTAATGGCCCTCGGTCTCTTGGTCTATGAGTTTCATCTGGGGCAGAGTTTTCTCACCGCCGGCTTGACGCTGGCCATGCTGATCTTGCCCATCGTGATCATCGCGACACGGGAAGCGTTGCGTGCCGTGCCGCCACAGATTCGAGAAGCCGCCTATGCAGTGGGAGCCACAAAATGGCAGACTGTTCGGGATCATGTGGTGCCCTACTCTATGGGTGGAATGCTCACCGGCATGATCCTGGCGCTCTCGCGCGCCGTCGGGGAGACGGCTCCCTTGATCACCGTCGGCGCATTGTCGTTCATTGCCTTTCTTCCCCACCCGCCTCTGACGTCCGAGTTTCCGTTTATCTCGATCCAATGGCTCTTCGACCCCTTCACGGTCATGCCGATTCAAATGTTCAATTGGGTCTCACGTCCCCAAGACGAGTTTCACACCAATGCGGCTGCAGCAGGGTTGATCTTACTGGTGATGACGCTGGTGATGAATGCGCTCGCCATCACCATACGAGCGCGTTTTCGTAGACGGATCCACTGGTGAGATGACGACGCAGGTCCACATCACAGCCGCCCTAAAAGCCGAAGCGAAAGCGTTGAGCTTCTATTACGGCGGGACGGTGCAAGCGCTCAGATCCATCTCATTGGGCCTTGCCGACCGGCATGCCACGGCACTCATCGGTCCATCCGGCTGCGGCAAGACGACTTTTCTGCGCTGCCTGAACCGCATGCACGACCTGTATCCCGGGAATCGTTATGCGGGTGCCGTCGTGCTCTACCCTGACGGAGTGAATATCGTCGACCAAACAATCGACCCGATCGAGATCCGCATGCGTGTCGGCATGGTCTTTCAAAAGCCAAATCCATTTCCGACGTCGATTTATGAGAATGTGGCGTATGGGTTGCGCATCCGCGGATCGATGACGCGCAGAGACTTAGACGCTGTTGTGGAGCAATCGCTCAAGGATGCCGCGCTATGGCCGGAGGTGAAGGACCGCTTGCGCGATCTCGCGTTTAATCTGTCGGGAGGGCAGCAACAGCGTTTGTGTATTGCCCGTGCACTCGCCACCGGTCCGGAGATGTTGCTGTTCGACGAGCCGACGTCCGCCCTGGATCCTACGGCGACGGCCCGGATCGAAGAGTTAGTGACGGAACTCAAACAGCGGGTCACGATCGTGATTGTGACCCACAACATGCAGCAGGCCGCACGGGTGTCAGACTATACGGCGTTTATATATGAGGGTGGGCTGGTCGAGTGTGACCGAACGGAGAGGATCTTCACCAATCCGGCGAATAAGTTGACCGAGGAATACATTACGGGTCGATTCGGCTAGGGACGGCCGGAGGATGCGATGCAACGCCACATTGATCAAGAGCTTGCGGAACTGAAATCCCAGATCCTGCGGATGGGAGCCCTCGTTGAATCACAAATTGAGGGCTCCATCAAGGCCTTGGTGGACCGCGACGTCGACCTGGCGTCTAGGATTATTGAACGAGACACGCTCGTCAACAGCCTGGATGTCGACATCGATGAAAATTGCATGCGATTGCTGGCACTTCAGGCTCCGGCCGCGCGCGATCTCCGATTCGTCACGACAGCCATGAAGATCTCCACAGAACTGGAACGAATGAGCGATTTGTCCGAGAACATCTGTGAGCGAGTCATCGAATTGAACGAAGAGCCTCAACTCAAGCCGTACATCGATATCCCGAGGATGGCCAATTGGACCATGCGGATGGTGCGGGAATCTCTCGATGCATTTGTGCGTTCAGATTCGGCGCTGGCCAGGAAAGTCTGCGCGGACGATGACTTTGTCGATAACCTCACGCACCAGCTGTTTCGGGAATTGCTGTCCTTCATGATCGAAAATCCTGGAACGATTACGCGCGCCATTCGCCTGACCTTCATCGGCAAATACCTGGAGCGCATCGCGGACCACGCGACGAATGTGGCGGAGTTGGTCGTCTACATGGTGGAAGGAAAGATCGTCCGTCACACGACGACGCCGGTTCTTTCTGACAATGAAGCATGATCTCTGGGAGGTCAACCTCATCCGCCGGGGACATTCTTCGACAGTCGTATCCTGAGAAGGTCCTCGGTGCGTCGACTACATGAGGAAGGATCGTGGATATGAACTTCTATGCAGCTTGCCGGAGTTAGGCTGCGTAGCTCGTGGAGAACAACGTGTAGTCATAGCGATGGCGACGCAGCACAACTGTCCCCCGACGCGCCAACTGGTCCACTGCATGGAAAATCTGATTCCAGCTGTATTCGGGTAACATTTCAATGAGCGCATCAAGACCAATCACCGTCTCATCGTTGAGATGTGCCAGAATGCGCGTTTCTAGTTCGTCGACGGAAAGCGGCAAGGATTTTGGATCGTCGAGCGACGTAGCGTTCATCACCTCATCCTCCTTCGTGCCCAGGTGCACCACGGATGGCACCAGTCCGTCCACGGAACTCTAGCGCAAGAAAGCATTCCGCAGATCGCGCCAAATGGCGTACAGCAAATACACTATTCCGATCCAGACACCAATTTCGAAACCCGAGATGAGTAGATGTTGCGTCATCACAAATAGTCTCCTTAAGAAGTCTCATCACCTACCTGTGAATATGACCACAATAGTCTGCCTCTATTCCGGCAGAATCACGCGCAGGTAAATTGTCTGTTAACTGTTTTACTTGGCGGGTATCCGACTGGAAGCATTTAACGCTCCCTTACCCTGTCTGTAATAAGCCTGTCGCCCGTTCTCAGTACACTCTGATCTAAGAGGAGATGCAAAGACGGTTTGTTCAAACGACGTGCAACGAAGGTTCTAGGCAATCGGGTTTAGGGGTCTTCCTGTTCGCATGCTACGCCACGTCCCGCCCCACCAACCGCTGCCGATAGCCGTCGTAGTCGGGCACGAGCCGCTGATATTCCTTGGGCATGAGCGAGGATGAAATCAGAAAGTCCGCCGACGCCCGGTTGCAGGCAATGGGAATGTTCCAGACGACGGCGATACGAAGCAGCGCCTTCACGTCGGGATCGTGTGGGTGCGGCTCCAGGGGGTCCCAAAAGAAGATCAAGACATCGATGTCCCCTTCGCTGATCTTGGCACCTATCTGTTGATCCCCACCCAGCGGGCCGCTCTGAAGACGCGTGACCGGAAGACCCAGTTCAGTCTGAAGCAGGCGCCCTGTTGTACCCGTTGCGACAAGGATATGTCCGCTCAGTGCGTCCCGGTTGAACTTCGCCCAGGCCAGAAGGTCCTGCTTCTTGTTGTCATGCGCGACAATCGCAATGGTTTTCTCCCCGTTCATGGTCAGGATGGTGTTGTTCACTTGACGCCTCCTTGGGTGCTGAATCTTCTTGGCTCCATTCTCAGTATTGCAGGGACATGGTACGGAGGCGTTTCTACGCAAGTATCGCGTAACAGGCCACCGCCTATTTGGGGCCGATTGGTGTTGGGTGTGCCTCATTGAGTAGAAAGCGATGTGCTTCGTCGTTCGCTCCAGCGGCCTGGCTTCATGACCGTTCCGAGAGCCAGCACACCGATGATGACCAAAAACACGATGAACGTGACAAGCAACACGATCGCTCCGCGCAGTTCACTAA
>DASTQE010000106.1:0-11758 GCA_035761895.1 Nitrospira sp. | reverse complement strand
GCTGGCGGGGCATGTGGCAGAGGCAAAGGGGGATACCAAGACGGCGACCACGCACCTCCGGGAGGCTGTGCGGTTGGAGGACGCGCTCACCTATGGCGAGCCGCCCGAATGGTCGGTGCCAGTCAGACAGGAGCTCGGCATGATGCTGCTCCGGGGCGATCGGGCTGGCGACGCGGAGCAGGCGTTCCGGCAAGATCTGAAGCGGTTTCCGGACAACGGTTGGTCGCTGCGTGGCTTGGAGTTGGCGTTGCGTCGCCAAGGACGGGCGGATGAGGCTGATCGAGTGAAGGCGCGGTTCAGCAAAGTGTGGGCGAGTGCGGACGTAGAAGCGCCGCCTGCTCCTGCACAGACATGATGCGGCTGTTTTCAGTATGGCGGCCCGGTCAGTTCCGGTTTCAGGCGTTCTTCTCGGATAGGTCGATTGCCACGTCGGCTTCGAGCGCAAAACGGCCTCGGCCCCGCTGGACAAGTCTGACTTCCGGGCATTTCTGCTCAAGCCGTCGACGAAGCAGAATCAGCCGAGTTTCGAGGTTGTCCTTGATCTCGGGGAGTCCGAGCCACGTGTCCATCCGTAGTTCTCGATTAGTGAAGTCCACTCGCCCCTCGTCTCGATATTGCTTCAGCAACCGCCAGAGGATCCTGGCAGGCACATTTCGGATGAGATAGTCGCCATCCACGCAGATGCAGTCGTCCTTCTGAAAAAAGGTGAAGCGTCGGGTAGACGCTGAGCGGGGCGCAGGTGCTGGCGCGTTTGTGATCCGGTCCATCGGCGCATCGTCCGTCTCGCGGCTGAGTTGATCGATCGCAGCCGCGAGATGAAAGCCGATGGTGGTCAGCAGCGCGTTTTCGCGGGGGAGAAAGGCGAGCGGATCCTTGCTTTCGACTGCCAGGACACCGACTAAACGGCCTCGGGTCACCAGGGGCACGGCGATCTGGCTGGCTGCGTCTGGCAGACCCGGCAGCGGGATTTCGCGAGCAATAGACTCCGATCTTCCCATGGCTTCGGCGCGGTCCCGCACGGCTCGCGCGTATCGCAAGCTGTGATCCATGGCCGACAAATAGAGGGTCCGCCGCGCACGCGCGACCATGCCGATCAGTCCTTCTCCCATTCCAATTTCTGAGCCGACTCCGTTCTCCTGATAGCCGTGACTGGCAATGGTCAGCAACTTTGCATTCCGTTCATCCACGAGCAGAATCATCGAATGCCGGAAGCCGAACTGCTCCTCAAGGAGCTGCAGCGAGGTTTGAAAGACCTCATCGAGGAGTTGGGCTTTGTTCAGCCACTCGGCGATAACCCGCAGCGATACGAGGCCCGATTCGACAAAGAGTCGCGAGGAACGCTCGGACGGTGGAGAGACGGGCAGTCGCGTGAAACCCTCCAGGCGTTCGACACTGAGCACTTCATAGACGTCGGCGGCGAGCAGGCGAAAGACGTCGGTCATTCCCGAATGGGATGCCACTGCCTGGAGTTGAAGCGACATCGACTCGAACAGCGGTCCAGTCGATTCAGAATGATCGAAGCGGAGGCGAAAACGATAGGCGTGGAGCGTACGTGGATCGAGGACGACCGCGCACGCGAACGGATTCTCGCGGACATTGCGATGGGTCTTATTGAAGAATTGAAACGAGATGGCCACGTGCGCGGAGTCAACGTAATAGACCTGACTGATAAAGGTGATGTTCGGTGTGCCATCTCCGGCGCAGGTGCTTAAGGCCGCGGGAACGATGCCTTGAAAGCATGCCCACAAATCCTCCAGTTGCAGCGGCGTCTTTGTCATCGACCGATCTTTTCCCCCGCCCCGGGCCCGGGGGTTTGATCGAAGACATCGGTGACGGCCATTTCCACGGCGACGGTTGGTTCGACGATCCAGGCTTCACCCAGTGCCGAGGGCACGCCAATGGCCCTCAGTTCCGCTATGAACTCGCGGTGCCACTGCCGGCTCGTCTCTCGATTGGCAGAGGTGACCGGCTTCATGCTCCTGACGCGGCCTTTGATCTGGCAGGTGATGTGGTCTGTGGGTCGAGTGCAGGTGACCGCGATCCTGCCGTTTTCACGCAAGTTGTCGAGTGTCTTACCGGCGAACGCTTTGGACAGAAAGACTGTCACGGTACCACGATCGGTCCCGACGTGAATGCCCCACGCCCGTGTGCATTCGGGCATGAGAGCCGCATCCCGTGTGCCGACCATGACCGAGACACCCGTCTGCAGGAGATGGACGATCGATTCGGGAATCATGTGGTCTATTAGGAAAGATTTAGGGAAACCTTAGCATAGTTTTAGGAACCATGTCGCCGACCTCCGTGGTACCGTCACCCTCACAACTCATGACACGAGCGCCTCACGTGGAGCGCTTCAACAGAGGAGGGATCTCATGCGAAACTCGTTATACGCTTCGATGATGGTCTTGTTCATTGCCCTGGCGTCTGCGCCAGCCTGGGCGGAAAATTCCGGGCATGCCGCAGCGTTGCCCGGCAGTAGTGCGCCAGTGATATTTACCGCCCATGACTACGGCTTCAGCGGTCCCGACCGTCTTCCAGCCGGTCTTACGACCGTGCGGATCGTGAATGTCGGGCAGGATCTCCACCACGTCCAGTTCTTGAAGTTGCTGCAGGGGAAATCGGCAGCTGACTTCCGTGCGGCCATCGCCGAGAATCCAAACCGCCTGCCGGGATGGGTGCAATATGCTGGAGGACCGAATGCGCATCTGCCGGGCAGCCAGGCGTCCGCCACGTTACATCTAAAGGAAGGGGACTATGTGTTGATGTGCTGGATTCCCGACAAAAACGGCGTGCCGCACGTGGCGCTGGGGATGCAGAAGGCGCTGTTTGTGCGAGACGGAAAGCCGACGAAGGTCTCAACGCCCAAACCGTCGCTCACCGTGAAACAAGTCGATTATCAGTTCATTCTTTCAAAGCGAATTGAATCCGGGTTTCACACCATCGAAGTGATGAACCATGGCACCCAACCCCATGAGCTCGTTGTGGTCAGGCTGGCACCGGGGGCCACGGTCAGAGATGCGCTCGCCTCGTTCGAGCCGGGCGCGGCGGGTCCTCCTCAGGGAGAATTGGTGGGTGGCATTACGGGCATCGACAAAGGGGAGCGCTTGCGCTTTACCGGAGAATTCGAGCCCGGCAGATATGGGCTCATCTGCTTCGTCCCTGATGCGGTCACCGGTCGACCTCATTTCCTTCACGGGATGACGACCGAATTCACCGTGGAGTAATCACCCTGGCCCTGGCACATCGGCAGGCGTACAGAAAGGGCCTGATGCTCTCTCAGCGTGCCCGAATGACGGCCAACCCTTGGCTGCCCATGGACACGTACAGCGCGCGTGGCGTCACCGTCGTGTCCATGACGACGCGACGGACGCCCGACACCCCGGGCCAGACCTGTACCGTGAGAGCGGTCGGATCGAATCGCAGCAAGCGTCCCCCGCTATCGACGATCCAGAGTGTGCCGTCCGGATCCGCCGCGATGTCCATGAGGCCGGTGGCCGGGAGTTCCGGGACGTTGGCATAGTTGCGGATCGTTGAAAAATTAAATGGGGCCGCCGCATGATTGTAGCTTGACAGTCCCGTTCGAGGGCTGACCCACCAGGCCGTTCCATCGGGTGTGACGGCGGCACCGCGATTATCCTCCCTGTATCCTTCCGGGACGATGAGGTCATGCTCGCCGGCATTATACGAAGTCGCTGGGCCGAACGTCGTAAAGGCCCAAATGAAGCGCTCGTTGACCCAGGCTTTGGGATCGGGGTTCCAGAGTTGGGTCCCTACACCATACGCGCCGGCGGAGAGCACATCCCCGTTGGGAAACAGCGCTAAGCCATATTGATTGCCCATGCGCTGTACTTCTCTGCCGTCAGGGTAATGCCAGAAGGTTTGCACGTGAGTGTGATCGCCCCACGTGTCGTTGAAGATGTGAGAAAAGCCGTGATCGAAGCCGATGAACAAATGACCGGCGGCTGTGCCGCTATGTCCAAAGATCATTCGTCGGGTGGATCGTTCCTCCCAGCAATTGGTCGATATGTCGCAGAGAAACTCATATCGACGAACCTGAATCGTCCCGTCCGCATTCAATGTGACTTTGTCCGCTTGCCCTAAGTGCCAACGTGGATCGCTGAAGTCAGCATTCGGCTCACAGCAAGGCGGGGGCGCCGGGGGCGGGATGGTTTCCTCATAGCCTCTGTAACCGACGAAAACCTCGTTGGCGCGCCCGCCGACTGTAGCCGTGATGTCGCTGACTGTCACCTGTCCTGTCGCCGGATCCGTATAGGTTTGGACGTGGAGGCCGTCGGCAGCGGTAAAACGCCTAAATGTGGCCTGTCCTGGACGGAGAACGTACAGCGCATCCGGCGTCACAGCCCAAATGTTTTGGGCGTCGTCCGGACTGGCATCGATAATCGTGCCGTTCAAGCTGTGAGCAGCCGTGTAGATGGTCAGATCGGTGACCGGCCAGGGGCCGGCCTGATCCGACGTAGAAGGCGGTGGCTCTGAAGATGAGGTGCTGGAAGTGCCGTCTGACCCCCCGCAGGCGGACAGGAGGCAGAGAAGAGCACAAAGGACTGCCCGGATCCACATGTGAACTCCTTAGGCCATATTGTCGATGTGCAATGCGTCTTCTATGTTCCTATCCTTGTTCCGAGTACCTCCTAGCTGGGAAGATCCCCTGGATTTGAGTCAGCGAGCCCTGGTCTGTGCTCATTGACGTCACAAGAGCGGTTCGGCTAGGCTCGGGCGTCTTCCAGGAGGCCGTTTCCCATGAAAAAGAAGCTTGCTTGTGCAGCACTCGTGTTGACCTGCTGTTTGGTGGTGGACCACTGGACGATCAGAGCCGCCGAACCATCATTTGAACTGACCGCTCGTTATATTTTGGAAGTGGTCAAAGCCTTCCGGACGGCCTACGTCCTGAAGGTCGTGGAACATGCGAGGGAAGGGGGCATTCAGCCCAGCGAAGAGTGGCAGAAGGATTCCCATTTCATTCCGTTGCCGGCCCAATTTGTCAAAGCCGCCGGCGACCAGATTGACAATTTTGAGATTGGGTTGATCGGTCTCACGCCGGTGAATCGTGCCAATTTCCCCAGAACGCAAGCCGAGACGGACGCGCTGCTTCAACTCATGAAAAACCGCGATCGGTCGATCACCACCTTTGTTGACGGAGATCAATTCAAGGCGATATCAGCCGACCTTGCGCTGGTGCAATCTTGTGTGGATTGTCATAACCATCATCCGAAAGCCACCCGACGGGATTTCCAGCGGTGGGACGTCATGGGCGGTCTGGTCGTCCGATTGAAGCGCGACGCGCGCCCGGAAGGCGCACTCATGGGGCCGGACCCTTCCACTCGTCCCAGTGGTCCGATTGAAAAGATGACCCCTCCGATGACTGCGCCGCCGCCCTGGGTGCGTTAAGCAGCCGCCCCTTGACGTTCAACCCGTAAGGGGCGTAGGCTTCACGCGTCAATCTTTCGCCGCCTCGTATTCGAGGTCGCAAGATGGTCCTCCGTCGTATTCAGAACAAACGGCGCGGACCTGCCCGGTGTACGCTTCTCACCAGACGGGCTCCTCCCTCTCAGACTGTTCCTTGCCTTCGAGTCGCGCCTGATCCGTTGTCACCCTGCAGGACGATGCTTCCTCACCAGCGACTACAAGGCTCTTGTCGTGTTCCGTTCACATCGCTTCACCCGAATCGGCCAACGCTTGGTGCAGCACTGCATGCATTGCCCGACGGGGAAAGGAGGTTCGTATGTCATATCGCTTCAATAGCGTAGATATCCTGGTGGGTGTCGGTCTGTGCGCGATTGTGTTTGGTGCCATGGCACTGGTGATCGCAACCAGCGGTGCGTTCCTCGTCAGCGGGCCGCAGCCGGGGGCGATCGAAGAGGGGCTCCCATCCACGGAGGCAGCCTGGCTGCAACCGGCGTTGGGTCGGGCCATCGTCGAGCGGGAGTTGCTTCAACAGCGCACGGACCAAATCACGGCATCGGCGACAGCTGAATGGAATCAGGCCATGATGGCCCATCGCAGTCTGCAGGCGATCCGCGGCGGTCCGTTCGCCTTTGTGATGGACCGTGCAGTGACCGTTCCCCAAGAACATGCTGCCCGGGTACAAACGGTGATGGGCCGCGCCATCGTGAATTTCACTCAGCGAGGGATCCGCAGTGGTGTGTTGTCCGCCGACCTGTATCTCTCGGATTACAACCAAGACATGATCGCAGCCACTGAAGCCCGTGCGCGGCGCATGCAGCAGGAATTCGCGTCGACCTGGCAATCAGTGCTCGGCCGATGGATTGTCGATGTGAGTCGCGAACATCTGCGTCGAGTGGCCGAAGTCCAAGAACAGTTGGGGTCGGCCATTGTGCACATGACGCAGGCCAAAATGGGCTTGGAGGGCGCCTGGGCCGCCAATCAGTATCAGTTGGGCAGTCTCATGGCCGCGGTTGACCGTACCGCGACCCCTGACGACCGCGCGGTATCGTTGGCGTCAGATGAGGCGATGCGACCAGAGGCCACGGGCTTGAGTGCATGGCCGTTCATTCCTGACATTCCGATCGGCTACCTCATAGCCGCCGCCGTTCTGCTGTGCGGTGTCTTTTTCGGAGGGCTTGTGCTGTCTGCGGCCGCACGAGAAGCCAAAGCGCTGGCGGAAGCCAGACGAAATGCCGGCAGGTGGGTTTACCGTATGGCGTCCTGATCCGGTAGGTGTTGCTGTGGGCCACAGGCAGCCCGCCTGTGGCCCGAACCCTCTCAGACCCTCGCCAATTCTGAAAAATCATTATCTGATCCGTCCATCCTTGTGTAGAGTAGACCCATGCAGGGACGTCCGATGGAGTCAGCTGTGTCGCGTCCACCCGTGCTCAATCGCTTTCGGCGTTATCCGCGCGTCCGTATCCACACGCCCTTCGCCTGCGCCCTGTCGCCGGTCCGTCCACGCCGGTGGCTGCGAAGGCCGCCCAGGAATTGGGGCTTGGTGTACGATCTGTCGGTGCGCGGAGCCAGGGTGTGCACGGAGGCTCCGCTCAAGCCGGGAGACGAGGTCACTGTGAGCTTCCGGCTCCCGAAGCAGATCCGTTCTGCGGATATCGCCGTGGCAATCGTCCGTTGGACGAAAGATCAGTTTTATGGACTGGCGTTTCGCCGGCTGTCCTTGGATGCCCATGACCGGTTGAAGAAGTTCGTCTCGATCGCGTCACGATCGATCTGATGAGTCTATGGCTCAACTCGGACAACAACGTGAGGCAGATGTGGAGCTGCGGCGGCATCCCCGGTACCGAGTATCGGCCCCATTCCCCTGTGCGTTTTCTCTGTTGGGCTTGAAGCGCTGGACCGCCAGTGAGCGCAACGGTCTAGGGGTCGTTGTTGACGTTTCGCTCAAAGGCGCCAAGGTCATGAGCACGGCGGCGATGAGTCCGGGGGACCATCTGGCCGTCAGTTTCAGGATGCCCGATCAGGTGACGGCTATGCAGTTGGACGCCATCGTCAGATGGATCAACGATCAGTTGATTGGACTGGAATTTGTTTCCATGACCATTTCGGCTGAAACCCGCCTCAAGAAGTTCCTGGCCAGGTCATCACACCCTTACGCCTGACGTTCCCTCATTTCTCGGCAATCTGTCACAACTCAGAAAATAAGGACGCGTTCACATCTCCCGCGTGAAATGTGAGTTTTGAGGCTGAGGGCGGCGTGGGTGAGAGAGGAGGGATCCCGGCGTCGATGCCGGGATCCTGTTACTTGATGGCGACGGCCTTAACCTCTTTGAAGGTCGTCAGCCCCTGTAAACACTTTTGGATGCCATCCTGCATGAGGGTCGTCATGCCGTCTTCCATGGCCGCTCTGACCATTTCTTCGGTCTTGGCTTTCGTCTGAATCAGCCGCTTCAGCTTGTCGGTTCCCAACAGCAATTCGTGCAAAGCGACGCGGCCTTTGAAGCCGCTCCGGTTGCAGTTTTCACAACCTTTTCCCCGTGAGAGGCGGAAGGTGTTGTCCATCGGGATGCCGAGTTTGTCCCAGGCTTCCGGACCGTACCCTTGACGTATTTCATCATATTCTTCCTTCGTGCCCGGATACTGCTCTTTGCAGTCCTTGCACACCCTCCGTGCGAGGCGTTGGGCCAGGACGCCGAGCATGGCATCGGCAAAGCTGAAGGAATCGCAGCCCATATCGAGCAGGCGGGTCACGGTTTCCACGGCGCTGTTTGTATGCAGCGTGCTGAGGACCAGGTGGCCGGTGAGGGACGCCTCGATACCGATTTCGGCTGTTTCCTTATCGCGCATTTCTCCCACCATGATCACATCGGGGTCGGCGCGGAGAAAGGCCCGCATGGCCTTGGCGAAGGTAAAATCGATTTTCGGCTGCACCTGAACCTGTCTCAGCCCGTATTGAGTAATTTCGACCGGATCTTCCGCCGTCCAGATCTTGATATCCGGCGTATTGATGGACCCCAGGACCGAGTGCAGCGTCGTCGTCTTTCCTGACCCGGTTGGACCGACGCAGAGGATGATCCCATACGGCTTTTCGGCGATGTCCTTGATGGCTTTGAGGTTCCGCTCGGAAAAGCCCATTTTATCGAGCGGTAGTGGTTCGCTGGCGGCGAGAATACGCATCACCACGTCTTCGTTGTAGCCGGCTGTCGGAATGGTCGCGACACGAAGCTCGATTTCCCTGGTCTCGCTGAGTTTGAACTTGATTTTGCCGTCTTGTGGCTTCCGGCGCTCCGCAATATCGAGGCTCGCCATGATTTTCAAGCGTGACACGATCGCCCGCCGATAGCTCTGCGGAATTTTCATATATTCGAAACAGTCGCCGTCGACGCGGAACCGCACCAACGTCTCGCGCTTCTCGCCGTAGGGTTCGATGTGGATGTCCGATGCGTTCTGCCGGTAGGCATCAGCGATGATCTGATTGGCCAGGCGAACGATGGCGCTGTCGTTCTCGTCCAGCCCGCCGCCCATGCCTTGTTCTTCCGCGGCTTCGGTCTGAGCTTCGGTCACGAGCTCGCCCAAGATGTCCGAAACGTTTTCGTCCAGCTTGCGGCCATTGCCGCCGTCGCCGCCACCGGTCGCCGAATTCAAGAACTGGGCGATGTCCCGTCTGAGGCTGACCGCAAATCGGATGTTGAGGCCGGGGAAGGTCCGTTTGATGTCCGCGACACGGTCGAGATCCCCAGGGTCGTCCGTCAAGATCTCGATGGCGGTCCGGTCGCGCTTGAGCGGCATCCAGTGATTCTTCTTGAGATAGTCGACGTTCAGATTTCTGAGCAATTCGATGTCGACGAGCGTGCGCTCGCTATATTCGATGTAGGGACACTTGTGGAATTGCGCAATAGACTTGCCGATATCCAATTTCTGCACTTTGTACTTTTCGATCAGAATACTTTCGAGATCCGAGGAAATGCTTTTTCTGGCCTCGGCGATCGCATTGTCAAGCTCGTTCTGGGAGATTTTGCCATTGGTCACCAGCAGGTCGAATTTCGTCGCCGCTTTTTTGGTCGACACCTTTTTCAGATTGAAGAAGGCAATGCCCAGGGCCTTGGCGACCTCGGCGACCGACTCTTCGTCTTTACGGGTGAAGCGAAGGCCGCTCTTCTTGTTCAAGAGCTGCAGCACGCCCATCAGGTACTTGTTGTCGGCGACAATCGGATAGGTCAAGACCTGTTTGGTCTTGAAGCCGGTGCGTTTGTCGTAGGAGCTGTCGTGATTGAGCGACGGATGGATGCCTTGCAGTTCCGCCATGTTATAGGCGTCCGCAATGTTCACGGGCCGCAAGTATTTGGCGCAGAATCCGGCCAGGCTTTGTTCGGTAATCGGGATACGGACTTCCTCAATCGTATCAATGTGGGGGACCTTGTAAAAAATCTCCTTCTTGTCCGCATCAAAGGCGAAGAGCGTCAGGTCCTCGGCATCAAAGAGGCTCAGGATATCTTTGTGCAGATCGAGAAGGATTTGGTCCAGATTGTTCGCGGCGTGGATTTGGCTGGTGATTCGCTTCACATGCTCCGCAAATTCGACCTTTTGCTGGAGTTCCTGCAAATTCTGCGTCGGAGGTTTGGCCTGCATGTGAGCTCCTCTGAGGACACCCGTGTTCTTTCCGTGAATCGAGACTCAGTCTAGCCCAACAGGGCGGGAAGGCAAGGAAAAGGCGCTTTCGCGATTACGGAAACGATGACAGGAGCCATCGAACAAGGGACGTGTCAGGAGGCGGACAGCTCCGACGACGCCATGGCGAGAATTCCGGCTGGGATCTGGGGGGGAGCGAGTTTGGTTTTTAGCCCGGTTTTGCGGGTTTTCACTTCCAGCAGGCCTTCAGCGAGACCCTTGTCTCCGACGATCACCTGGAATGGCGCCCCGATCAAGTCGGCATCGTTGAATTTAACCCCTGCGCGTTCATCACGATCATCCCACAAGACTTCCAGGCCGGCCGCCCCCAATGCTTGATAGAGGCTGGTTGCCGCATCGACCGCTGAGGCCGACTGTCCAAGGGAAACGAGATGGACGTGGAACGGGGCAATGGGGAACGGCCACACGATGCCCTTGTCGTCGTGATTTTGCTCGACGGCCGCGGCTGCCGTGCGGCCGATGCCGATGCCGTAACACCCCATCACCGCCAAACACTCCTTGCCATTGGGATCGAGGAACGTGGCATTCATGGCCTGACTGTACTTCGTGCCAAGCATGAACACGTGGCCGACCTCAATGCCTTTCGTGGTCTTGAGCACGCCGTCGTTCCGAGGAGAGGGATCGCCGGCCCTGGCATTACGCAAATCGGCGAATTCTTCGACGTGGAAATCACGCGGGCTGTTGACATCGACGAGATGGGTGTCGGGCTGGTTCCCGCCGACCACGACGTTCTTGGCCCCTTTGATTGCATGATCGGCGACAATGCGCACTTTGAGGCCCACCGGTCCTGCGAAGCCCACCGGCGCACCGGTGACCTTTTCCACGGTCGCCGGACCGGCCAGTTCCAGTTCGGTCACACCGAGGAGACGTTTGAGCTTGATTTCGTTCGCGTCATGGTCTCCGCGGATCAACACGGCGACGGTTTCAGTCCCGGTCGAGTACAGCAGAGTCTTGACGAGCTGAGCGGCATCGACGTTCAAGAACTTCGTGACTTGCTCGACGGTTCGGCAGCCGGGGGTGCTCACGGTCCGCAGTGGGCGGAGGTCCTCCTGACTTTCCTTATCAGGCGGCAGGACCTCGGCCCGTTCGACGTTGGCCGCATAGGTGCCCGATTCGCTGTAGACGATCGTTTCCTCTCCGGTGTCCGCCAACACCATAAACTCATGGGACGAGGTTCCGCCGATCAATCCGGTGTCGGCTTCCACGGCCCTGAAGTTGAGCCCGCAACGGGAGAACACGCGCTGATACGCATCATACATTCTCTGGTAGCTGAGTCGGGCTCCCGTCTCATCTTTATCGAAGCTGTACGCGTCCTTCATGATGAATTCGCGGCCACGCATGAGTCCGAAGCGAGGCCGGATTTCATCCCGGAACTTCGTTTGGATCTGGTAAAAATTCAGCGGCAATTGGCGATACGAGCGGACTTCGCGCCGGAACAAATCCGTGATGACTTCTTCATGGGTGGGGCCGAGGCAAAAGTCGCGCTCGTGCCGATCCTTGAAACGAACCAGCTCCTTGCCATAGTAGTCCCAGCGGCCGGTTTCTTTCCACAATTCGGCGGGAGACGCGATCGGCATCAAGAGCTCCTGCGCTCCGGCCCGGTTCATCTCCTCTCGGACGATCTGCTCCACTTTCCGGATGATCCGCA
>DASTQE010000105.1:0-9790 GCA_035761895.1 Nitrospira sp. | reverse complement strand
TGGGGGACCTCCAAAGACACGACATTGCGGTCGCCGGTCGACAGCTGGTATGAGGAAATCCATTATTTGAAGAAAGAAAACGGCCGCTGGCGGATTGTCGGAAATGTCGGCGGTGAATCAATCCCGGTCTTGCAGTTTGGGGTCGCACCACATCCGCTCTTCTGAAGGCATGAGACACCACATTGATCGCAGGGGACGTGAGGTCTGTGAAGCAGGATCGATCACAATTGTCCGCAAGGAAAGGGGAAGCGATGAAGATTTCGTACGAGTAAATTGGCGTCGATGGGACTCGCGGATGTCCCTACTCGCTTCTCGGCAGAAGAATGGTAAACGTCGTGCCCCTTCCCTCTTCACTTTCCACCGTAATTGAACCCTGATGCTCTTCGATGATCCCTTTCACGACCGTCAGGCCCAAACCGGTTCCTTTTCCGAACTCTTTGGTAGTAAAGAAGGGATCGAAGATCTTGCTGACCACTTCCTTCGGGATACCATGTCCGGAATCGGAGACCGTGAGTTTTACCATGTCCCTCTCACGCTCGAGCCCCACTCGTAACGTACCACCTTTTGGCATGGCATGGACTGCATTCATGATCAGATTGATCAGCACTTGGCTCATCTGATCGCTATCGGCCTGAACCTTCGGACAGTCGGCACCCATCTGCGTGTCCACGGAAATGCTGTGATTGGACAATCGTTCACGAAACATGTCGAGGCTGTTTTCGACCACCTCTTGCAACCAAAGAGGCCCGGGCTGCGGTGGCTTGCGACGCGCAAACGACAACAGCTGGTTCATGACCCGCGTGATCCGTTCTACCTGCGCGACGATGGTCTGCAGACCTTTCTTCACCGGCTCATCCGTCACACGATCCAGCAGATACTCGGCACGCCCCAGGATGACGTTCATCGGTGTGCCGATTTCATGGGCCATACCTGAAGCGAGTGTTCCCAGTTCTGCGACGCGCTCCGTACGGCGAAGCTGTTCCTCCAATCGTGTACGTTCGGACACGTCGCGTAGAATGGCCGTAAAGAACTTGTTACCTTGCACGGTGACGTGGGAAATGGCGGCTTCGATGGGGAACTCCTCGCCATCGGCGCGCAGGCCCATGACCGTGCCGAGCTGCCCCATCCTTCGGCTCGTCACACCCGATCGCCCGAATCCCTGCACATGGTGACGATGCGCCTCGCGGAAAGGAGCCGGCATGAACTTGTCCAGTGGTTGACCCATGGCGTCCTGAGAGGAGCATTGAAACATGCGCTCCGCGGCGTCGTTGAAGACGACGACCTTCTGCTCTTGATCCACACTGATAATCGCATCCATCGCCGAATCAATGATGCCTTCCAGTCTGAGCTTGCTGATGAGGTATTGCTCCTCTGCTCGTTGCCGCCCAGCCTCCGCTCCCATGACAGCGGTTTCCGCGTAGGCCCGCGCTTGCTGTGCCGCTTCCATCAACCCTTCTGCGTGCGATCGCTCGAGCCGCTCGGACAGCAGGTCCTGCATGGCCTTTGACTTCGTCATTTCTGCCTTCAGCAGTTCTGACTGTATCCGCCTGAGCTGAAACATCCCCACGGCGACGACCCACAAGACGAACATTCCCAATGCGCGGTTCGTCACGCTGTACTGAAGCAGCGGCCCGGCCGGCTTCCACAGTAAGTCGGTCCACAGCAGCACTGTGGCCGCAAAGCAGAAGTACAACGGATCGCGCTGCCGTGTGGAAAAGAATGTCAGAAGGAGGGGGACAATGTAGAGGACCGAAACGGCTATTCCAAGGGGCGTCAGTAGATCCAAAACAAAGATGCCGATGCTCAGGACAGGGATTACGCCGGGAGCAATGCGTGTCACCATAGCAGTGGGAAATTTCATGAGACCGATCCCGGCCGAACGATCACAAACGTGTTAATCTTCGAGGTGCGGGTTGCCTTCGATTTCTGCCAGCTTCCGATAAAGTGTTTTGCGATCGATGCCAAGGACCTGAGCGGCTTGATACTTGTTCCCTCCCGTTTTCTCGAGAATCTTTTTAATGTACTCCTTTTCGATCTCATGGAGGGGCAAAGTCTTTTCCGCAGCTTCTTCCAACACACGTCGATCACCTCGTGCACCTTGGACGCCAAGCGGCAGATCGTCGGGCGTGATCTTTTCTCCCCGACTGAGTGTCACCGCCCGCTCGATGACATTCTCCAGTTCCCGAACATTGCCGGGCCAGATATAGTCCATCAACATGGCCAGTGCAGCCTCAGTAACGCCTTTTAGCTCCTTGCCACGCGCCTCCGAGCATTTCTTGAGAAAGCCGTCGACCAGTAACGGAATGTCTTCACGCCGGTCTCGGAGCGGCGGCAGCTTTACCTCGATGACGTTGAGACGATAGTACAGATCCTCCCGAAAACGCTTCCCTTTGACCTCATCGGCGAGGGTGAGGTTGGTGGCGGCGATGATCCGTACATCCACGGAGATCGGCTTCGTGGCGCCGATCCGCCGGATTTCCTTCTCTTGAATGGCCCGAAGAAGCTTGGCCTGCAGTGTGATCGGCAGTTCGCTGATCTCATCCAGAAACAGCGTGCCCTTGTGCGCCTCCTCAAACAAGCCATGCTTGTCCGCTTTGGCGTCGGTGAACGATCCGCGCATGTGCCCGAACAGTTCGCTCTCCAAGAGCTGCTCGGGAATGGCGGCACAGTTAATGGGAATGAACGGCGCTTCCCTACGATCGCTGTTGTAGTGAATCGCCTTCGCGACCAATTCTTTGCCGGTGCCGCTCTCGCCGGTGATCAGGACGTTGGTTGGACTCTCGGCGATGCGACTAATGAGATCGAAGACCGCGCGCATAGGCTTGCTCCTGCCCAGGATGTGATGGAAGCTGTATTCCTTCCGCACTTCCTTGCGCAGCCGGCTCACTTCCCTCCGCAACGCGGCCTCGCGCATCACGCGCTCGACGACCCGGATCAATTCGTCTTTCTTGACGGGTTTCGGTAAATAGTCGCTCGCACCGTGTTTCATGGCCTCGACGGCCGTTTCCACAGAGCCAAAGGCGGTCATCAGAATGACATTGACGTCAGGAAAGCTCCGTTTGATTTCCGACAACAATGCAATGCCTTCCATGCCCTTCATGCGTAAATCAGTTAGCACCACCTCATAATCGGCTTCGCCCAGACGTTTCAATGCCTCCGGTCCGTTTCCTGCCGTTGCGACCTGATGTCCGCGGTCCTTCAACAGATCATGAACCATTTCGCGCATGTCAGCATCGTCGTCAACCACGAGCACTGCACCCCTTGCGTCACTCATCGATCGATCCTCTCCATATCTATAATTGAACGGGGTAAGGTTAGGGCTTGACAAGTGGAAAGGTCAAGGCGCGCCCCTGCCATCCATGTCGATTCACATGATGACCAGCAAAACTCACGAACTTGTCTCCACTTAGCTCTGGCACTCCCGTGCTCGCGGAGAACCATATGTATGTACCACGGGTTTAACATTAGAGATTTTTAACTGCCCGTTAACTCACCGTTAATCTTCCATTGCTACATTGGCGCTCGCACAAATGATGGAAACCAAGCAGGAGGTTCATCCATGACCTGTAAAAAATGCAAAGGACTGATGATTGCCGAATCGCGGCCGGAGTACTCCACGGATGGGACCGTACTGCGGTGCATCAACTGTGGACTGGTACTTGATCCGTTGATCGAACAAAACCGTCTTGCAAGAACCCGTTCGACGACAACAACACTGCATGCTGCGTAAGCCTAGCTTCCCCTCGTCTGGCTGGAGTGAACGACTTGCGCTCCGCCGGACAGGACAGTCGTAGATGTCGCGCTTGCGGTTGATCCGGCTCTGCCTAGGATTCTGCTCAAGTGGCAAGCGTTCGGCTCCCGCGGCTCGACATCTGCCTCTGGCCTCATCGATCACTGATTTTGCCAGTCCCTAACCCAACCCTCCCGAGCGCCTGAGCTACGTGGTACCCTGCTGTTCAACGACATCCGGCCCGAGGTCCTCGCAGGCCATTTCCGCTCTCTTATCTTCCTTTCCCCTGATCGGATGAACGACTCCAGAAGGGCTGCAGGCGGTCAGCCTATGGCGAATTCCGCCCAGAGAAAGGTGTGATCGGAGGGATCCTTGGCTCGGCGTGGCTCGACGTCCACCTCGACCCGCAGACATTTTTCCGCCAGAGGGGCCGTCGCGAGGATATGGTCGATGCGCCAGCCTTTGTTCGCATCCAAAGAACTCGGCGCGCGGTAATCCCAAAACGTAAACTGCTGCCGCTCCGGATAGAGCCGCACAAAGACGTCGTGGAATCCCCAGGACATCGTCGCTTCATAGGCCTTCCGGGCGGCTTCGTGATAGCACACGTGCGTGAGATGCTTCTCCGGACTGTGGACGTCCATCGGTCTCGGCGCCACGTTCATGTCGCCGCACCAAACCGCGGGGAGCATCGGCGAAAGATGCTTCTCGAAGTAGGCGCGAAGCCGTTTGTACCATTCGAGCTTGTACGCATATTTCGGAGAATCGATCTCGTACCCTTGAGGAATGTAGGTATTGATGATAGCGATGCCGTCGACGACCACATGCAGCAGTCTTGGTTCGTCCGGCTCTCCGCCGTCGTCCAACCCCGCCCGGACCGACTCCGGCTTGGTTCGCGTGAGTATGGCCACGCCGTTATAGCTCTTCATCCCCCGGTAGGTGATTTCATAGCCTGACCGCATCAGCGCCATGAGCGGAAACTCGCTGTCCTGCACCTTCGTTTCTTGAAGGCACAGGACGTCGGGTTTGTGCTTGTCCAGCCAATCCACGACGATCGGAAGCCGTTTTCGCAGCGAGTTGACGTTATAGGTGGCGACTGTGATCGTCTTGGTCGAGGCCACCATGCCTGGCGATGATGGGTTGGATGCCGCGAGAGGGCCGTTCATGGCGGTGATTCGTCGGCAGGCTTCTGATTATCGGGCGCCTGGAGCTTGAGGCGCAGGAAGATCGGGGATTGCGGGTTTCATGTCCTGACCAGCGGCGTTCATCTCCTGGCCTTGCGCTTGCGGCGCGCCCTTCTGCGCACCGGTCTTTTCTCTCATTTCCTTTTTCTTCGCCTTCATCTGCTGCTTCTGTTGCTTCTTCAGTTGCTTCATCTCCGCTTTTTTCGCTTTTCGTTCGGCTTTCATGGCCTTCTTTTCAGCCTTCATATCGGCATTCATCTTGTCCGTCTCAGCCTGCGTCGCCTCGTCGGCCAGCACGGCCGCGTTCGCGCTCATCAGACACACCGCCGTCAAGGCAACGATCAGCAATTCCCGCATAGCGCACCTCCTCGTTGAGAGTGGTAAGAGGGCCGGGATCCGGCACCGTTAGGGCGTCGAGCGTCGCACGAGGACCCCACCCTGTCAAGAGACGCGCGACCGTGGTCGCTAGACAGCGGACAGATACCGGCGAAGAACGGCCTGTTCGATGCGGGAACGGCCTCGGTCCGGAGCCGGAAACCGCAAGACGAGCAGCACACGACCCCCTTCCGACAACTGGATGGTGATTCGAGGCTCCGGTGAGGGGGCCTCGAGAAGATTCTGCTGTTCGAGCAGTTTCATCTGCCGGCTGGCTTCACTCATGAATGGCGCACACTCACGCTTGGCCGCCTCGAGCAGTCGCATCTCCGCTCGTTTCCAATCGTCATCGGCCGCGAGCGGTACGGTAAGCGTATACAGGCCGTATTCCTGGTTGGGATTTTCTTTGACCAGTGCGTTGGTGAACAGCAGGCTGTTGGGAAACACCGTCACGCGTCCCGAGTAGAGATGGGAGGCCTGTCCGGGGCCGATCTCCAGGAGTTTCGTCGTAAAAATGTCGTGATCCAGCACGACTGACATGCCCGCTTAGTCGGCATGCAAGGCATTTCGTGTGCCGGGAACGCACTCCTCTCGTTTCCAGCTCTTGAGAATTTTTTGCTCGTCGAACGTCAAGGTATAACGATAGCAGTAGAGAGTCGGCTTGGGGCCATCTTGCGCCGCCTTGCCGATCAAGGACGCCGCCTCATTCGCGGCATTGGTAATGCCGGACAGATCCATGGGATCCAGGTCTTTGTCGCTATACGGCACGCGGTACGTCCAAATCGTATCGCCTCCGAGCGCCGGTGTCTTGGCCGTATGGGGTGGGCCCATCTTTTCGGACACGTCCTCCTGCGTCAGCCGGTGCACGCCTTTCTTGAAATATCCGTCACGCCAGGGAGCGCCGCAGGCGGTCACGGTAGTCACGACCAGCGGGAGAAGGAGCAAGGCACGGAGGCCGAACGTCCTGCGAACAAGCTTCATGTCTTGGTTCGATCGTGAAGTTGTTGCATACGTTTGACCGAGCAATAGAGCGCATAGCCTTGAGCCAGCATGCCGGTGACCAGCAAGGCCAGCGCGGTCTGCAGCCACCGGGCCCCTTGCTCATCAAGGCCGTACATGCCCAGAACGAATCCGAGCGCGATGGCCACAATGCCGACAACGCGCGCCACCATTGCGTTCATGCGCCAATTGGTGGGGACACGCTGATCCTCATCGATCATAGGATACGCTACAACGGAAGGCGTGACGGGTTCAACTCCGCTTGGCGCGAATCTCTCGTGCCTGCAGATCGAGGGCGACCGCCTCGGTACCCCGACCGAGTTTCCGTAGGACGTTGGCCAGATCCTCGAGCGTCTTGGCCACCTCCGGATGGGAAGACCCCAGCGCCTTTTGTCTGATCGCAAGCGCCCGGCGATAGAACGGCTCGGCTTTGGCGGGCTGTCCTTGTGCCACATATAACTGACCCAGGTTGGCGGCGCTCAGCGCGACATCGGGATCGTCGGGGCCCACTAGTTGTTCTTTGATAGACAGCGCCCGCATCAGCAACGGCTCAGCTTCCGCATACTGTCCGTACATACGATGGAGAACTCCCAGATTGTTCAACGTGGCCGCCACATCAGCGTGCGTCTCGCCATGAACGGCCTGATAGATCTTCAACGCCTGCAGGTAGAGAGGTTCGGCCTCGACATGTTTGCCTTGTCCGGCATAGACCTGGGCGAGTTGAGACAAGCTAACGGCAACACGGCGGTCTTCACGGCCGTAAGTTTCCGCCTTCTTGACCGCGGCCTGGTAGATGCGCTCGGCTTCGGCGTAATTGCCTTGTTGCACCGCCTGCTGTCCCGCCGCCATGGCCGATTCCCATGTCTGTTCCTGGCAAGAAAAGATCAAACCAAGCAGACCGGCAACAAGGCCAACGAGGGATCGCGAGGCGGGCGTTTGCTTTCCCGTCCTTTTCATATATCTAGGGACAGCGACAGGATACACGATGATTCAACCAGCCCGCTATCAGGCCTCGGGCCATGAGCCTCGACACGATCGTCGTCGACGGCCAGCCTCTGCCCCGCTTCCGACGCTTGACCACTAAGAGGCTGCGATCCAGACGGCTATGGCAGCCAGGTCCAATGCGAGAAGGTCGCCGCCTGACCGATCCGCTGATGACCGGCGTCGAGCACATTCCAGATGAGCGCATTCTCAACGAGGAACCGACGACCGGTCCCTGAAACTCTGATCCCTCGATAGGTATCGATGAATCCCCGCACTCGCGCTTGTTCCAACATCCACTCCCGTTCGGCGCGATTGACCGGCTCCGCCGTAAGTCGCGACGGCGTCCTAATGAGCTGCTCCCAGGTCATCTCCCAGAGATCCAAGGCCGTCCGGTTGCCATAATTCAGGACGGGATCGACTTCCGTCCCGTGTGACACTACGACCAGCGGCGACTCGAACAATGTTCGAGCCTGAAACTCAGGATCGCCGGTTCGCTCGATCAGGTCCCTTCCGATCCAATGCCGATAACTGTCGAGCAACCGCTGCGTCCAATGCACAACCGCCGGATCCAACCACGCTCGTGAGGTCATGACCTTGACCCGTGAATCCGCATGCCCGCAGCGGGATACCACGTCCTCAACGGCAGGGCAAGCGCAACACCCTTGTAAATTCCAGGGGAAGTCTCTGTATAATGGCGCCTCCTAGCGTGTCATTTGGAGCTCGTATGGCCGGCCAAACCCTCTTCGACAAGATCTGGGATTCCCATGTCGTTCGCGCAGAAGCGGATGGGACCACCTTGTTATATATCGATCGGCAACTCGTACACGAAGTCACTTCTCCGCAGGCGTTCGAGGGATTGAGACTGGCCGAACGTCGGCCGCGACGCACTGGAACCACACTTGCGGTTCCCGATCACAATGTGCCGACGACGGACCGCCGCCTCGGCATCGCGGATCCCGTGAGCGCGATTCAAATACAAACCCTGGAGGACAATTGCCGGGACTTCGGCATCACGCTCTTCAACATGAGCGATATCCGCCAAGGTATCGTTCATGTGATCGGCCCGGAACAAGGCTTCACGCTGCCAGGCACGACCATCGTCTGCGGCGATTCGCATACATCTACGCACGGCGCCTTCGGCGCGCTGGCCTTCGGGATCGGCACGAGCGAAGTCGAGCACGTGCTGGCAACGCAGTGTCTGGTGCAAAAGCGGCCCAAGACCATGGAAATTCGCGTGGACGGTGTCCTCTCCGACCGCTGTTCCGCGAAGGACGTGATCCTGGCCATCATCGGCAAAATCGGCACGGCCGGAGGGACAGGGTATGTCATCGAGTACACCGGTTCCGTCATTCGCGGGCTCAGCATGGAAGGCCGCATGACGCTTTGTAATATGTCGATCGAGGCCGGCGCGCGCGCGGGCATGGTCGCTCCGGATGAGAAGACGGTTGCCTATCTCAAAGGCCGTCCGCTGACCCCCACCGGCGACTCCTGGGAGCAGGCTGTAAAGGCGTGGCAGAACTTACAGACGGATGCGAATGCCGCCTATGACGCGACGGTGATCATGAATGCCGAAGACATCGCGCCACAAGTCAGCTGGGGCACGAACCCCGGAATGGTGACGGGGGTCGACGGTATGGTGCCGGATCCGAAGACGATCACGGATGAGAAAACGCGACAAGCCACGGAACGAGCCCTCGCCTATATGGGCCTCAGCGCCAACATGCCGATCACCGACATTCAGATCGACCGCGTGTTCATCGGGTCCTGCACGAACTCGCGGATGGAAGACTTGCGGCTCGCAGCCAGCCTGGCCAAAGGCAAGCACATTGCGAAGACGGTGCGGGCAATGGTGGTCCCCGGGTCAGGGTTGGTCAAACAGCAGGCGGAAGCGGAAGGGCTGGACCGGATCTTCACTGCCGCGGGGTTTGAGTGGCGGGAACCAGGCTGCAGCATGTGCCTCGCCATGAATGCCGACGTGCTCCAGCCGGGAGAGCGCTGTGCCTCAACGAGCAATCGCAACTTCGAGGGCCGCCAGGGGGCCGGGGGCCGCACGCATCTGGTCTCTCCCGCGATGGCGGTCGCTGCGGCCGTCGAAGGACATTTTGTCGACATCAGACACTGGCGGTAATGGAGAAGTGCGGAGTTATCCGTGCTGAGTCCTGAGTGTCGACTCAGGACGCCCATTTCGGAGGTCGCAACGGATTAAAGAGATGCAGCCATTTACCAAAATGACGGGCCTGATCGCGCCCCTCGACCGCGTCAATGTTGATACCGATCAGATCATTCCAAAACAGTTTCTCAAGACCATCAAACGGACCGGCCTCCGTGAAGGCCTGTTTTTCGACTGGCGGAGGCAGAAGGACGGCTCGCCCGACCCGTCCTTCTTTTTAAATCAACCCCGTTACGACGGCGCGACGATTCTCCTAACTCGCGACAACTTCGGCTGCGGCTCCTCCCGCGAACATGCGCCGTGGGCCTTGCTCGATCAAGGATTTCGCTGCGTGATCGCTGCCAGCTTTGC
>DASTQE010000104.1:0-14445 GCA_035761895.1 Nitrospira sp. | reverse complement strand
GACCTTGCCAAGGTGGAACGTGCTCGATGGCATGAGACACCGGTCATTCGGGCGGCTCATCTTCTCCATGAAATCCGGTCGGTCTCTCCGGCCACGCTGGTCGTCGAAGCTCTTCAGACAATGGGACGCGAGGACCTCAATCAGTTGCCCGTGATTACGGCAGGGCGTATGGAAGGAATGCTCTCGCGGAGTCACATCATGCGGGCGCTACAGACGCGGAGCGAGCTGAGCATGTAACGATTCTTGCAGACGCCGGCGGGACGAACATGGATACACGAGTCTCTCTGGTGGCACTCGTTCTCCTGACGAGCGCCGCTTGTGCCGGAGGACAACAGACAGGAGACACGGGAAGGGCTTCGCCTCAGCAAGAGGCGGCACGGCAATCTGCTGAGTATCGCACACAGGCCAATTCGCTGCGGGAAATGGCCGATCGTCGACAACTCGAAGCGGACTTGTTGGCCCGTGAGGTCGGGCCGAATGATCCCGGTGTGGAAAAAAAACGTCGACTGGCAGAAGAACTCCGGGCGGCTGCGGTGGACGCAGAAAACAAGGCGCATGAGCTGGGCCGCCAGGTGCCTCACGGGATGGTCCAATAGAACAACCTTAGATCTCACATCTCACTGAAAATTGAGATCTGAATTTCGCACGCGCGCGTGGTCTGTGCGCGCGGAAGAAGAGGAGATTATGCCGACAACGATGATTCAGGATCCGGTCAACGCAAAAGAGTTCTTTGAAAACAAGCTGGCATTTACCACCGGTCCGGTGGAATTGGAACGGATGATGAAAGAGGGCAGCGTCAATATTGTGGATGTTCGGGCGGCCGAGGACTATGCCCAAGGGCATATTCCCGGAGCCATCAATCTGCCGAAGGACCGGTGGGCAAGCCTCCAAGGTTTGCGAAAGGACCGGACGAACGTGGTCTACTGTTATTCATTGGTGTGTCATTTGGCGGCAGCGGCCGCCGTGCAATTTGCCGGGCAGGGCTTCCCGGTTATGGAATTGGACGGAGGCTGGCGCTGGTGGAAGGAGGACGGGTTTGACATCGAAACCTGACAGGCGGCATCCCACGTCTCGAAGCGTGGGCCTCCCACCCTTTAGATTCAGCGTTGCCCGCCATTGACTGCTTACCCGCCCATTCACGACTATGCGCTGGTCGGCGACTGCCGGACCGGCGCACTCATTTCCAGTCGCGGTTCGATCGACTGGCTGTGCTTTCCACGCTTCGACAGCCCCTCGTGCTTCAA
Organism: Nitrospira sp.; assembly: GCA_035761895.1. Lineage (GTDB taxonomy): Bacteria > Nitrospirota > Nitrospiria > Nitrospirales > Nitrospiraceae > Nitrospira_C. The sequence continues at coordinate 13,201 of DASTQE010000104.1, read as the reverse complement.
TCGACTCCTGGACTGGGATCGTGGAGGATACTGCGAAGTTCAACCCACGGGATTCTTTCGGACAAGACGCTTCTACCAGGGCGCCACGGCGGTCCTCACGACCGAATTCCAAACCAATAACGGCCGGGCGCAACTCACGGACTTGATGCCAGTCACTGCCGAGAGCTGCCAAGCCGCTGTGCGGTATCCGCTGCGCCAGCTGATGCGCTGCATCGAAGGCCTGGACGGAACAGTAGAGTTTTCAGTGACCATCAAACTGCGTCCGGATGACGGGCGGACGGTCCCGTCCTTTCAGCAGCGTGGCCGCGCCGGATATTGCGCTGATTTCGGAGGACGCATGTTGTTTGTGGCAGTGGACAGACCAATGGAGATCGGTCACGGGACATTGAGCGGGTGCGCGCTGGTTTCGCGAGGGGAGTCGTTCACCTTGTGGCTGTCTTACTCCGAGGAAGCCCCGGCCATGTACCCCTTGTTGTCCGAAGCGGCTGAGGCCATTGCGGACACGAAGACCTATTGGACGGGGTGGACGGCGAGCTGCCGGTACAACGGGCCCTTGCAAGACCAGGCCATCCGAAGCGCCATTACCTTGAAGCTCCTCAGCTATTCACCGTCCGGCGCCATTGTCGCTGCCCCCACGACATCGTTGCCGGAGCGTTTCGGCGGCGACCTCAACTGGGACTACCGCTACTGCTGGTTACGAGACGCCTCCTTCACGGCCCATACCTTTTTCCGTCTCGGCTTCGATGCCGAAGCCCTCGCCTTCACCGAGTGGATGACGCACGCCACGACCTTGACCTATCCCGAACTACAAGTGATGTATACCGTGCACGGGGAGTCCTCGATTCCCGAGCGGACCTGGCCCCTCTTTGAGGGATATCGGCGATCACAGCCCGTGCGATTCGGCAATGCCGCTTCTCAGCAACAACAGCTCGATGTGTACGGGGAGGTGCTCGATACGCTGGCGCTCTCTGTCGATGCCGGCTATCAGCTCGACCGGGATACGAAGCGCTGGATCGTGAAGGTGGGTGATCTGCTCTGCGCCACCTGGCCCTATCCCGACCATGGCATTTGGGAAATCCGCGGGCACCCGCGACATTACGTCCATTCGAAAGTCATGTGTTGGACGGCATTGGATCGGGTCGAACGCCTCGCGCGAAAGTCGGGTGTGCGGCCTTCAACAGCCGGTTGGGCCCAGGCGCGCGAAGCCTTGGTACGCGCGGTCCTCAGGAGCGGTTATTCCAGGAGCCGTCGCAGCTTTGTGCAGGTCCTGGGCGGGACACGCCTGGATGCGGCTGCTCTCACCTTTGGCCTTACGGGGTTCATTGACGGACGAGATCCCAGGATGACGTCGACAATCTCGACTATCCAACGGTGGTTGACGCGAGGTCCGCTGGTGTACCGATATATCGCGGAGCAAGGCACCGGCCGGGAGGAAGGCGCATTTCTACCATGCAGCTTCTGGTTGGTCGAAGCCCTGGCCGCCGCCGGCCGCATCGAGGAAGCAGAAGACCACCTGGCTGGACTGTCGCCTCACGCCAATGATGTGGGATTATTCCCCGAAGAAATCCGTCACCAGGATGGCGCGTTTCTGGGGAATTTTCCTCTTGCCCTGACTCATGTGGCTCATCTGGGCGCGCTCTTGCGGCTCGGAGCGAAGCAGTGATGGGTGATCAGTAATCAGTGATCCGTAATGAGTCTTACCCCCAGCCGTCAGCTCCCAAGCACTGATCACTCATCACTCTTCACTGGTCACTGATTTCAGACTTGGTAGAACGTGCCGAGGACCGTGCCATAGGCGATATGTGCAACGAGGACGGCCAACGGGGTTCGATAGCCGTAATTCAACGCCAAGAACCCCGGCGGCTCCAGCATTCTTGTGGGCCGAGGACCCGTGGCATCAGAGGCCATTCGGGGGTGGAGGCCCGGCAGGGAAGGAAGAACGGCGACCAGGATAAAAGCCGTGTGGGCCATTCCCATCAGCGCTCCCAACCACCAGGTCGCGATGCCGAATGCATGGAAGAAGAGAACATAAATCAGCGCCATCCACCAGCCGTTGAAAAAATGAATGACGAACCCGATGACTTTTGCCCGGTCACGATCGGGCGTGACCATGGTGCCCAGGAGGAGGGTTGTGTCCATGCGGGTGAGGTGCAACGCTTGGCTCGCGCGCAGGAGGGTCGTTAAGAGGCCGGTGGCCAGCAGCCCCCACAACAACACGTCTCCGACATGCATAACTGTCTTTCCCACCGGCTGGCATTGCCAATGGCGCCTGACCGGTCGCGCCGGCCTTGGGACCCGAGTTCCGTCAAGGAATCCGGGCCACAAGGCGGCGACCGGGGTTCGCTCTAAGCGGCCTTCTTCCGTCGTGAGCCCGACGACTTCTTTCCGCCTTCGTATTTCTGCATGAGCTTGGCTTTGCGTTTGGAGGCTTCCTCGGAGAGGCTTTCAGGTTCAAAGCCGCCTTCCTCTGCCTGAGGGAACACTTCTCCCTCTTCTTCTTCGATATGGTGGCCCACCAACTCGCCCAGAACCTTGAACTTGGTGGCAAATCCCTCCTCCTCCGCGTCCATCTTGCGCAACTCTTTGATCAGCAGTTTGGCGACGTGGTGTTCCTCCTTCGCCTCATTGATGGTCTCTTCGTCATCGATGACCTCGGCGATGGCCGGATAGACCAGTTCTTCCTCCAGTGCTGCGTGTACTTCGAGAGCGGTCAGGGCCTCGTCTGCAATCGAGGCGCGGGTGCGCTTGTCGGCGTCCTCAAACCGGGTAAATAAGTCCTGCACGTGTCGGTGGTCGGTCTTCAGCATTTCGAAGACATCCCCCGCAGCCTCTGTGTCTCTCTCCATGTCCTGTTCTTCCATGTCATCGTGTTTGGATTTGGACTCACGCATGGCACCTCCTTATATTTCCTCACGGTCTTCCCGGCGCATGATATTTTGAAACAGCTCAAACTGTTCCTGGCAGGCGACGCATCGCCGTGCAAAGGGCAATGCCCGCAGACGGGCCGGCGAAATCGGCGCTTCGCAATCTTCACAAATGCCGTAGGTGCCCTCGTCGAGCCGACGAAGGGCCTCGTCCAGCTGGATGCGTTCCTGTGTGCGGGCTTCGAGAAGCGCAATCTGCTGGGCGCCGGTGGCGTCCCGCAGCGACATGTCCTCGACATCGAGCACCGAGTTGTCGCGAAAGTGCGTATGGTTGTCCCGATGTTGCGCGATGAGATGATCGATCTCGCGTTGCAACGTCGAACGCCGTCCGATGAGCAGCGTGCGCAGCGCTTCTGGGCGCCTCTCGTGTTGTGTCTGATTATCCATAGAAAGACTCCTCGTAAATGGTGATCAGCGACTTCGCACCGGAATTTGCAAGAGCAGGGCCAGTGGTTGGAAGGTGACGTGTCCTGGGATTGGCTGTGCTCCGCGGATTTTCTCGCCGTACGGGGTGTTGACGCTGCGCGAGTTGTCTCTCAAAAGGACAAGCTGTCGGCCGGCCCGGCCGTCGCATGCACGAGTCGACTGCGGGAAGCTTCGGAGGAGAGGTAAGGCAGAGGAGCAGAACTCCTCTGCCTGTGCCGTCTTTCGTCGAACGGGCCTGTGGGGCGGTCATGACATTGAGAGTGGGCGACTCTCAGGCTCAATGACGAGCGATCCGAAAACGGGGGCGCGCCCGGATCGTCCATGCTCCACCATGCTCCATGATCGGCGAAAGACAACGCCATGTCAGCCATTCCCGATTCCTCCCGGCCGTTGTTTAGGCGGCAAGCGACGACTGCGACGTGAGATCGTCCTTACGCTGTTGCATCGTCAGACCGAGCGCCTGCACGTCCAGCTGGGCCGCCGCGAGGGGAAGGATGACATCTTCCTCATCGGACACGTGCTCGATGACCACGTCCTCCAGCTCCATGAACAGATCGTGGTGATCGTTGCTTTTGGGATCAAGGGTCCGCAGCTGTTGGATCAGCTCCTTGACGGTGCCGTGGCTGTCGTAGGCGGCCGTGATGATTTCCAACTCCGTTTCTTCATCCCCTTCGTCGTCCAGCTCTTCGAGTTCGGCACCGTCGATTTCGTCCTCGAAGACATCTTCGCGGTCCGGGTCGATCTCGCCGTCGTCGGTGACATCGAGGCCGTTGCCCTGCGGTTCGTCGTCCAATGCTTCAAGCTTCGACTGCACCGCGGGGTACAGCAGTTCTTCCTCCAGCTTCGAGTGAATCTCCAACTCGGTAAACAGCCGTGCCGCGATCGATCGCTTGTCGTCTTCCGATGCCGCGTGAAATTGTTCGAACAGCTTGCGCACCTGTTTGTGATCGGCCTTCAGCAGCTGGACCGCATCCTGGGGTTGTGAACTCTTCGATTTCTTCGGCGTCCGCTTGGCCATAGTATCCTCCTTGCCATTCACGTAGAACGCCCTGCGCCGCGGGCGTCATCCATTGACGACCGTTCCTCCGTTGGGATGCAAGACCTGCCCGGTCGTATACGACGAATCCTGCGACGCAAGGAAGACATAGCTCGGGGCGACTTCTTCGGGCTGTCCGGCACGTTTGAGCGGGACATCGGAGCCGAACGTGGCCACCTTGTCCGGAGGAAATGTGGACGGGATGAGAGGCGTCCATATGGGACCGGGCGCTACCGCGTTCACGCGGATCTGCCTCTCGGCCAGCGCCTGGGACAGCGAGCGCGTGAACGCCACGATGGCGCCCTTGGTCGACGAATAGTCGAGCAACTGGGCACTGCCTTTATATGCCGTCACCGATGTCGTATTGATGATAGTACTGCCCTCTTTCAAGTGGGGCAGAGCGGCCTTTCCCATGTAAAAGTAAGAAAAGATGTTCGTGCGGAACGTGCGCTCGAGTTGTGCGGCCGTGATCTGTTCAAGGCTCTCCTGAGGATGTTGTTCAGCGGCATTGTTCACCAGAATATCCAGCCGGCCGAATTCCCGAACAGTGCGCTGGACCGCCTCCCGGCAAAACTCTTCCGTCCCGACGTCACCTGCGATCAGGAGGCATCGGCGGCCCTGTTGCTCGACCAGGCGCTGAGTCTCCTTTGCATCCTCATGCTCGTCGAGATAGACGATCGCAATATCGGCACCTTCCTTCGCATACGCGACAGCCACGGCTCGTCCAATGCCGCTGTCGCCGCCTGTAATCAGCGCCACTTTGTCCATGAGTTTCCCACTCCCGCCCTGTGAAGGGTCCTCGCTTTCAGGGCGAGGTGTCATGTCCTTTTCCAGACCGGGTTGACGCGACTGTTGTTGCGGCGGACGTTGGACATCTTTTGATGACATAGGCATTCCTCAAGCTTGGGCTCCTCACGAAGACCGTTGAAAGGCGGTGCAAGAGACAGACCCCGGCCGACAGCCCGCCTACACACGTGATTCCTCTCCGGCGTAGGTCGTTGCATCAGTAGGGTCGGCCTAGAAGGCGGACAAAATGTCTGACGGAGGACACCTGGTCCGCTGTCCCGACGCCAGCGAAATCCCTTTCTCAGGGAGTGACGCGGTTTACGTTTTTCCCCCGGGCAAGGGCACTCGATTTGCACATCTCCCCGTCACCGCAAGATGAACGTCGCGAAAAAATTACAGAAGCAGTCGGAATTGCCGCCTCAGTCGACAGGGACGGCCTCCCATGGGCGAACGTCTGAATCGTCGCTGTTTGTGCCGGGCCGCAACTGCTGGCGGGTTGAACGCGCCGAGCGCGCCTCCTTTCTCGTCGACGGGGATGCCTATTTCCGGGCGTTCCGGACCGCCGCCATCCAGGCCCGCCATCACATCATCATCCTCGGTTGGGATTTTGACAGCCGCATCAGCATGTTGATTGACCGGGAGTCTGACGGTTTTCCGGACCGGCTGGGAGAATTCCTGCACGCGCTGCTGATGCGAAGGAGAGATCTGCAGATCTACGTGCTCACCTGGGATTTCCACATGATTTACTGGAAGGAGCGGGAATGGTGGCTGCCGTCGAAGTTGGCCGCGCATCGCCGGCTGCATTTCCACAAGGACGGGGCGCATCCGGTCGGCGCCTCGCACCATCAAAAAGTGGTGATCATCGACGATGCCTTGGCATTCGTCGGCGGAATGGATTTCGCTCAGTGTCGATGGGACACGAGCCGTCATGTGGCCAGCCACCCGAAGCGTCTGTTGCTCAATGACGAGGCCCCGTGTCGGCCATTCCACGATGTCCAGCTGCTCGTGAGTGGTCCTGTGGCCGCCGCGCTCGGGGAATTGGCGCAAGACCGCTGGCGCGCCGCGACGGGACGGACGCTGTCCTCAAGCGAGCCTGGGCGTCAAGAGGACTTGTGGCCCCAGGCATTGAAGTCGGAGCTGTCGAACGTTCCCGTCGCCATTGCCAGAACCGCGCCTGCTTTCGGAGATCGCCCCTCCATCGGCGAAGTCGAAGCCTTGTTCTTGGACAGCCTCAACAGTGCCCGCCGCTTCATCTACATCGAGACACAGTATTTGACGTCCCGGACGGTCGCGGACAGTCTTGCCGCCCTGTTGCAGGACCCGAAAGGACCCGAGATCGTGATGGTGCTGCATCCCAATAGCGACGGCTGGCTCGAACAGCACACGATGGACGTGCTCAGAGGACGGGTGCTCGAGCGGCTTCGTGCTGCGGACCGCTTCCGCCGCTTGAATCTCAACTATCCCCGCATTCCAGAGCTTCGAGGCCAATGCATCAGCATGCATAGCAAAGTCTGCATTATCGATGACGACTTCGTTCGCGTCGGCTCGGCCAATCTGAGCAATCGCTCGATGGGATTCGATACGGAATGCGATTTGGCGATCGTGTCGGCAGGCGATCCGGCGATTCGCCGCGCAATTGCGGCCTTTCGCCACACATTGCTCGGGGAGCATCTGGACGTGAGTCCCGATGCGGTCGCCCATGAACTTGAAAAGGATGGATCCTTGATCGGGACGGTGGAGCGGCTCCGAGGCGGAGGCAGATCCTTGGCTTGTTTTGACGGTACGGTCTCGGCCGATGTCAACGAAGTGGTGCCCGACGAAGCCTTTATCGACCCGAGCCGCCCGTATGACGTCCAATTCTTTCCGGCGGAACGTCGGAAGCCCGCCCTCCGCCAGGTCATTACCGGCTCTCTTGGGCTGCTGGCCCTGATCGTACTTGCGGGATTGTGGCAGTGGACGCCGTTGCGGGAACTGATGGACGTAACGTCACTGGTCGATTCTCTCGAAGAGGTGACGAATGGGCCGACTGCGCTGCCGGTAACGGTCGCGGGATTTCTCATCGGCGGGCTGCTCGTCATGCCCGTGATGGTGTTGATCGCCGTGACCATTTTGACGTTCGGACCGTGGTGGGGGTTTTGGTATGCGCTGATCGGCATGACGGCCAGCGCGCTGCTCACGTTCGGCATCGGCCGTCTGCTGGGGCGCCGGCTGATCGATCATCTGTCGGGATCGTGGGTGCATCGCATCAGTCACACCCTGGCCCGGAAAGGCATCCTGACCGTCGTTGCGCTGCGCCTCATCCCGGTCGCGCCGTTTTCGGTTCTCAATGCCGTTGCCGGGGCTTCGCACATCCGGACGAGAGATTTTTTCGTCGGTACCGTGCTGGGAGAGCTGCCAGGGCTCGTGAGTCTCGCGCTATTCCTTGACCAAGTGACCGAGACGATTCGTCATCCGGGTCCCGGCAGCATTCTCCTGCTAATCGTGATTGCCGTGGGCATTGTATTCCTTGCGTGGGGGTTGAGCCGGTGGGTGTCGACTCGACCGCAGGATCCTCTCCACGTCGAGCGGGCGGCCTAACATGCGGCTGTCCTTTGCCACCTATAATATCCATCGCTGCGTCGGTCGCGACGGACGATACGATCCCTCGCGCATCCGCGATGTCATCCGTGAATTGGATGCCGACGTGATCGCCGTGCAGGAAATTGATTCTCCTGATCGGCACGGCCTTGAACTCGCGCACTGGCTCGGGGAAGAATCCAAGTACCAGGTGATCGCCGGACCGACGCTCTTGGAACGCAAAGGGCATCACGGCAACGCGGTCTTCACACGCTGTCAACGGGGAGAGATCCGACTGGTGGATTTTAGTCTGCCTGCCTACGAGCCGCGGGGGGCGATTGACTTGGACTTGTCATGCGGCGGAGTCACCGTGCAGGTCATCGCGACCCATTTAGGGCTTCGTCCCTGGGAGCGCAGGGTTCAGGTCGAGCGCCTACTCGAGTGTGTCAGGCCGAACTGCGTCCTGATGGGTGATTTCAACGAATGGTGGCTGTGGGGTCGTCCCCTGCGGGCCATTCGAGCCATCTTCGGTCACACACCGGCGTTGCCGACGTTTCCTGCCTTCCGACCGGCTCTGGCGCTGGATCGTATCTGGATCCGTCACACTGGACGGCTGCAGTCGATCGCTGTGCACCGGACGCGCTTGTCCGCCAAGGCGTCGGATCATCTTCCGCTCAAGGCGGTCGTTGAATGGGACTCCGAGGAGAACACGGACGGTTAAGCGCGAGCGCTCACCCGTCTGAGGATCCCGCCATGTGACTGTCACTGGTGATCGACGGCGTCGTTCGCGCTTGCGGCGATTGACTGGTCCGGCTCTGTGACCAGATCGGGGATGGAAGTGTCCATCACCCTCACCGCCCGGCCCTCCTCGTCCAGCCGCAGCGCGATGCGCGCTCCCACGATGACATTCTCGAAGAGATAAGCCTTGGGCACGTCGAAGTAGATCGGACGTCCCAGATCGGTTCTCAACAGACCACGTCCGGTTGCCAAATCGAGCTTGAGCAACGTCCCGGACACCAGGTGAAGGGGCCCTTCCACAGCTTCGACTCCGCGCGCTGCGGGCTGGCTCAACGCACTCGCCAGCACCGTGCCCAAAAGAGCGGTCATGATCGGTGTGAGGGATCCGGTGTGAGATCTCATAACGTCTCCTTCCTGCTACAGAGTGGAGCGGCCGGGCTTGTCGCGCTGGACGACCCGCCGGAAGGTCCCCATGATCAGACCGCGGACCACGAGAGGCAGTACGAACGAAGAGAGAAACGGCACTCGGCAATCCTCCTTTAGGGCGGAGGGTTGGGGGCCGGCGATGGAGTAGGCTGCGTCGGTCCCGGACTCGGTGTGGGCGGCGGCATCGGGGCCGGGGGCGGCGGATTCGGCTGGGGATTCGGAAACGTCGGACCCGGACTGGGGCTCGGCGGATCGATAGCGTTCACGGGCATCACCCGCCCCATGGCGAGGGTTGCCCCCAGAACGCCTGCGAGCAATGCGACCGAACCGCGCACCATAACGGTCTTCTTGTTCACGCCGCTCGACCGAATCCGCCTCCCTGATCCGTTTGTTCGCCTCGCTTGGGCAGCGACGGCTGCGAAACGTCCTCGAGTACCTTTCCGGTCAGCTGGTGGTCCTGCGTATGCACGGCGATATCGCCCATGGACACGATGCCGACCAGTTTGCGGTTCTTATCGAGCACCGGCAACCGGCGGATCTGCTGGCCGGCCATGATGGCAGCGGCATGCTCAATGTCATCGTCTTCAAAACAGTAGACGACGGAGGGCGTCATGGCCTCTCCGACGAGCATCGTCTTCGGATCGCGGGTGGCGGCCAAGACCCGAACGACCAGATCCCGGTCCGTTAATATTCCCACCAGCCCCTCCTCATCGCATACTGGGAGGACCCCTATGTCCAGTGTCTTCATGATCGAAGCGGCGTCTTCGGTGGTGGCATCCGGTGAAATAACTTCAGCCTGAGGCGTCATCACGTCCTTGATTTGAAGCATTGGAGTTCCCTCCTTGTTGGGTCAGGCCATCGCTGCCGCCATGTCGCGGCAGGCAGCGGCACAGCGTCGGCATTCGACGGCGCACTCGCCGCAAAGCGGATGATGCGATGAATGCTGCTCACAGATGCTCGCACAGCGGTCGCACATCTCGGCGCAGGCGCGGCACAGCAATTCCGCGGACGGCGACATCCGGCTGATCCACCGTGCCGAGAGCGCACACAGATCGGCGCAATCCTGGCACAGCCGGATGCAGAGGTCTTGAAGCTCCTTGTGGCTGCCGCTGTCCATCCCGATCATATCATCGGCACAACGGTCACAGATGCGGGCACAGGCGGTACAGGCATCGAAACAGTGCTGCATGTGTGCATTCGGTGTTTGATCGTGGTGATGCATAACGCTCCTTGTGTAGAAGAAAATAGTAGTTGCTCTGCTCGCAAAAGGCAGACCACAAGACCGTCGTCCGTCCCAAGCGCTTAGAAAGAAATCGCCGGATTCTCGTCGAGTGACTTCCTAAATGAGCGTGAGTGACTCCCGCAAATTGTCCTCGAAAAGACAAGTTGTCTCGTCTCGGCACTCGCAACTATTTCTTGAACACGAGGCGTGGCACTGTCATATCACCCATGCCGATGACAATCAGTTCCCATCCTGCGGCCCCGTATTCATTCAGAATGGTCTGCATCGAGGTGTTGTCCGCCGGGACGTCGACGACCTTGTAGACATAGCGCTTGGCCTCTTGGCCTTGGGCGATTGCCTGATGCCAGATGGTGACCGACGACAAGGCAATGGCCAACATCACGACGGCGCCCATGAGGACACGGAAGACGGTCGGAGACATGGCACACCTCCTTCGTAAGCCGGTGAACAGTGAAAGGCGCGCTTGCTAGCCGCCGGGAAGCACGCGACCCTTGAAGATGCGATAGAGATAATACAACAGCGGAAACAGCACCATTGAGCCAAGCAGCAGGCTGAGCGCCAAGACATGCAACGTCGGCGGAGGCGCTGCATTGCTGATGGTCAAATGGGGCTCGACCAGAAACGGAAACTGGGACAATGCCCATCCCCACAACATGACCACCGCCCCTGTAACCGCGCACCATCTCGCGGCCCATGCACGCGCGTTCCAGAGAGCGACGAACGCGCCAAGGTGCAAGCCGAATGCAACCGCAACAGCCAAGGGCCCCATCACGGTGTGACGAAGGCCTGCATAGATTTCCGGCGCCCCCCTGCGGGCTTGCCAGAGGGCTACCGCGGCAGCCAGCACAACGGCTCCGCACGATATCATTGCCCGGCGGGTAAAGAGGGTCCGCAGGTCGGGGTCGTGCGCCTCGACGAGAAGATAGACGGCCGCCAAATACGCGACGAGGACGATGGTCAAAATCCCCACGCTCAAAGGAAAGGGGGCCAGCCAGGGAGCGATGAAGCGGTCCGTAAACGATGCTGTGGAGCTGACCTCCGTCAGCCGTCCGGAGGCCACCGCTCCGAGATTCACGCCCAACAACGCCGGTGTGATGACGCTGGAACCGGCGAACACATAACGCCATATTACGGGCGTCGTGCTGCTCCCATCGGTTTGGGAGGTAATGTCATGGGTCCGGACAGCGAAGGCGGTGCCTCGAAGCACAATCCCGAGGAGCATGACAGACAACGGAATATGCAGGCCAGTTGCAATAACCGCGAAGGCGGGCGGGAACGCAGTAAAAAGGATGGTGACGGCAACAATCAGCCAGACATGGTTCGCTTCCCAGATGGGCCCGATGGCATGATCGATCAGCGCCCGTTGCTTCTGCGCGTTGCGGCCGAAAGCAAAGAGGCTCCAGACCCCGGCGCCGAAATCTGCACCACCGGTGAGAAGGTAAAATGTCAGTGCCCCGACGAGCGAGGCGCCAAGAAATAACTCCAGCGCGCCCATGGATCAGCCTTGCGATCTAACGGTCGCGATTGCGCACGTTCCGGCTCGGCTCTTTAACGCTGGCTACCTCGGGACCGTCAAGACATGCGTCGATGGTCCTCATGATACCGGTTCCTTGAGCGAGGCTGGCGAAAGTGGGCCAGCGGTCGCCGCAATGTGCCGCCACATGGCCCAGCAGACGACACCGGCAAGCATCACATATAAGATTGAGAACGTCACCATCGGAATCCACAACCCTGGCATCGGAGTAACCGCTTCCGAGGTGCGCATGACATGATCGATGATCCAGGGCTGCCGTCCGACTTCGGTGACGACCCAGCCGGCTTCGATGGCGACAAAGCCCAGCGGCGCCGTGAGGATGAAGGCATACAGCAGTCGGCGGTCATCCTCGATTCGCCATCCTCTCAGCGCGCGCCAACCACTCCATACCGCCACTGTCGTCATGAGCAGGCCGCAGGCGACCATCAGTTGGAAGGCCATGTGCACGACTGTCACCGGCGGCCAATCTTCCCGTGGAAATCGGTCGAGGCCGGTGACTTCCGCACGCGGGTCGCCGTGCAACAGCAAACTGAGACCCTTGGGGATCCGCACCGCATAGGACACCGTGCGTGTCTCAGTGTCAGCAATGCCGCCGACGATGAAGTCGGCGCCGCGTTCCGTCTGGAACAGCGCCTCCATCGCGGCGAGCTTTGCCGGCTGATGGTCGGCCACCGTCCGTGCGATTAAATCTCCGCTCAGCGGCTGCAAGAGGGCAGGAACGCCGCCGACGGCCAACGCAATCATCAACGCAAGCCGGTGGAATCCGCTTCGCGGGTCTCGCAGCAGCGCCCAGGCATGAATTCCCGCGACGAGAAATCCGGTGGCGGCAAAGGCGGCCAATAACATATGTCCGGTTTCATGCCAGGCCACCGGATGCCGTAGCGGTGCCAAGGGATCGAACTGCGCTGACGGTCCTCCTTCCGGTCCTAGTCCAATGGGCGCATTCATCCAGGCGTTGGCGGTCACGACAAACCATGCCGACGCGATGCCGCTCGCCGCAACCGCCAATCCGGACACAAAATGCATCCATGGCGAAATCCGTGACCAGCCGTACACATAAATCCCGAGAAAGATGGCTTCGGTAAAAAAGGCAAATCCCTCGAGCGCGAATAAGGGGCCGATCAGTGGACCGGCCCGTTCCATGAAGGCCGGCCACAGGAGGCCCAATTCGAACGAGAGCACCGTGCCGGAAACGGCGCCTACGGCGAAAAGGACGGCCGTGCCTTTGGACCACCGTTGGGCCAGGGCCAAGGCGTCGCGGTCGCCCTTCCTCAGCCACCGCCATTCGGCGGTTGCGATCATCGCGGGCATCGCGATCCCCAGCGCCGCGAAGATGATATGAAACCCCAGGGACATCGCCATCTGCGTGCGTGCGGCAAGCAGATCGGTCATCGGGCCACAGGCACGTCGAAGGAACGGCGCGCGAAAGAAGCAGAGGCTTTCTGCATGGATTGAGCTGCATCAATCGACCGCCAGCGAGCCTGCCACCACCAGGCCATGAGGCCGAGACCGCCCAAGGCCAGCCAACCACG
>DASTQE010000103.1:0-12905 GCA_035761895.1 Nitrospira sp. | reverse complement strand
GGTCTCCGCTTTCGGCGGCTTGAAGCCTTGCGTGAAAATGATGAAATGATGGATCAGACTTTCCATGTCACGCATCACGAGCGGCTTGGGCGGGGGGATGTATTGGGGGGCATCCGCCATGATCGGACCTTGCGGCAGTTGGTCCAGACCTTGCTTGATGATCCGCGCGCTTTGCCGCATTTCCTCCATCCGGACCCAGTACCGGTCGTAGGTATCGCCGTTCTTGCCGATCGGCACCTCCCAGTCCACCTTATCGTACACGCCATAGGGCTCGGCCTTGCGGACGTCGTAGGCCACACCGGAGCCGCGCAGCACGGGTCCCGTGCATCCGAAGTTGATTGCATCCTCGGCGGAAATCACGGCCACATGTTTGGTACGGCCGAGCCAGATACGGTTGCCGGCGATAAGTGAGTCGTACTCTTTCACTTTGTCGGGGAAGGTGTCGAGAAACGTCTTCAGCCGCAGAACCAGATCCGGCGTGAGGTCGCTATCCACGCCGCCGATCCGATAATAGTTCAACGTGAGCCGGGCGCCGCAGAGCTTTTCAAACATGTCCAGCAGAGCCTCGCGTTCCCGGAACGTCCAGAAAAAGACCGTCATCGCGCCGATGTCGAGCGCCTGGGTGCCGAGCCAAAAGAGGTGGCCGACGATCCGCTGCATTTCGGCGACGATCGTGCGGATATATTCCGCGCGTTCCGGCACTGAAATGCCCAGCAGCTTTTCGACCGCGCGCACGTACGCATAGTTGTTCGCCATGGCGCACACGTAGTCGAGCCGGTCCGTGTGGGGAATCACCTGCATGTAGGCCAGACCTTCGCAAAGCTTCTCGACGCCGCGGTGCAGATAGCCCAAATCCGGCGTCGCTTTGACGATTCGCTCTCCGTCCAATTCGAGGACGACACGAAGCACCCCATGCGTGCTCGGGTGCTGAGGTCCCATGTTGAGCAACAGCTCTTCCCGACGTCGGGAACCTGAGGGGATATCGGCCCTGAACGCCTCTTTCTGAGGCTCCGGAATTTCGCCTTCGGTAAGCTCGACCGGTGGTTCGTCGAGCCGTGGGATGAACTCGAACTGGCTGCGCCATCCGCGTCCTTCGGCGGGAAAATCCTTTCTCAGCGGGTAGCCTTCCGCATAATCCTCGGGCAACAGAATGCGCCGCAAATCCGGGTGATCCGAGAAGCGAATGCCCATCATGTCGTAGACTTCGCGCTCGAGGAATTCTGCGCCCTTCCAGACGGAAGTTACCGAGGCGATCGTCGGATCGTCTTCGGACACCCGGGCCTTTACGCGGAGTCGGCGCCGGTGAGACAGCGAATGCAGGTGGTAGACGACCTCAAACCGCTGCCGGTCCTCCGGGTAGTCCACGGAGCAGATATCCGTCAGATGTTCGAACGAGGCGTCCGGTGCATCGTGGAGAAAGCGCGCCAGGTCGAGAATCCGCTCAGCCGCCACCAGCAGGGTCACCTCGGACCGCGCCGCGTCCGCCTCGACGGACAGTACCGCCTCGGGAAATCTTGTCATCAAGGTTTCGATCAGGGGTTGCATCATCATGTGGGCTAGAGGTGCGAGGCGCATGGCAATGGGCGGGATCATCCCCTCGCCTCTGGCCCCTGGCCTCTTGCCATTTTTATTTCACAAACACCTTTTCACGCTGGATCTTTTCCTGCAGCTTCATGAGGCCGTCCATCAGCGCTTCGGGACGCGGCGGACAGCCAGGGACATAGACATCCACCGGCACGATTTGGTCGACGCCCTGGACGACCGCATAACTGTTGTAATGATTACCGGACGTGGCGCAGGACCCCATCGAAATCACATACCGCGGCTCCGGCATCTGGTCGTAAATCCGTCGTATGACCGGCGCCATCTTCCGGGTGACGGTCCCCGCCACAATCATGAGATCCGATTGGCGGGGCGAGGCGCGAAAGACCCCGGCGCCGAACCGGTCGATGTCATACCGCGACGACACGCTGGCGATCATCTCAATCGCACAACAGGCGAGGCCGAACGTCATCGGCCACAGGGCCGACTTCCTGGCCCAGTTCACGACCGCATCAAGATTGGTCGTGATGATATTCGCCTCAAACTGTCGTTCAAAAACGCTCATCTTCCTCTCACTCTTACCCTACTCTGAGAATGGGATTGAGCGGGTGACGGCGATCTGGGCGCCCAGCTGCCTGCAGCGGGGGCCCCACACCGGGCGGGGTGCGAAGCCGGCTGGGCTGATCGCCGGCAGGACCCGCTAAAATCCTCACTCAATCCCATTCTAACGCACCTTTCTTCCATGCGTACCAGAGTCCCACGAGAAGAATCGCGATGAACACTAGCATCTCGACCAGGCCCAGCAGACCGAGGGATTGAAAGCGCACGGCCCAGGGGATGATAAAAATCACTTCGATGTCAAAAATGACAAAGAGCATCGCAATAATGTAGTACCGCATCGGAAACTGGACACGTGCATCGGAAAACAAGGGGCTCCCACTCTCATACGGATTAAGTTTCGCGCGGTAAGGTCGATGTGGGCGCACGAGCCGCCCCGCGAGAAGCTGAATCGCGCCAAACGCGATCGAAATGCCGATGAACAATAGGATGGGCAGGTAATTTAGTGGAACAGCTTCGTTACTCATCGTTATCCGTGAAACGTGACTTGTTATTCGCGGTGAATACGTTATACGTGAATCGTGAATCGTTAAACGTCAGAGGAGATGTCTCTTGCGATTAACGAATAACGGTTAACGTCCGTTCCTTTGCCATACCACGGCTCAATGCGGATCCAAAAAACGGTCTGAAAATCAACCCGTCAAGCGACGGCGCCTCGAGACCCTTGTGCTGCACGAGAATCTTGAAGGTCCCTCCCATCCCCTCCGGCTTGAGCAAATGAAGAGCCGCCCGAAATTCCGGCGTCTCCGGCGTCAATTGCGCAATCATGTCTTCAACGCCAAGCCCCATGAGAAAACTCATTTGGTTGGTGAAGCCGGTGACCGACAGCCCAGCTTCCTCGCCGACTGTCGCCAGGGTGGTGAAGTCCACGTGTGCGGTCATATCTTGCAGACCCACCCGCACGAACGGATCTTCAGAGGCCATCTGCGAGGAATAGCACAGCAGCGTGCCATTGGCTCGTTCGGGCCCGTACAGGTCCTCAGCCGAATGGCCGTAATCGATCGTGATGACCACGCCGCGACGCATGCTTGCCGCAACCTGCCGCATCCAGACGGGTGCCACCAGGTTGATCTCCGTTCGATAGCCATCCGGAAGCTGGATCTGAAGGCGTCGGAAGTAATCTTCGAGCTCCGGCGTCGAGACATCGCGCAGGCAAGCAACAAAACGGCCGTCCCGAATCTCCACGAACATTTCCTTGAGAGCCTGACCCACCTTCTGGACCCGATGCACGGGAAACGCGTCTGGCAACTCATTGCTGAACATCAGGCCGGTGACACTTTCGGGCGCGAGGCTATCCAGGTCCTCCAGCCAGCTCACCAGACCTCCAGAATGCTGCCAGGGCAACAGCTGTTCTTGCTGCGCTGCGCGCATCGCCGGGCTCCGCTCGATCAGCACATAGCGAAGCCGTTGGGCCAAGGTTTTCGATGCAAGCTGACATTGGGACAAGACATGTTTGGCCAGGAGACCTTTGCCCGGTCCCATCTCGACGATGAAGAACGGGTCCGGGTACCCCAACAGCCTATCGATCTGCGCTGCCTGTCTGGCCAGGGCCTGTCCCAGAATCGGGTGGACGTCTGAACTGGTATAAAAATCACCATTCCAACCGATCCGTTCTGTGCCGGCTTCGGGCGCGCGCATGTAATAGCCGAACTGCGGGTGGTAGAGCGCCAACTCCATGAAGCGAGCGAAGGAAATCGCTCCATGACCGCTGATTTCTGCTGCAATGGCGGCAACCAGTTGAGGATGGCCACTCGTCACGAGGAATCCCTTCTAGATGACAGTGAAAAAATAGTGACACCCATAGCAGATGGGTCCTGCCCCGCACCCACCTACAGTGAGCGTAAAAGAGGCGTAGAGTAGCCGTTACAACTGAGCTAAGTCAAGGCGGAATAAGGAAGAAACCTAGTCAGCCCTCCTTGCTCAGATGCTCCGGCTCGACCGTACTACGTCTCCTCCGGCTCAGCTGCGGAACTTGTTTCGTTTCGCGCTCCGCGGAACGAAACTTCGAACATCCTGCCTGAATTGGCGGCAAGTCACTCGCAACGTCTGCGATTCCCCTTTGGGGAGTGCGGAAAATTGAAATGACAAGAGTGCCCGAGTCTCCCAATTCGCAAGTGAGGACCGCGGAGTCATCAATTCGACCGTTCTGATCTCACAGCTGCTTGGCATCGAAACTTGTTCCGTTTCAAGCTTCGCATGAACGGAACTTCGAACATCGACACCACCCGCTTTCAGCGAGCCGCACTGTTCGATTGAACGGTTCCCGAATTGACGCGAAAGTCGATAACACTGCCGCAGCGGCCCTTAGTTGGAGGGTAAGAGTAAGCGCTCGCCTCTCGATTGCCTTTGAGTAATTCCCGCGCGTGGGAGAGAGATGACGCAGCGGCCCTGACTACGCCCCGTGGCACTTTTTATATTTTTTACCAGAACCGCAGGGGCAGGGGTCGTTGCGTCCGACCTTGTCGTCGTTGCGATGGACCGTCTGTGTGGACACCGGTTCATCGCCGCGGTTCAACGTCAGCTTGGGCTGCGGCCGTGACATGACAGGAGGCGGAGGCGCGGAACGCTCACCTTCGCGAACAGCCTGGACGAGGAAAAGCCGTTCGATGGTATCCGACTTGATGCGTTCCATCATCCCTGCGAACAGATCGTATCCTTCCCGCTTGTATTCGATCAGCGGATCTTTCTGGCCATAGCCGCGAAGACCAATGCCGTCGCGGAGATGATCCATTGCCAGCAGGTGGTCCTTCCAATGATGGTCGATCACCTGCAGCATGAAAGTCTTTTCCAGGAAGCGCATGAGTTCCGGCCCTAGTTCTTTTTCCTTCCGCTCGTAGGCGTCGCCCACCTGGGCCTTGAGATCTTCCAGGAGTGCATCTCGTCCGACGTCACGGAGGGATTCGCCGCTGTCGTGCTTGCCTTGCGTAATGTCGAGCCCGAACTGGCCCTGCATCATCTCGGTGAGGCCTTTCATATCCCACTCTTCGGGATACTGTTCGGCGGGGCAATACACGTTGAGTGCGGACTCCAACAACGTTCCCATCATCTGCCGCAGATCATCGGTCAGGCTTTCGCCGCTCAGGACAGCCCGGCGATGCTGATAGATGACTTCCCGCTGCTTGTTCATGACGTCGTCGTACTCAAGCAGTTGTTTGCGGATCTCGAAATTGTGCGCCTCCACTTTCTTTTGCGCGTTCGCGATCGCTCGGGTGACCATCCCGTGTTCGATCGGGATGCCTTCCTCCATGCCGAGCTTGAGCATGAGTTGCGACACCCGTTCTGACGCGAAGATCCGCATGAGGTCGTCTTCGAGGGACAGATAAAAACGGGACGAGCCGGGATCGCCCTGACGGCCCGCGCGGCCGCGCAGCTGGTTATCGATGCGGCGGCTCTCGTGCCGTTCCGTTCCGAGAATATGCAGTCCGCCGAGGGCGAGCACCTCCTGCTTGTTCTTTTCGCAATCGGCGCGGATCTCTTCATAGACCGCGAGCTTCCGCTCGTCCGGCAGGTTTTCTTCCCGGTACAGGACCTGCTTGAACATGAAGTCGGCGTTCCCGCCCAGGAGGATGTCCGTGCCGCGGCCCGCCATGTTGGTCGCGATGGTGACCGCCCCCTTGCGGCCGGCTTGCGCGACGATCTCCGCTTCACGCTCGTGCTGTTTGGCGTTGAGCACATTGTGCTTGATGCCGTTGCGGTTCAACATTCCGGCCAGCTTTTCCGATTTCTCGATGGAGATGGTGCCCACCAGGACTGGCTGACCCCGCTCGTGGCAGTCCTTGATCTCCTCGACGATCGCGGCGAATTTTTCCTTCTCCGTCCGGTACACCACGTCGGCATAGTCCAGCCGGATCATCTTCCGGTTGGTGGGGACCACGTTCACGTCGAGGTTATAAATTTTGGCGAACTCAGCCGCTTCGGTGTCGGCTGTGCCGGTCATGCCGCCCAGCTTTTTGTACATCCGAAAATAGTTCTGAAACGTCACTGAGGCCAGCGTCTGGTTCTCGTTGGCGATCTTGACGCCCTCTTTGGCTTCGACCGCCTGGTGCAAGCCGTCGCTCCAGCGGCGGCCCGGCATCAAGCGTCCCGTGAATTCATCCACGATGATCACTTCGCCGTCCTTGACCACGTAGTCCACATCGCGCTTGTACAGCGCGTAGGCCTGCAGCGCCTTGACGACGTGATGCACGAGATCCATGTTGGCGGGGTCGTAGAGGTTGTCGACGCCCAACAGCTTTTCCACGCGGACATTGCCTTCTTCGGTGAGCGAGGCGGTCTTGGTCTTTTCTTCGATCGTGAAGTCCTGCTCCGGCTTGAGCTGCGGGATGATGGCATTGATGCGATAGTAGAGATCCGTCGTCTGATCGGTCGGACCGGAAATGATCAGCGGCGTCCGTGCTTCGTCAATCAGAATGCTGTCGACTTCGTCCACGATTGCGAAATTCAGTTCACGCTGCACGCACTGATCCAGGGCCGTCACGACGAGATTGTCCCGAAGGTAGTCGAACCCGTACTCATTGTTCGTACCGTACGTAATGTCGGCGCGGTAGGCTTCGGTTCTCGTACAGGGGCGGAGATGCTGCAGCCGCTTGTCGGCCGCATCATAGGTCGGATCGTAGATGAATGAGGCGTCGTGCTGGATGACGCCGGTGGAGAGGCCCAGGGCGTAATAGAGCTGCCCCATCCATTGGGCGTCGCGTTTGGCCAGGTAGTCGTTGACCGTCACCAGATGCGCGCCTTTGCCCTCGAGCGCATTCAGGTAAATGGGCAATGTCGCGACGAGAGTCTTGCCTTCGCCAGTTTTCATTTCGGAGATCCGGCCTTTGTGCAGAATCATGCCGCCGATGAGCTGCACGTCGAAGTGCCGCATGTTGAGTTTTCGACGGGACATCTCCCGGCAGACCGCGAATGCTTCAGGCAGGATATCGTCGAGCGCTTCGCCGGCGGCCAGGCGCTTCTTGAAGGCCTGGGTCTTGTCGGCGAGAGCGTGATCGGAGAGCGGAGTCAACTCCGGTTCCAGGGCGTTGATGCGCTGGACGATCGGCATCAAGGCCTTGATTTCACGATCGTTCTTACTGCCGAAGATGAAATTCAGGATTTGTGTCAGCATCAGACTTTACGGGGAGGATGCCGGTACGACGGCACCCTGGTCCACGCAGTATACCGGAAACATTTTCTGAATCCTATCGGGAAGACAAGGGTTTCTGATTCCTCATGCTTGACGCTCTCATGTCGGGTTGGGTACCATCGTTCCCAGCTCCCCTGGTCCTACGCACACTATGACGCCTCGGTTGATGAAGCAATCGCTTGCAGTACTCTTGGTCCTCTGCCTGTTGACGGTCGGAGGACTCGCTGCGGCGCAATCCATCTCACACGAATCTCACCATGCGCATCATCACAAGGCCACACATGGCACCGTGCTTTGCACGTGGATGTGCGCCGCAGGACAGGTGCTGGATACGGTGACCGCTCCCGCTCTGGTGGAGCGTGCACCGATTTCATTCATCGAGCTGTGTTCGACCTCCGAATGTTCGTCTCATTTCTCATCTCCACTCGTCTCCCGCGGTCCTCCAATCCTTCCCACCGCATAGCCGACTCTGACGGTGCAGGCGTTCCGGTCCGGGATTAGGCCGGCTTCGTCCGTACGGTTCCCTCTGATGGTGCTTTCACATGACGTGTGCGAATCATAATCGATTTCTCCTTCCCGCTTGGGGTGTTTCGCTGACACTTCACGGTGTTCTGGTGGTGTTGGCGGTGCTCTTTGCCGCGCGGGTGCGCCCGATCATTGAAGAGCAACCCTTCAAGTGGGATGTCGCCCTTGTCGAGGCGGTCAAGACGGATTCCGCGCCGGAGGTATCGGAGCCGGTCGCACCACCGGTGCAACGACCGCCCCGTGTGGCTTCTCGTCCGGTCGAGCCAACGGACACGGTCATGCATAGGGTCGCGCCTCGTGAGAGCGTGCAAATGGTGCATCCTGAGCCACCGAAGCCGGTCGAAGAACGAGAAGCACCGGTATCGGTCACGAAGCCTCTTCCGGAAAAGACCGTCGAGCCGATAGAGCAGCAGGTTGTCGAGACCCCTAAGACGAGGCCTGAGCCGGTGACCGCGGCGAAGGAGCCTGAACCGATCCAAGCGACTGAGCCTGTGATTGCGCAACAAGCAGTTGCTCCGCAGGCCGAATCGGTGGAACAACAGCCGGTGGAAACTCCTGTGAAGCCCTTGGCGCCGGAATCTGTTGCCTCTTCGTCACCGGAGCCGCCGGCTGTTCCATCCCCTCCGACTTCCGCTGCGGCTGAGGCGCCTGCCCAGGTTGCAAAAGCGGCACCACCTGGTCCGGAAGCAAGGACCGACCATCGCTGGCTGGCCGAGTCGCTCTGGCGACGGGTGGCTGAACTGAAGCGGTATCCGACTTCAGCCCGCCTGAATGGGCAGGAAGGGAAAGTCATTCTGAAAGCCGTCATTCGATCCGACGGCCATCTGGCCGAAGTGTCCGTGCAAAAAAGCTCCGGTCATCACATTCTCGATGCTGCCGCGATGGAGGCCGTGAAGCTTGCCTGTCCGCTTCACATGAAGCATGCCATCAGCAAACCGGAGATCGTCGTGAGTCTTCCCATTGTGTACAGTTTGGCCAATTAAAGAGATGGAGAGAGGTGATGTGAGCAAACCAACTCTCACAAAACTGCCGCTGCCTCTCAGCCTCTTTGCGGTGGCGTTGGGACTGGCCGCCGGTTGGCCCACGGTATTGCTCTTGGCCGAGGCGCCCGAATCTAGCTCGATGTTCGGACCGAAACACTTCACGGTACATCAAGTGAAGGGCGTGGTCGGTCCTTCCGTCCAGGTGGACGATGAAGGCATCATCTCAGCCGCATGGGTAGAAGAAGACAAGGACACGCGCACCATTCTCTTTGCGAGATCAGAAAGGCCGGGAGGCCCATTGGGTACTCCGGTCGTGGTCAACCGGCCCGGCGAGAACCCCTACTATCGCCAGGAGGCCCCATCCCTCCTCGTCCAAGGACAGCACGTGTTTGTGACGTGGTCGATGACCCATCCCAAGATGACTCCCGACAAGCCGTTTTCGGGTGAGCTGAGGTTGAGCCGGTCTGACGACGGCGGGCGATCCTTTGGCCCCTCGATATTGGTGAACGACGATGGTCAGGTGATCCAGCACACTTTTGATGCCATGCAGGTCTCTCCGGACGGCGTGTTGCATCTTGCGTGGATTGACGGTCGAGAGGGGAAGAAGGAGCCGGGTACGTTCGTCGCAAGGTCGACGGATCGTGGCCGCACGATCACGAAGAACCTCAAGGTCGATGATAACACCTGCGTGTGCTGCCGGACCTCGATTGCGACCTCCCATGACGGCATCGTCTACATTGCGTGGCGAAAAATCTTTGACGGCAACATTCGTGAGACAGTCGTCTCACGGTCGACGGACGGTGGACAAACGTTTTCGTCGCCGGCCGTCGTCGGCAATGATCGCTGGGTCTATCAAGCCTGCCCGCACCGGCCGGCGTCGCTGGGTGTCGACCGCCTGGGACGTCTCTATGTGGTCTGGTACACGGAAGGCGCCGACGAGACACCTGCAATTTATCTGGCTTACTCGGACGATCAGGGCAATACGTTCTCCGGAAAACAGCAGCTGAACCGCTCGAAGGGCACTTTCCCCGACCATCCCCAGATGGCGGTCGATCCTCAGGGTCGCGTGACCGTGATCTGGGAGGAGCAATCACCGGTGCGTCGTGAGATCGTGATGAGCCATTCACTTGACCGGGGCGAATCGTTCAGCCTGCCGAAGAAATTGAACGAGAAGCACGGCCAGACTCCAACGATAGCCGTCAATCGACAGGGGACGGTCGTCATGGGCTGGAAGGAACACGCGATGCCGGCGCATCGTCTGGTGGTCCAGACCATGCAGCTGTCGGCCGTGTCGGTGCCCGAAGCGGAGATCCGCCATGGGCCGTAGAATCCAGCGAATCGTTTCAGTCGCGGCGCTTGTCGGGTATGCGGGATTTTTCATGTCCGGCGGACTGCTGTACGGCGCCAGCCCTGCAACGGGCGATCCTTTTGCTGCGCTCGGCGTCACGCGTGTGACGGCGGGCGTTCCGGTGGCCGCGTTCGATCTCAAGGGGCTCGATGGCACCACTGTCGGCTCTCAACATCTGACGGGCAAGGTCGTGCTGCTCAATTTTTGGGCCACGTGGTGCGGCCCCTGCAAAGAGGAGATGCCGTCGCTCGCGCGGCTTCAGTCGCAATTCGACTCCGAACAGGTGCGCGTGGTGACCGTCACGACGGACATCTATCCGCAAGGCATCAAACAGTTCCTCGACCATCTCGGCATTACACTGCCCGTGCTCTTCGACGAAGACCAAGAGCTCTCCCGCCGCTTCATGGTGCGGGGGCTTCCGACCACCGTCGTGATCGGTCAGGATGGCCAGGTCATCGGCAGGGCGGTGGGTCCTCGAGCCTGGGACAGCAGGGAATCGATCGCTTTTGTCCGCCAGGTTCTTGAACAGCGACCATGAAGCGCTGGATTGTTCCCCTCGCGGTTGGGATGGTCGTGCTGTATGCCGCCTTGGCGATCGGCGCAGCCAATTGTCTGGTCCTTCATGCCGAACAGCCGCCGGCTCATCACCATAGCCACTCTCATCTCGCCCACTCGGCGCTCTGTGCGTGGGCCTGCCAGATCAATCCGACGGTGACAATCCCGGCGGCCGTGCCGCTGGTGGCCGTATCGACCGTCGCGGCGAGGTTGTGCCAGACCGACTCCACGGTTCATGCCGCGTTTCTTCCCTCCGAGTCTTCCTCACGCGCGCCTCCGTGCTGATTTAGTCTCTGATTCTCGCTCCATATCTCCTCTACGTTGCCGGGGGCATCGCCCATCGGCGCGCCCTGGCCGATACCGTTTGCGCACTTCTCGTAAGGAGGCTGGCGGTCATGTGGGCAACCAGACGTTTTTCTCGAAGACGGTCGTCGGTCCTGGTCGGAATATTTCTAACCGGCATTGCCGGAGGTCCGGTCATAGCGCAGGATGCGCCGACCGGGGACCCGGCCGCCTCACCGCGTGAGCGGGAGCTGCGGAAGGAGCTTAACAATATCTTGAAGGAACTGGACGAGATTCAACAGCACAAGGAGAGGGCGGCGCCCGAAGCCGAGCGTCCTTCTATCATTAAAGAACCGGCCGAACCTGTTCCGGAAACCATAGAAGCCGTGCCGAGATCCGGCCCGGATTTTGATCTGGCCGACATGAGTATTGTGAGCCAGCGGTTGCAGAAACGACCCGAAGGCATCTCCTTGTCGGCGACTGTTCCTGCAGAGACGGATTCGCAGCCCACCCGCACGATGAAGGAATCACTGGAGTCCCTGCCCGGCGTGGTCTTGCGCCAAGCGAACGGGCCGCGCGACTTCAGCATCATGATCAGGGGGCAGGGTGCAAAGACGACGTTTGCGGTCCGTGATCTCAAAATCTATGAAGACGGATTCATTCAAACACAATCCGACGGATTATCCCGGCTCGACATCCATGACCCGTGGTTCATGCGGAGCACGGAAGTGACTCGGGGAGCCTCGTCCTCTCTTTATGATAACTACGCCCTGGGCGGCATGGTCCATTTCAGAACCAGGCGCGGCAGCGACATCAACGGTTTTGAAACGTTGCTCTCCGGTGGATCGTACGGCTTTTTCAAGCAGGCCTTCGCGGTCGGTCAGCAATATCAAAATCTCGACGTATCGCTATTTGCCAGCAATGCGGCAGAGGATGGATTCATCAGGAACAGCGATTACACGACTCAGACGCTCAATTTTAATCTGCGGTTCTCCATCGACGACAAGCAGAGTTTCTATTTCAAAGCGATCACGAACTGGTTGGATACGCGCGTGCCGACGAGATTGACCCAGGCGCAGTTCCATGCGGATGAACGCCAGGCCGGCGGTGCTCAGACGACCTGTACGCCGGGAACCTACAACCCGGGTTGTGCCAATGCCACATTGCTCCATCAGCAGCGCGTCGATCGGCGCACGATTGTCGGCGGTATCTACGAGCGTCAACTCAATGCCAATACAGTGCTCACGATTGAGGCCGATTATGATGTGAAAGACATCAATCAGTACTTTTCGCAGATCACGGACAACGTGAACCCGAACTACAAACACTACATCGATGTACGACATGACGGGCGGCTGGCGGACATGCCGTTGAGGAGCTACGTCGGCTTTTTCGTGAACAACATGGAGCAGGAGGGGAATACGTTTCAGAATCTCGCCGATGGCCAAGGAACGCGTGGGGCGCTTCTTCAAAACAACCGGGGCACCATCCGAAATATCGGAGGTCGGTTCCGCGAGGAATTGGAATTCGTCCCCAAGTTCATTCTGGCCGGCGGTCTCGGGTTTGAACAGTCGATGGTGAGTGTCCAACAGATCAATTACACCGGCGCGACGCCGTCACCGATCAGTGCCAACCGTACCTTTTACAATTGGGCCCCGGAAATGTCATTGACCTGGAAGCCGGTTGACGGGTACCGGCATTGGGTGCGGGCTTCGACCGGCTACGGCATCCCGCAATTTGGCAATCTGCTGAGAGACCCTGTGACCGGTCTTCCTGGAAGCAATTTCGATCTCAAGCCTCAAAAAAATCTCAACACGGAAATCGGCACGGAGTCCCGGCTGACCAAGGATCTGGTCGTGGAACTCGTCGGATTTTGGACTTTCTTTAAAAACGAGATCATCACTCAGACCATTTCGGGATCCAATAC
>DASTQE010000102.1:0-3382 GCA_035761895.1 Nitrospira sp. | reverse complement strand
TAAAAACTGTCGAGAAACACTTTGTGGATCGGCTGCTCGTCGTCATCCCCTTTATCGCTGCCCATCGTAAATTCTCCGGCCGGAATCAGCACCATGGGGGCGCCATCCTTCGCGACGAACTCTGCGGGAGGTTGTGGCATGGTGGCCGCTTTGGGCGGCGTCGTGCCGTTGGCAGGATGCGTGGCTTTTGCCGGCGGTTTCGCCGGTGCAGGTGTCGCAGGGGGCCCAGGCTCTTTCGTGCCTTCCGATGGTGCAGTGGGCGCAGCTTTTGCCGGTGGCTTCACGTCAGCGTCTTGGGCATGTTGTTTGGGAACGGGTGGGGGCGGAACGGGAGCTTGAACTTGAGGAGTCTGTATCTGGGGATCCGACTTGGGCGCCGCTGGCTCAACGGCCAGTGCGCTTGCAGTAAAACCGAGGCCGGCCAGGATCACACCCGCAATTGTGTTATTCCACGCCATAGGCTGAGTACACCTGCAAATGGGGTTCCTCGTCAAAAAGCCCATTTAGGGTACTCAAAGGTAAGACAATAAATCCAGAGTGCCAGTGCTCGGTCCCCGAATCGACCGGTTTTCCTGGGGTTCCGTAGGGAAACACCTACAGTGATTGAACTGACTAAGAGGTGATCTTGTATCCGTAGAGCCACCGTGAGGTGCTCTTTCCAATGTTTCTGACGCTATGTAGCACGCCTGCCGGAATATACAGTTCTTCCCCGACCGAAGGACGTAGGACCTGCTCTCCAATCTCGAACTCGACCTCACCCTCAAGAATCATCACGACCTCATCAACGGCATGCGTGTAGTCTTCCCAGGTCTGGCCGGGAGGATCAGTCCAGACGTCGCAGTTGAACCCTCGGGACTGCCAGTTGGATCGGACCGAATTGATGTCGACCATACCTTATGAATTTAAGAGGGAGAAGCGGTCATTTTTTAAAAAGCTCGCTATGCTTGCCCGAATATTGACGGCGACATCTATACTGAAACCCCGGCGCGTTCTGACTGCCGCCTTCTCGATATTCAACCGCCACCTTTAGTCTAGGTGCCAGGAAATTCTGGACATGCGTTTAATGCAAGGCCCGCTGGACCATGGCCTCAAGATCAGCGGAGGCTCAGGCCGCCGGAGGCCCAAATGCCGAATGACTTCGTCAATGATGTGATTCTTCAACACTCGTTCATCCATGAAGAAGGGGAGTACATTAGTACAACTGGGTGGCCTGGACGCTCATGCTTGAGGCATAACTAGTTAGGCAGTTGACGGACTCTCACAGATTGGGCATTAAGTTTAACAAGTGGGCTCATGGTCAATCCTTGAGTCAATACCACAACGGTTCCCTCCACCACTACTCGTTCACCTGCCGGAACTAACTCCGGGGCACTGCCGCATTTACCGTGGACATCCACGAGAATCGAGCCTGTTTCATCGGTCAGTACAAACGAGTAGGCGCCGGTAATGAAGCACGCCGCTTCATCAGCTACAAATCTCGGAGGATGAAGTACAACCTGCCCGACGGTCCCACTGAGGGTGACCTCGTGAAGGTGATAAGATGTACTTCTGGACAGCAGGGTACTAATTAATAACTGATCACTGGCGAACGAGGGCGCGCCCCCCCGCAAACAGAAGAAGAGAAGCTAGAAGTAAGCAATTCCGTGTCGCCATTAGCTATTTTCTATTCTCGCTTCTTATCCCGTTTCACCATCCATAGAGTATGTAAGGACTTGGCCAATAGACCGGTGAATTACGCATCGAGCCTATCGGCGCATCGTAATCAAGCCAATCCTGCATGCCGTACAGTCCTCCCTGCGTCAGACGGTTCCTCAAGGAACCGATTGACCCAGCATAATCGAACCAGTCAGATGGAAACTGGCGTAAGTCGTAGAGCGTTGTGTTGTTTGATCGCATGGCGGCGGTTCGATGGGGCGCGATCGTCAGCTCGGGAAGGTTCATCACCTCACAACCCGGTTGCTTCTTGTTAGTGTACAAGTCAGTACCTGAGGGACCCTGACATCGATACACGATGGAATCGAGCTGATCGGATGCAAGGGAGAGAGAGGGAACAAACATCGCGATGACGCCGAGGAAAGCGATGTGCCTTATCATACCAGCTCCGATGTTGAGAGGATTCTATCTACTAGTCGATCGGCGAGTAAAGCAGGTTACATGACACTTTGGTAGAGATAAGACGCTCGCAGGCGCGTTTCAAAGAGACGATCATGCTGGGCGGGGTCTATCGCGATGTGACGTGCGATGAGCCGTGAGGTGAACAGTTGTCTCGGCCGTTTGTTTCGTTTATCCGGTTTATTCGTGCCAGAAATCATCTGAGCTAAACAAACTAACCCAACTAAAGAAACTATAGAAACCAGATTCCCGCCACGCGCAGCTGTTGAAACTTCCAGATCCGGCGATTGGTTGTGTATCGTCGAATATCACGACCGGATGCAGGGAAAGCATGGGACAGGGCTGTATCGGTCGTATCTGTGCGTCAAGACCTTGGCCGGTTTGAAATCGTCAGTGACCGTACTTTAGCAATGATAGGCGGGCAGGCCGCAGGAGCCGCGACAGGCATACCCACACGACTGAGGCTCCGTTCGATGAGGAGGAAACAACAAATCAGGTTGCTTCAGAAGTGGGTGCAGACGGGGCTGGTTCGTCCTGTCCTGGTAGCAGCGTGGTAGCAGATGAGAACGAACGATGAGGAGAGAAAGGCTTCAAGAAACCAGATTCCTTGTGCGGGGAACCGACAGGCGAAAGAGCTTTGCGAATGGCCCTGTCCAGGTCATCGCCAGAGATCTGAGACTTAATCAAATACGCTTGTGCTCCATTCCTCATCGCAAGTTCGGCCATAGGTTGGAGTGTTGTGCGGGACAAAAAGATGACTGCCGGTGCAGGATCATAGGCACGTGGAACTAACTGTTTGAGTACCTGGAAACCGGACATATCAGGCAGCGTCAGTTCCAAGACCACGCAATCGACCCGTTGCGACCGACAGATCACAAGTCCTGCTGCCGCAGTCCCGACTTCGAGGACGACATACTCAGGGGATGAAATGCGAAGGCGCTGTGCCCAGTACTCGCTGTCCTCTTTATGTGCATCGATGAGAAGAACGGTGATCGCTGACTGGACGGATGGAAGGAGAAGTCCGAGACCGGACGACCGCCATTCTCAGAAGACGAGAAGGAAGATTGCAGGCTGTTCACAATTGCTCAGTAGGTAATGAAAAGACCGGAATACTCGCTATATGGAGCCCCTGACACCGCAATTTACTGATTCGCATGTCCTAAGAGACGGAATCTTGTTGCAGGGTCGGCCTTTATATTGAGGACACATTCTTAATGTAACCGCTTAAAAGGGGTAATTAGCGGGAAGTACTGAAGCCGGCGACCCGGAT
>DASTQE010000101.1:0-9890 GCA_035761895.1 Nitrospira sp. | reverse complement strand
CGCACTTCTACCGGATAGATCTTCAACACGCTCGCGACCGCGTCTCGGGCCGCAGTCAGACAGCCCAAACAGCATGCGGGCCGATCGAATATGCCGTTGCCGGCAGCGGTCCACCGGTGCTCGTGGTGCACGGAGCCGGTGGCGGATTCGATCAGGGGCTCGATTTCGGCGCTCCGCTCGTCGAGCAGGGGTTTCGCATTATCGCGGTCTCACGTTTCGGTTATCTGGGTACGCCGATGCCGGAAGATGCTTCCCCGGCAGCGCAAGCCGATGCGCACGCCTGCCTGCTGGCCTCTCTCGGGATCGAGCGAGTCGCGGTCATCGGTGGTTCCGCCGGTGCGCCTTCTTCCATACAGTTCGCCTTGCGGCATCCAAACAGGGTCGCTGCGCTTGTATTGCTCGTCCCCGCCGTCTATGTTCCACGACCGGACAATGCGCCGTCAGTACATACCCAGACGGGTATGCAGCTCATCATGAACACCGCATTGCAGTCGGATTTCCTCTTCTGGATCATGAACAAGGTCGCCCGCGGCCCGCTCATTCGCATCATGTTGGCGACCCCGCCAAGCATCGTGAGAAACGCGCCTCCTGACGAGCAGACGCGGATCCAGCAAGTGCTCGATCATGTCTTGCCTATTTCGGCGCGTCGTGACGGATTGTTGAATGAGGCCAACGTCATCCCTTCGCTCCCCCGCTATGACCTCGAACGGATCAACGTCCCGACCTTGACGCTAAGCTGCGCGGACGATCTCTTCGGCACCTACGACGGCGCTCGGTACACTGCCGATCATATACCTGGCGCACGATTCGTCGGCTATCCCACCGGTGGCCACCTGTGGGTCGGGCACCAACAGGAGGTGACTCGCGAAATCACGCAGTTTTTGAAACGACACCTGTCATGAATCACGTTGCGACGCTCAGCGAGCGATCAGTGAAACACAAACGCATCATCGTGACTCGCTACGGGGGGCCCGATGCACTTCGGGTGATTGAAGAAGAGTGTCCCAGGCCGCAGGATGGCGAAGCGCTGATCAGAGTACTGGCCGCGGGTGTCGCCTTGCCCGACTTGATGATGCGCGAAGGCATTCATCCCGAGACACCAGCACTCCCGTTCACGCCTGGGTGGGATCTGATCGGCGTGGTGGAACGGCTCGGCGACCATGTCTCCGGGCTCGAACCGGGCCAGATCGTGGCGGCGCTGCCGATCAGCGGTGCCTATGCGGAGTTCATCTGCTTGCCGCGAAGTGAATTGGTTCCGGTGCCATCCGGCTTGGACCCCGTAGAATCTGTCAGTCTCATTCTGAACTATGTCACCGCGTATCAGATGCTGCATCGCTCCGCTCAGGTCCGGCCGGGCCAGCGCGTATTGGTTCACGGTGCAGCAGGCGGGGTCGGCACCGCGCTCTTGCAGCTCGGGCGCCTCGCCGGACTGCAAATGTACGGCACCTGTTCCTCGCGTGGGGCGTCAACCGTGTCCGACCTGGGCGCTATTCCAATCGATTACCAGCATCAGGACTTCGTGCAGGAGATTCATCGCGGGGGAAGCGAAGGTGTCGATGTCGTTTTTGACGGTATCGGTGGCTCGCATATCTGGCGTTCCCGAGAAGCTCTGCGCTCCGGCGGGACAGTCGTGGCCTATGGTATTACATCCTCGCTGCGTGAGGGACGCATGGCGTCAGGTCGTGCAGGTCGACGTCATCGTTTTCGTGCCGTCGCCATCTTCGGGTTGTACATTGCCGGCGGCTGGCTTCTGCCAGGCCGGAAACGGGTGGTGCCCTACAGCATCCAGTGGCTCAAACGGCTGAGACCGGCATGGTTTCGAGAGGATTTGAGCATCCTGTTCGACCTCCTTCAACAGCAGAAGATCAAGCCACTGATTGCGCACCGATTCCCTTTGGCCGAGGCGAGACAGGCGCAGGAGTTGCTCGGGAAGGGAGGCGTCATAGGCAAAATCGTGCTTGTAGGCACCGGGGCTAGTTAAAGGAAGTCACTTGGTAGATTCGAGAGTCGTGGGTGGACGGATAGGCTTTCTCTGCTTCTCGTGCTCCTGATCAATTAGCTTCAAGGCCTCAAGTTGGGACTCCAATTCCTCAATACGCTTATCACGCTCCCGGAGCTGTCTCTCGAGCGATTGCACCTTGTCTGACATATCAACAGCGGTATCCCTTTTCCGTTCAACCGAGGGGGCCGGCGCGGGAGCGGTTCCGCAGGCACTCAGGGCGACAGGAACAATCACGCCGGCGAGCAGGATGCGCAAGATATGTCCGCGTAAGAGACTCATGATCCTCGTGCGTCATCAAACCATGTAGAGGCGATTGTGCCAGAGTGCGGACACGATGTCAGCAAACGTTTTCGCGGCCATGGCGAGCAAATCCGACGTTAGCGTCTCCAGATAACTGCCGTGATGTAGCCGGCGAGAAAAAGATCGGTGCCGACGCAGAGCGCCGGCCACCACGCTGGTACATGGGACGCAGCAGTTTCAGGCGACACCGCAAGATCCCATCCCACATGCGCCGCCCAGCCGAGTGCGATGAGCACGGGCCAGCGCCAGACACCGGCGAGACCGAGAGCGCCATACAGGAGTACGCCCAGGAGTTCGCGCGGCAACGCACTGAATGCACCGTTGATGAGCCCAAAGAAGACGTAGGCGCCCGCCGTGGGTACCAATGCGATCCCATAAACAGTCAACTCACGCCGAGGGTGCAGCGATCGCACCAGCGCAATGAACGCCAGCGAGAGCGCCACGCCGCCCAGGATCAAGAGCACTTGCCGCATCACAGACTCATTTTTCAGCGATTGCGCAAATCCCCGTCCTGTGACGTTCAGCGTGGGTGAGCACTCGTGGTTGCCGGAATCCTGCCTGCGTCAGCAAGATGGCCAACTCGTCGCCCGTATAGAGGCGATAGACACCCGTTTGGGTCACTTTGAACTTGGCCATGTCTGCTTTGGACACGATGTACAACGCCAGTCGCCCACCAGGCTTGGTCACACGCCGGATTTCCCTCAGCGTCGCCACCGGATCTTTCCAGAAATAGACGACATTCGTCGCAAACACCTTATGGAAGCGGTTGTCCGAATAGGGAAGAGTGTTGGCATCCCCGACCTTCAACTCGACGCGGCAGGCCCCGATGGCCCCGGCGTTCCTCCGGGTCGCTTGCCTCAGCATGGTTGGGGAGAAATCGACACCGGCGACCCACCCCTGCGACGCCAGCTTCGCCGCCGAGGCAATCCCCTGACCGGACCCGAATCCGATTTCCAACACGTGATCGGTCGGTTGAATTTCTAGCAGACTGATCGTCCAGTTGACCCCTTCCCGATTCATCCGGAACAGGAAGCCCACGAACCGTCCAGCAAACCCGGTCGGTTGGCAAAACTGCTCTGCGAGGCGATGCCAAACGTTCATCCTTCGGATGGTGCCTTTTTCGAGCGACAAAGTAAACTGGCGCTGACCCAGTCCGGAGAACGATAACACTTCAACATCCATGGTCATGGTGTGCATGGTAGCCGCAACCAAACCGCGTACTGTCAAAAATGACAGTAGGGGTCTCATGACAGAGATGCTAAGTTCTGACTCCCGGATGCTCGGAGAGAGACAGATGCACCAGCCTGGGTGAAATTATCAATGACTCCCGCGTGGTGTCGTGAGAAAGATTCATGTCAGCGACGGAGGTCGACATGAAGTACATTATCCTGAGGAGGCTAACCGTAATTGCACTTGCCTCTACAGTCGGTTGCTCAAGTCTTACCGTCGTGAGGGAACTCCACGATCAACGATTCACCTTGGAGGAGCAACCCGTTGCCCACCTCAGTGCAAGGGTCGGAGGCATTTACCTCTTTTACTACCTTCCTCTTGTGACTGGTGATTCAGAGCAAGCGGACAGCATCCGCTTTTTCCGCAACGAACCCGACATCGAACGTGTCGTACACATGGTGACGAAGAAAAGCAAGGAGCTTGGCGCCACGCACCTCACCGATCTGTATTCCTGGTCGGATAGCGTTTGGGGCTCTTTCAGTCTGATCTTCTGGTACCGATGGACAACCGTATCGGCTAATGCGTCTCTTGTGCCTCACGCGCCCACCACTCATACGATGAACTAGGGAGGGACACACGATGTGGAAATCTCTCGCGGCAACGGCAACCTTCATCCTCACCATCAGTTCCTCAACCTATGTATGTGCTGAAGAGGCGCCGGCGACTCAAAAATCGTTGGCCGAGCAACTCGTCGATGCCTTCAACGCGGTGTTCGGCGTCCATCCTGGCCTACGCGCCAATCATCCCAAGGGCGTGGTGTTGGAAGGTGTATTTACCCCGAGTGCTGCGGCGGCTTCCTTGACCAAGGCCGCTCATCTTCAGAAACGCAAGAATCCGATTCCGGTCACCATTCGTTTCTCTGCTGGATCGGGATTGCCAACCGTCCCCGATACGAATGACATGCCGCGCGGTATGGCCGTCAAATTTGCCCTTCCTGACGGCGCCAAGACGGATCTCGTCGTCCTGTCGTTCAACGGCTTTCCTGTGGCCACCGCTGAAGAGTTCCGGGATTTTCTGCTCGCGATAGCGGCAAGCGGACCAGACGCTCCAAAACCCAACGAGTTCGAGAAATTCTTGGGCGCCCACCCGGCGGCGAAGACCTTCGTAGAGACGCCGAAGCCTCCACCGGCCAGCTACGCGACCCTGCCCTATTTCGGGATCAATGCGTTTAGATTCACCAATGCCAAGGGCGTTACCACCCACATTCGTTACCAACTGCAACCGGTAGCCGGCGCGAAATACCTGTCCAAAGAACAAGTCTCATCAATGGGACCGGATTATCTCACCACAGAGATTCGCGAACGCGTCGGCCGTAGTCCCGTGAAATTCAAACTGCTGGCGCAGGTAGCCGAGCAAGGCGACACAATAGACAATCCCACGATCGTCTGGCCGGATACCCGGAAGAAAGTTGAGCTGGGCACGCTGACCATTACCAAGGCGGTTGCCGACAGCCAGGCAGCCGAAAAGAAGTTGCTCTTTGTTCCCGGAGCCTTGGTTCCGGGAATCGAGGCAGCCGATCCGATGATCGGTGCCCGGTCGGCCTCCTATATTGTGTCTCTGTCGCGTCGAGCCCAGGCTCAATGACTCGGTTCGCGGCAAGTACCGAAATCTACTTAATCCCAGCGTTACTGCCTTTTAAGAATTCACCGCCATGGCATTGGAAGCAGTGCGCCATGTGGCCGGGGCGATGGGCGCCGCTGCCTTTTGCCCTGACACTCCGAACCTGGTCGTTATCCAGGACAGCGGGGGGCAGGCCGAACGCCGGCTCAAACACATGGCATGCGGTGCACGAAGTGGTTCCGGTCACGGCGAAGACAAAGTCTCCATGAGGGTTCTTCGCGGCATGAGATGTGATGTGCGCGAGAGCGCCCCGATGTTCCGTATGACAGGATACACACGTGTGCTGTTGCCGAATGAACTCCTGATGGAAGGCTGCCGCTGACGGCATGGTGCGTTCGGCGAAGCGCGCTACCGAGTGACACTGGACACATTTGGCAGTCACGGGGCCACGGAACGCTTCGTGACAACTCATGCAACGCGAGATATCCGCATGATATCGACTCAAATGACCGGGAGCCCAGAAGCGTTCCGGATCTTGCCACGAACCCCATGCCAGCCAGATGACCAGAACGACCGTTGCGATCATGACGGCCGGAATCACGGTGCGAGGCAGGGGCAGATAGTACATGTGGTTCAGAGACCGCCAAAGTAGATCGCTCCTAGCACGTGCAGCACCGTGAGGACCAGGAACATGAGTGTCATCGGCGCGTGAATCGATTGCCACAGGCGAAACGCTTCTTCTTGTGCCGCCATCCGATGCAGGTGCGCCTCGACCTCATCAGCGTTCAGCCCTTGATCATGGAGCTGTCGGCGGCGGTCGTTCAATGTCCTTAGGGCTAGATAATGGACGCCCTGTCCCACAATCCCACTGACGGCCACTACTGCCATCGCAGCCAAGGCCAGCGAAGGCACTAAGGCGTGAAGATGCGCGCCTGAATGCAGCAGAATCAGGAGCGGACCCATCACACCGGCCATGAGGTGGACGCGAAACCAATGGCGCGGCCACCGTCGATTTTGGCCGATGCGTTTCTTTATCGGATAGACAAAGACCAGCAGCGTCGTTCCCAAACCAACCCATCCCGTCAGATGTCCCTGCCTGCTGTGCGCGAAGGGAGAGGGCTTACCGATACTGAGGAAGGCCTCGACGACCCATGCTGCCGCAACAGCGACCGTCACGGAAAGCCCAATGATGACCAGGCGGCGGGAGAGCACCGTCATTTTGAGTACTTCTCCACGCCCTTGCTTCCTCCCGCGTGACACCGAAGGCAATCGGCAAATCGGCCCGGCCCATGAATGCCTTTGGCTTTGTCGCGAAGGATCCTCACGAGGTCATTGTCAAGGGGACGCAGTATCAAGGCGCCGCTTTTTTCAATCCCGTGGCAATCTCTGCACGAGTGTGCTCCCGTGGCTCGAAAGATGAGATCGCTGTGAGGGTTCGGCGTCTGATCAGCCACCACGGACTTCGGCGCGACTGTGACGGTGAGCGCGTAGAGTCCTGCGAGGAATACAACACACACCATCAGCTGTTTGCTGAGACGCCCCATCTTCGAATCTCTGCCGGCTCAATTCATTTTAATGCACATCCGCGTTCATAAATCGCCAAGAGCATACGCCGCTGGCCACCGCAAATCGAGACTACTGCAGTAGAAAGGCACCATCCCATAAAGGCAGTACAATGGCAGGGACAATGTTGGAAGTCCTGTAGGGGGAAGGAGCCAACAGGCAGGGCTCCTTGCCGAACCAATGTACGTTGAGCCCACTAGACAATCTACCGGATTCACAAGCCACTTCGAATCGATTAGTCTTCGCCCGAGTGGGAACGTTTCACTCAAGTGTTCAATTCCATCCCGGCCTGTATGCATTTGGCTTCTGTCCGTTTTCACCTGATGAATCCAGCAGTATCTGCGGCACACCTGTCTTTGCTGCACTCCCCGCCCTACAGGCTTCCTGCGGCGAAGGGCCGAAAACACTCTTCTGCTCGGCTTTTTGTGTTTTTTGTGTGAACCTGTTCGGCATTAACTTTGCTCAATCACTTCAAGCATTATGAAAGTCATTTGCGCCTGGTGTGAAAACGAAGGGAAGGAGACGCTGATTGGTGAAATCAGCCTCTTTGACGTGGAAGTCACCTCTCATGGAATCTGTACCAATCATGAACAAGGGCTCCTGAGGCAAATTGAGGACCTGAAAATCAGACAGAATCCAAGATGGCATCGGCCAAGACGTCCACGGGCCCAATCGAGAGTGTCCGGTTCCCCAACGGTGCCCGATTGCGCCACGCCTTGGCTCCGCCGTCGGAAACATCGGATGTTTGCCGCACAGTTGAGCCTTCCGTTCACTGACGGCGAGTTCCAGATTGCGTTGGCCGAATCAGCAGTTGCGGCTGGCTGTGCGTAAGACAAGCTAGTACACGGAGGTCTCCTCCGATGTCACCGGGGAATCGCCCAGCTCGATGAGGACATCAAGATGGAGTAAGATATCCTCGGTGACCATCGTGAGGTGCGTCGATGACTCTGGCCACCCCACCAAATCAAGCCGGCTTCTACTGGTTCCGGTACGACAATTTGTCCTCCCGCGTTCACTTCAACGTTTTGCTCCAAGTCATCCAGATGCAGCCCAAGCCGACTGAAATCGGTGGAAAATTCCTCGTCCGCTGGTTCAATCAGCTCATCCCACTGGAGCAGGTGCCCGAGGGACTTTGGCGCGGGCCAGTCCGGGATCTGAGATAAGCCACCAACCATAGACCGCTTCCCCCCAAACACGTACAATGCGCTCACTCGCTTCCCCGAAAACCGAGGAACGTCCTCTATGACGTCTTATAGGCGGATGCGACGATGGACCGCATGTCTCGCACTGCTCGCGACCATGACCGCCACGCTGTGGGGATGTGTCACTGTGCCGCGGCGCTACCTCTGGATCGCGGAGCCCGGCGTCACGCTGACCATGCTCAGCCAGAATCCGCAGCCGTATGTCGGGAAAGTCGTCCTGCTGGGAGGCACGATCACCGAAGAACAACAGAGCGAACAATTCCTTCTCCTGCGTCTCAAGAACCGCCCACTCGATCAGGATTACAGACCTCATCGTCCCGCCGACCCAGGGAGCGCCGAAGGAGGCTCGTATTGGGTGATGGTGTCCAAGCAGCAGGTCCCCCCCAAGTATCGAGACTGGGCGCGCGCCACGGTGGTCGGACGCGTGACCGGTGAACAGCGGCTGCAGACAGAGCCGGTGCTGATGCTGCTGTATATGCGAGGCTGGGGAGCGACCGGGGGACATGCGGGGCTCTGGGAAAACATCAATCCCAACTACGTCCCCTCCGTGCCGGGCGGCATTGATCTAAAAAATTAGGCGAGCCGCAGCTCTAGGCGGGCCGCAGCTCCAGGAGACGGGAGCCACAACCGGCTTAGACAACAGAATCCGCCCAAGCCGCGACCCTGCTCGCCAACCCAGTAAGGACCCCGTCGTCGGTTTTTCCTGATCGCTTCAGGACATGGAATGAGTGATCTGCGCCGTCCACCACATGCAATGTAGCGAGAGGTACCAGGCTCTCGCAGAGCGGACGCAGCAGGATGAGATCAGCCAGCGCGTCACGTGTTCCCTGAAGAAACAACATCGGCACCCGTACCTGTGCCAAATGCTCGGCGCGTTGGGTGCCCGGACGGCCTGCGGGGTGCAGAGGAAAGCCAAAAAACACAAGGCCGCGAACACGGGCCATGCCGGGAGTTGCGGAAGACCCTTCGTCGGCAAAGGCCAGCGACGTCATGCGCCCCCCAAGTGATTTCCCTCCTGCGAACAGGGGCAGCCCCGATGCGGCTTCTGACGCCGCTATGACAGCCGCTCGTACTGTGGCGGTCAGAACTGCTGGAGGATCTGGCCTTTTCTTCCGCTGCTGCACGTAGGGAAACTGATACCGGAACGTGGCGACTCGCCAGCCGGCCAGTTCGTGGGCGAGACGTTCCATGAACGGGTGATCCATCCCCGCCCCTGCGCCGTGCGCCAGGACCAGCAGCCATCTGGCATCGTCCGGACGAAGCAGCAACGCGTCAACATCGCCAACGGATTCCGATACTCGTAGTGCCAATGCCCTCGTCGCCCGGGTCCATATGACTTTGCGCCTTCTCCAATCAGCCCTTGCCCGCCGAGGAGGGGCACCCAAGCGTTGTTGACCCCCGCTGTAAGGACACATCAGCGAAGCTGTTGGGTCGACGAATCGAGATGGGTCAGGGGTTGACCTCTCCGGCCGATGGCGATCGCCTCGAGGACGCTCCCATAGGAGGTCTTGGTGCCGTATCCCCTGACTTCCACGTCCATGTTAGGCAGCAACGATGCGTGAAAGTGCTCGCCGACATCGGGCGGCAAGCGGACCTGCGTGCCATCTGACAGGATCGCGCCGTTCACGACGCCTTTCAGATGATCGTAGAGCAAGACTTGAATCGTTCCTGCGGCTTTCATTTCGTTCACGGTCGGTCGATCCTCACTGGGAGGGATCGGAAGATCGAGCCGATACGGCACCGTGAAGGATCTCCCGTCAGTCACATTGATGATCACGTCAGGTTTCACAAGTGGTGAGTCCGAGGCGCGGCGTCCATGCACCCGCACGTGATCGCCCGGTTGAATGCTCTTCGTCAGGTCTTCAGCGGCGCGGAGCGTGACATGCATTTGAGACCCGTCCCGCAGCAGCAATCCATTGACGTCGCCACGGGGGTTCAACAGATAGCGATCAACGACCCCATCAGCCACGGGAGGCCGTTCCATGGAGGGAGGATCGAGGATCAAGACAGAAACTCGGTCACCTGCAGCCTGT
>DASTQE010000100.1:0-13601 GCA_035761895.1 Nitrospira sp. | reverse complement strand
TGGGGTTCGTTGTCGGCACCAACGTGCGGTTTCCGCTCCGGCCGGTCGTGGCGGTTGAGACCGACAGTGCCAAGCCAAACGGACATGAGAAGCGGGAAATCGATCTGAGTATGTCGCCACTCGTCTCCATTATAGAGACGTTGGAGGCTCCGGACGTCGCCCGGGTCTCGTTCACCTCCGGACTCCCCGCAGACCGGCGGTCGAATCAGGTGCCGACCGTCTCGGATCAATTTGCCTCGTTGCTGGAAAATCTGGACGCATTAGCAAGCGCGATTCAGGGCGTGGTCGAATCCCGCACCGCGGGCGTCGCCCCCGACGCTGACCGCCCGACCGACGGACCGGGTCGTTCAGCCGCGCAAGAGGCTGGCGATGCCACGTTCGAGAAGGAGGTGGTCGGCCTGTTCGCGCTGGAGGCGCGCGAGTGGCTCGCGCAGATCCATTCCGCGATGAAGAGACTCAGTGAGGGAGTCAACGGGGCTGCCAAGCCGAAGCTCTACGGAATCATCTTGCAGGGACTGACCAATCTCGCGCGATCCGCGTCCACCGTGCATTTGACATCGATTGAAGAGATGGCGCTCAAGCTTCTGCCCACCCTTCACGACGTCGGGCGGCAGGACCCACGGGCGATGGCAGGGGCGTTGGCCTCGCTGGAGTCGGGCCTTCAACGCATCAGCGCGGCGGTCCGTCATGCCGAGGGAGCGCCGCCGACGGAGCAGCGACCGGAACCCTTCGCATCGCCGACAATTCCCGCTGCGAAGGCGGATCCTCCCATGGCCCCGATGCGGATGGCGTCCGGCTCCTCATTGTTGACGGCGCTGCGCGAGCTTCAACACGTCCGGTCCCGATCCGTGGCACCGGCCCGAGACGTGCTCGATGCGGTCATCCTCCGCGCGGAGCAGGAGGGTGCCGACATCACGATCGATGGGATCCGGCGCATCCTGGACGAACTGGATCGCATGGACGAGCGATTCGTGGACGAGGTCAGCCGGCGGATTCCGGCGATGAGCAGAATTCTCGCAAGTCTCCTCAAAGAAGGGGCGACGGATTTTGTCACGTCCGCGCAACTCGCTCCGCTCATCGAACAGGTGGAAGCACTTCATGACGCGTCGGAAGCCGTCCAGGCCGGGATGATCACGATGTTTTTGCAAGGGCTCCGAGCGTTTCTGACGGTGGCCGCATATCGGAAAACGACCACGCTGGCCCAGCGGCTCGCGGCCGTCGAAAGTAGGATCCAATCGCTCGTTCCCATGGCGGAACAGTGGGTCAGCATTGGACGAGTCGAGCGGGCGGCGATCGCCGAAATTTTGCCGGCCGGCTGACTGCAAGCTACTCAATCTCCGCGCTTCTCTTTGCTCGTGCGCATTCCATCATCCCCGTCTGTTCCGAGAGCGTTGTTTTTCACAGACAAGAGAGGAACCGGCAGAACGATGCGCCGCGGAGCCCCGGCGAGCAGGAATGCCTCCGACTGGGAACAATGCTATGATGCCGACGCGATTCTTCACGAGGGAAGCTGCAGATGTCCAAACTCGTCAAGGCGTGGCGCACCGAGGATATCCGGACGCAGGCACGCCATTACGTCAAGACGTACATTCTGCTTCCGTCCGGATTTCTTGGACTCCTGTGCATGCTGGGCGGGATTGGGACGCTCGGCTATCAACTCATCGCCTCCGAAACCTACACATGGATGACGTTTACGACGAGTTCTGCGTTGCTGCTCTTGGGTGGACTCTGTGGGTGGGTGCAAACGCGTTATCATCGCTATCTCTTTGAAACGGTTCCCGGAGTGTTTGCAGCGCGAATGCGTACGGCCGTCCAACGCACGCAACGAAAAGCCAAGCCGGAACCGACGGTTCCTCCCGTTGTCCATCGAGGCCGCACGCTGGTGCCGGTGGCCTATGTCGCCGGCGGCGGCCTCTTGGTGGGGAGTTCCTTGTGGGCGATTGTGTACGGATCGATGGATGCCGTGCCGGCAATGCTCATGCCCTGGGCCGGTT
This sequence comes from Nitrospira sp., assembly GCA_035761895.1. Classification (GTDB taxonomy): domain Bacteria; phylum Nitrospirota; class Nitrospiria; order Nitrospirales; family Nitrospiraceae; genus Nitrospira_C. Next base: position 11,607 of record DASTQE010000100.1, on the reverse strand, counting down.
TTTATTGGAGCAAGCTGTTTTTTTGGCGCGGGGTGGTCAATTGAGGCGGGCCGGCGATCACCTGCGCCCGGATTTCTTTCCTGCGGGTTTTGCGGCGGTCTTCCTGCCATTGAGCCGGGCTTCAAGGCGTTCGACACGCTGCGCGAGATCGCGGACCAGTTGTCGCAGCTCGGGGAGGCGGGGAATGACGGCTTGCGCCTTCATCCAGGTTTCATGCGGCATCACGGGGGCGCCCGACACGATCTGATTCGGCGCCACACTGCGGTTGACTCCTGCGCGCGCCGCAATCATCGCCTGGTTTCCAATTGTGAGATGATCCGCCAGACCCGCCTGTCCGCCGATCATGACGTGATGGCCGATCGTCGTGCTGCCGGCGATACCGACTTGGGCCACGATGATGTCGTGTTCTCCCACCGTGACGTTGTGGGCGATCTGCACGAGATTGTCGATCTTCGTCCCTTGCTTGATGATCGTGCGTCCGAGCGTGGCCCGATCGATCGTCACGTTGGCTCCGAGCTCCACATCGTCCTCGATCGTTACTCCACCTAGCTGAGGGATCTTATGGTGCCGGCCTTCGTGCTGCACGTACCCAAAGCCGTCCGCGCCGATCACGGTGCCGCTGTGGATCATCACCCTGGCGCCGATCGAACAGCCCTCGCGGACGACCACGTTGGGATACAGCACGCTGTCATCACCTACCGTTGAGTCGGCGCCAATGTAGACGCCGGGATAGAGCGTCACTCTCGCCCCAATCGTGACGCGGTCTCCCAAGGTGACGAATGGCCAGATCGAGGGGTCCTCTCCGATCAGGACCCCGGCGCCCTTCGTCACCTCGGCGGCCACCCCGCGCGGTGCCGCTGGACGCACAAAAAACTTCTGGGCCACTTGTGCAAACGCCAGGAGGGGATTGGGCACCACCAGCTGTGGAATGGCGAGATCTGGAAAATGGCGATGCACCAGGAGCGCGCCCGCCTTGATGCCGCCGGAGTCTTTCACCGCATGGTCGTTTGCAATAAACGCCAGGGCCTGCGGCGTCGCATCGTTCAGACTGGAGAGGGAGGACAGGACACAGGCACCGCTGCCGTGAAGCGTGCCCCCGACCAACTGATGAATTTGTGTGAGGGTGAGGCTTGTGGGCGTGGAGAGAGATCCCATGACGCCTTACGCTTTCTTCTTTCCTTTGGCGGCCTGGCGGCGGCTGTCGCCCCCTGGCCGTTTGGCCGGCGTCAATCGTTGCTCGACGTACTTGGCCACAGCGGCGACCGTCGTCAGGCCGACCAAGTCCTGATCCGGAATCTGAAGATCGAAGGCTTCTTCAATCTTATACAAGAGTTCGATGACCGCCATCGAATCGAGTCCGAGATCTTCACGCAAATGATGGGTCGGTGCAATGCTCGCGGGATCCCGTTTCAGGTAGTCCGCGAGTGCAGCGATGATTTTCTGGGTCACGTCCCGCTCGATCATGCTGCAAGGCCTTCCACGAAGCGATGCCGGCGGGCCGACGGGTCAGGCCGCATAACGTTTGATGACGACCGCGGCATTGTTGCTGCCGAAGCCAAAGGCGTTGAGCAGCGCCGCCTTGACTTTCCGTTCCTGCACGGAAGGCATGATGCCCTGTAATGCGCATGCCGGATCCGGTTCCTCATAATTAGCGGTCGGGTGTATCTGCCCCGTGTGAATGGCCAGGATGGTGGCAATGCCTCCAATCGCCCCTGCTGCTCCCAAGGTATGGCCGACGAGGGACTTGGTGGCGCTGACGGCAATTCTGTCTGCGCGTGAGCGAAAGACCTGACGGATGGCTTTGGCTTCCACGGCGTCGCCGATCGACGTGGACGTCGCATGGGCGTTGATGTAATCGATCTGCGCCGGTGCAATGCCGGCATCGGCCATAGCCAGGCGCATGGTGGCGGCGATTTCTTCGCCGTCTTCGCGGGGGATGACCATGTGATAGGCTTCGCTGGTCGCCGCATAGCCGGCCACTTCCGCATAGATGCGGGCTTTGCGTTTCTTCGCATGGGCGAGGGATTCCAGCACGAGCGCGCCGGCACCCTCGCCCATCACAAATCCATCACGCAATCGGTCGAACGGACGCGACGCTCGCTCGGGTTGATCGTTGTACCTGGTCGAGAGTGCACGGAGGGAGCAGAATCCTGCGAAGACCAGCGGCGTGATGCTCGCATCGGCGCCAACCGTTATCACGACATCGGCGCGGCCCTCTCTGATGCACTGCATGGCTTGTCCCAACGCGTGAGCGCTGGACGAGCAGGCGGTCGAAATCGTGTAATTCGGTCCCTTGGCCCCATGGGCCATGGCGACGATGCCCGAGGCGGAATTCAACGTGATGACCGGAATGAAGTTGGGATGAACGCGATGTGGACGCTGTGACTGGTAGAGTTGCGTGATCTCGCGTTCACCCATGACCATGCCGCCCATCCCGGCTCCGACGATGACGCCGATCCGGCGGGGGTTCTCTTTTGCCAGCTGCACACCGGAGTCTGCCAGCGCTTCTTTGGCCGCGATGAGCGCAAACTGCGCATACCGGTCCACCCGTTCGGCCTGGACCTTGTCGAGGTACCGCTCGGGTGAAAAGTTGTGGATCTGAGCGGCGATTCTTGAGCGGTAGCCGTCCATCGGAAACGGGTCAAAACCAGCGATGGCAGACACCCCTGAACGCCCGTCCAGGGCGGCTTTCCAGAATTCGCTCACCCCGATCCCGATCGGGCTGATCACGCCTAGTCCCGTGACGACGATTTGACCCGGCATGCCGTAGATTCCTCGTGCGCGCTGTTGTCTTTACTTACCGGAAGCGGCGCGCTCCGTCAACCGGAGCACCGTGCTGCACAGATTCTTCAATATCTCAACTTCAGCATCAAATACAGCCCGTAGCTCGTGAACAGCACATTCGCCAGCCAGCCCGCGACCACCGGTGGCAGCGCGCCGCCTCGGCCGAACGCGATTGCGATGGAGTGAGCGGCCCAATACAAGAACCCCACGAGCAGGGCCTGGCCGATGCCGACGGCCATGCTGCCTCCCCGAATCCCGCTGCGCCGAAGGCTCAGCGCGATGCCGACGAGCACCATGATGACCGTGACCAGAGGAAACGCGATCCGCCCGTAATAATCGGTCAAGAGCCGGGCGAATTGAGAGCCATGCTGATACAAGCGACTTCGGGATTCCCGGATATCATGAAACGTCATCATCTCGGGCTCTCCGGCAAGTCCGCCGGTGAAATCGCTCGGGATCAACGCGAGCGCGATCGGTTTTCGGTCGAATTCCGACACCGTCACGGTCCCGTCCGGATTGAACCGGCGTTGAAATCCCCGGTGCAAGGTCCAGGTACGGTTGGCATAGTGGGCTTCCTGCGCTTCCGTCATGTCGGTCAGGCGGAAGGCGGGATCGAAATGGAACAGGTGCACGCCGGCCAAGGCATCGCCGCCGCGGGCGACGCTGGTCACATGCAGCAGGCTATCGGCATCGACTCGCGTCCAGGGCTGCGGCAGCCTCAAGACGGCGGACGGAGGTTTCTTTTCGATGTAGATCACGCGGATCTCCTCGGCTTTGCTCGAGGCCAGTGGAATGATGGTGGAGCTGAACAGCAACAAGACCAGCGTCATCATCGCGGCAAACGTCAAGAAAGGGGAGGCAATCCAAGGCAGACTGATGCCGCAGCTGCGCATGGCGGTAATCTCGTTGTTGCGCGACAGCAGTCCGAGCGTCAACAAGGTGGCCATGAGAACGGCCAGGGGAATGATCTGAAACGAGATGCCGGGGATCTTGAGCGCGAAATAGCTCAGGACGTCCACCCATCTGGCATCGAAACTCAGAAAACGGCGAACCTTCTCAAAGAAATCGATGACGAGATAGACCGTCATGAGGCCGGCAAAGCACATCAAAAAGATCTTGGCGTATTCCCGCAACAGGTAGCGGAAGATAATCGGCATGACGTTACTGTTTGCTCATGCGGTAGAACCACACCAGCGTGATCACGAGAAACGCGCTGTTGGGTAGCCAAGCGCCGATGAAGGGTGGAATCACCGTGGCCGTTACGAGGAACTCGCAGGTCACATTCAACACGTAGTAGGCGACAATCACCGCCACGCCTACGGCAAACCCCCCGATCCGGCCCGACCGCTTTGAGACAATGCCCACAGGCACGCCGAGCATGCAGAGGATCAGCGACGCGGTGGGGAACGCCATGTCTTTGTAATGCTCCGTGAGCCGTCGCAAGGCCCAAGGGTCGCGCCATTGCGATTGGTTTAACCGGTCAATGAGCTGTTCATACGACGGGCGTTCCTCGGCGGCCGTATAGCCGCTCTGGTTGAGGGAAAGCTTCAGATCGTAGCTCGAAAACGAGGCCAGCTGGTACTGATCGATTTCGTCGGGTCGACTATGAATAACACCGTCTTGAAGCCGTAAGGCCACCTGGTCCGTCGAGCTGTCGATCAGGACGCGATAGGCATGCGCGACGATAATGCGCGGATCTTCCGCATTGCGCTCGTCCGAAATGAAGATGCCGCCCGTCGACTCATCCCCCTTCTCCGAGACGTAGATCGTCATGTTCGGGATCGGTTCGGTGAAGGACCCCCGTTCCAGGGCCAAGACGAGCTGGTCGCGTAACAGGTTCAGCGCCACTTTCTTGAGATTAATCGAGCTCCAGGGCTGGCCCCACTGCGCAAGCAATGTGGTGAGACCGCAGACCAGGAGGGCGAACAGCATGACCGGCCGCGCGAGCCGCAAGAGGCTCAACCCGGCCGCCCGCATCGCGACGAGTTCCTTGTCCAGCGAAAGCCGGCCAAAAGCGGTAATGGATGCAATGATGCCGGCGATAGGCAGGGTCAACACGAGGAACGACGGAAGCAGGTGCGCAAAGACCTTAAGGACCGCCCAGAGCCCTACGCCTTTGGAGACGAGGAGCTCGACCAGTCGCAGCAGCTCCCGGGTCAGCATGATGAAGCACAGGACACCGAGGCTCAGGCTGAACGGAGACAATAATTCCGTGAAGATATAACGGTCTAGCAGCGTGCGCAGCATCATCGGCGCGGCCCTTTCCGAAGGCGTCGGGCACACTATAGGGGAGTGCTGGAGCCTTGTCCATGGGAAGCCAATTGCCCTGCACGCGAAAGATTCCCTTGACAACATTAAAATTCTTATGGTACATGCTGCGCGCTATTTGTAACCAAGATGGGTCTCGTGAGCACGTCTTTTCTTCTGCACAGAGCCCGCCCATCCACTCCCGGCTCTCATATCGCATTTCTCATTCATGATTTATTCCATGTGCTTTAACTGGGTTCGGGCCCGGTCACGCATGCACGCGTGACCGTTGAGGAAAGGAGGGTTTCTGTGAAGACCAAAGGTACGGTGAAGTGGTTCAATGACCGTAAGGGGTTTGGATTCATCCGGTTGGACAGCGGAGAGGATGTGTTCGTGCACTACTCCGCGCTCCAAGGAGAAGGATTCAAATCATTGAAGGAGGGCGAAAACGTCGAATTTGATATCGTCCAAGGCGCCAAGGGACCTCAGGCGGCCAATGTGATGAAGATGTCGATCGCGGCGTCCTGACCGCGGTCCAGCTACGTTCGGTGTGTCAGCGAAGGCCTGTCGGATCACTCCGACAGGCCTTCGTGTTTTTCCAAGCAACACCGCCCGCTGATTCGGGCATTTCGTTGACAAAAACCATTGATACTGTTAGCGTTTGTTGACTATTGGAGGTTCCTCTTGGGCATCGACCGGAGTAAGGTTCTGCATAGCGCCCAACTTTTTGCCTCAAAGGGTCAGTTCGACGCCGCGATCAGCGAATGGAAGAAGCTCTCGGCCGAATCGCCGGGCGACGGGGGCATTCACAATTCCATCGGCGAACTGCATCTCAAGCGCAACGCGACCGCCGATGCGGTCGCTTCGTTCATCCAAGCGGCGAATGCCTTCCGGGTCGAGGGCGCAACGCTCAAGGCCATCGCCACCTATAAAAAAGTCCTGAAGCTCGACCCGTCCCGCTACGACATGTACCGGTATCTGGGCGATCTGAACGCTGAGCGCGGCCTATTGAGCAGTGCCGTCCAGGACTATCTGACGCTCGGCAAACACTACCTCAAGGAACGCAAGACCAAGGAAGCGCTCGACATCTACAAGAAGATCGTCAGCCAGGATCCCTCCAATCTGGACGCGCAGCAACGCGTGGCGGAACTCTGCCTGCAGGAAAACATGCAAGACGAGGCCACGCGAGTCTACCTGCAACTCGGGCGTGAGCGGTCAGGACAGCAACGCTACGCCGAGGCGAAAGAGGCGTACGAAGCGGTATTGCGCATCGATCCCACCAACAGCGAGGCGCGGCAGTACATTGACCACTATAAGAAAACCGGTGGCACGCCGGCCCGGACAACGGCACCTGCGCCGCAGGCGGGAGAGCCGGCCGATCTGCTGGCGGAAGCGAGCCGGCGCATCGAGGAAAAGCAGTATGCAGGCGCCGAAGCCATTCTTAATCAGATGCTCACCAAAGAGCCCGGCAATCCTCGTGTGTGTCAACTGCTCGCGCGGCTTCATCTGCAACAGGGACAGTTGCAGGTCGCCCTTGGCGAATATCGGTTTCTTGCGGGGGCGGCGCTACGCGCGCAGGACTACCCGCAGGCCGAGACGCTCATTCGCGAGTTCCTTGCCGTCGAGCCGAACTCAGTCCCACTTTTGGAATTGCACGGCGAACTCTACGAGGAAAAAGGCGAGATCCACACCGCAGTGGAACATTACGGTAAAGCCATCGAGGTGCTCCTCAAGAATCCGGAGCCAGGAATGCCGACCTTGCACGAAGAGATTTTCGAGAAAGTGCAGACCCTGGCGCCCGAGAGTCCTCTGGTCAAGCGGCTGGCGGCATTGATGCGCGGCGAAGCGCCGTCGGAGCATCCGGCGCCTGCTGTCTCGTCGGCGACCATCGGAGGATTTTCGATCGAAGGGGCGACGCCCGACGATGCTTGGAATACGACAACGGCAATTGGTGCGGGGCACAGCAAAGCCCGGCATGTTGGCACGGCCGGCAACCAGCAGCGGGTACCGGAGTCAACCGGGGCGTTTTCTATCGAGAATGCGGCGCCCGACGATCCGCCGAGTTTGCCCTCCCGATCGGCGGCCGCGGCCGCGCAAGCACCGGTCCTATCGACCACGGACCAGTTCCGCGCCTATGTAGACGCCGGGCAGTGGGCGCAGGCTGAACAGTGGCTTGGCACGATCGTCAAGGCGCAGCCTGACGATGCGGAGACCAGGGAGTTTCTCGGCGAAGTCCTCGAGCGGAAAGGCGATGGCGCCGGCGCTGCGCTGCAATATGGGCGGGCCCTGGAACTGAGGACCGCCGGGCAGACCATCACCGATGCGGAACCGATCCGTCATCTCTACGACAAAGTAATGGAACTGGCGCCGGCCAGTCCGATCGTCACGAAACTTTCGGCGGTGTTTGCGCCCGTTGCGGCTCAGGAGCCGGCCGATGACCTCGAGGCTGAAACGCACTACACCCTTGGGGTTGCATATAAGAACATGGGACTTGTCGACGAGGCCAAGGAGGAGTTCGCGCTCGCAATGAAAGGGCCGGAGGTGTTCCTCGATGCCTGCCTGATGATGGCCGTCTGCCTCAAGGAACAGGAAGACTACGACTCCGCCAGCGCACAACTCGAACGGCTGCTCACGGACCCGCGCTGTCAAGGCGCCAAGGCTCATGCTATTCGCTATGAACTGGGGTTACTCTACGAGAAGCAGCAGCAATGGCAGTTGGCCACGACGATGTTCGAGGCCATTCCAACATTCCATGACGTTCCGCAGCGCCTCGCTGCCATTCGCACCGCCCCCAAACCGGTCGCTGCCGCCAAAGCGTTTCGTTACGCCACCTAGCGTTCTCCGTACTTCACCGGCTCGCATCCCGGCACAGGTCTAGTTCACTCGATTGGGAGCCGGCCGCCCGGCCAGCACTGCCTCGACGTTGTTCACGCACATCATGCCCATCTCAACACGCGCGGCCAGCGTCGCCGATCCGAGGTGCGGCAGCAGTACGACCTGTGACAGGGCCGCCAAACCGGGATGGAGCTGCGGTTCCTCCTCAAACACGTCCAATCCGGCTCCCGCGATCGCTCCGTTCGTAAGGGCAGCGACAAGTGCTCGTTCGTCGACAACCGGTCCTCTGGCCGTGTTGATCAAGATCGCACTGCGCCGCATCTGCGCCAGTTCACGAGCGCTGATCAGATGTCGCGTTTCCGGGGTGAGGGGCACATGAATCGTGACGAAGTCGGCTGCGGCCAGCAGCGCCGGCAAAGTGAGAGATTCCCATGCCGCGGTGTCCGGCCCGCTCTCGACGCGTTTATGGGAGCAATAGTACACCTTCATCCCGAATCCCGCCGCTCGACGACCGACGGCCTGCCCGATCCGACCCATGCCGATGATGCCCAATGTGCGGCCGGCGACCGACGCGCCGAGCAACTGGGTCGGCGTCCATCCGGTCCACTGACCGCTGCGCACCAGACGATCACCCTCGATCACCCGCCGGGCAGTCGCCAGGATCAATGCCCACGTGAGATCAGCTGTGGCATCCGTGAGCACGTCCGGCGTGTTGGTCACGACAATGCCGCGTTGCCGCGCGGCCTCCAGATCGATGTTGTTATAGCCGACGGCATAATTCGCAACGATCTTCAGATGGCGGGCGGAAGCCAGGGTGTCGGCATCGATGCGTTCCATGAGAGTGACAATCGCGGCGACGGATTGTGAGAGCCCCGCCTTAACGGCGGGAGGTGCCGGAGGAGCGTCGAGCGGTTTGCCAATGAGCGTAAACCGATCTCGAATGGTGGCCATGACGGGATCGGGCAGGATTCGTGAAACGTACAGCGTCGGTTTGGCTGAGGCCATGAGCGGTATCTTAACGACTTGTGGGCGACGCCACAAACCGGAACTCCGGCGCCCGTGCTCCCGATCGGTTGGGCTGATGGTGGCGGATCTTTTCTCTCCCCTGTTAGAATGCCGCGCCATGCTCGTCATGCCCGATACGTCCCGCGCCGTCGGCGCGGATCTCCGCCGGCTCTTGCGGCAAGACCAGATCAAAGACGACGCCCCGACCAAAACCGCCTACGCGGTCGATGCCAGCATCTACCGCATGGAGCCCCAGGCCGTGGCCTTGGTGGAGTCCGAGGAGGACATCCACTGCCTGTTGCGCTACGCGGTCGAACGCGGGATTCCGCTGACGGCCCGCGCCGCCGGGACTAATTTGACCGGCTCGGCCATCGGATCCGGCATTATTCTCGACGTCTCCCGCCTCCATCGCATTCTTGACGTCAACACAGAAGAACGGTGGGCGCGCGTGCAACCCGGGATCGTGCTTGCGGAACTCAACAAGCAGCTCGCCCGGCAGGGGTTGATGTTCGGGCCGGATCCTTCAAGCGGGGACATGTGCAAGTTAGGGGGGATGCTCGCCAACAATTCGGCCGGTCCACACACCTTGCGGTACGGCGCAGTCAAGGACAACGTGGAGAGCCTCCGCGTCTGCCTGGCCTCCGGCGCGTGGTTGGATGCGAAGGTGTATACGATTGACGATCCCCTCGCCGCAAGTCTGCTGTCCTCTCATCCGGCCATTCAATCGACATGGTCTCTCGTGCGGGCGCATGCAGATCTGCTCGAACGCAAACGGCCGCGTGTGAGCAAGAACAGCTGCGGGTACAATCTGTTTGACTTGGCCGGGGGGCTTTCACAGGGGCAGATCGACCTGGCGAAACTTTTTGTCGGCAGCGAGGGTACGCTTGGCGTGTTTAGCGAGGCCACCATCCGTCTGGTTGAGAAACCTCACGCGACGCTGACCGCCTTGATCCATTTCAAGCGCCTGGAGGATGTCGGCGAAGCGGTGCCGCAACTGCTCGAGCTGAACCCCAGTGCATTGGAAGTGATGGATGCCAACACGCTCGATCTCATCGGCCGGTCACGGCACGGGATTCCCGCCGACTCGGCTGCCACACTGCTGGCGGAGCTTGATGCCGATGGCTCAACGGTTGAGCTCCATGTCCAGGCCGACCGGATGGCCGCCGTCTGTCGCCGGTATCCGCTCGCCTCGGCGATGGTGACGGCCACCGATCCGGAGCAGCGCGAACAACTCTGGAAGGCCCGCAAGGCGCTGTATCCGACGTTGTATCGCTTCGATCCGCGCAAGAAGCCGATCAATTTCGTTGACGATGTCGTCGTGCCGGCCGCCCGCATCAGCGAGCTCATCCGCTATCTCGAAGAGTTCTTCGGCGCTCAACGTGTTCCCGTGGCCATTTTCGGTCATATCGGCAACGGCAACGCGCACATCGTGCCGCTTCTCGATGTGAACGACGAGGGCGATTACCGGAAGATGGTGCAGGGGTATCACGACATTCATCGGACGGTACTCGACCGGTTCGGGGGCTCGATCTGTGGAGAGCACGGAGACGGAAGGGTGCGGGCCGAATATGTGCCGGCCATGTTCGGGCCGGAACTCTACGATCTGTTCGTGAAGGTCAAACGCAGTTTTGATCCCTCCGGCGTCCTGAACCCGGGCGTCAAGATCAGCGACCGGCCCTTCACCGAGCACATCGACCACACGCGGTTGTCCAAATCCTGCGCCACCTGCGCGAAGTGCAACGCCGTGTGCCCGGTCTACGATGTTTTCCGTTCGGAAGATATGAGTTCCCGCGGCTGGTTCGAGATCGTCACGGATACCAACTACAGTTACTTGAACTCAAAACGCGTGGTCGAAGCCTGTCTCAACTGCAAATCCTGCCGAACCGCCTGTCCAGCGGGGGTGGACGTGTCGCAGTTGATTCTCGATCGGCGGGCAGAGCATCCCAATGCGCTTGCCGGGATGATCTTCCGATTCCACGCCAACACGGAGGCCTTTGGCGCATTTGTGAGGTGGATGGGCAGGTTGCAGCCGCTGTGGGACCGACCGTTCGTGCGGCGTTTCTTGGAAGTGGTCACCCGTCCGCTGCTGAAACGGCTGGGACCCGGAGCCAAATTGTCCTCTCAGATTGCCCTCCCGACACTGGCCACGCGCCAGTTGCGCGAGCGGCATGCCAAGCTGGTCACCGCCGCAGGTCAGCCGCCTCGCTCCACCGTGGCCTACTTCCATGGGTGCGCTGCCAATTATTTTGATGATGGCGTCGGCGATGCGGTCATTGCCGTGTTGCGCAAGCACGGCGTGGAGCCGGACCTGCCCCCGCAACGCTGTTCCGGGACACCGATCGAAACGTACGGACATCGTAACCTTGCGAAGGAAGGCGCGAGATTCAATCTACAATCGCTTGCCGGCTATGAGACGGTCGTGACCGGCTGCGCCTCTTGCACCTTGATGTTGAAGGACTACCCCACGCTGTTTGCGGGCGAGCCCGAACAGTCGGCTGCCGAGACCCTGGCCCGGCGGGTGAAGCATGTCGCGGAAGTCGTGATGCAATCCTCTGTGCGACCATCGATGGCGCCTCATACGACCGCCTCGCCTCGCAAAGTGACCTACCATTCCTCTTGCCATCTGCGGGCGGCAGGTGTCACGAAGGAGCCCCGCGCGATACTGAAGAGCCTGCCGGGGGTTCAATTCGTCGAAATGCCCGATGCCGACCGCTGCGCGGGCGGCGCCGGTACATA
>DASTQE010000099.1:0-6355 GCA_035761895.1 Nitrospira sp. | reverse complement strand
TGTATTGCACTGGCAGGAGGATTATTTGGAGAAGCAAGGGCCGACCCTGCCTGCTTCAGTCGAAGGATTCGCGAAGAAGGTCAAACCACTGTATCGTCTTTCAGAACGGGAACTTGCCGCCTATTGCGTGCTGCACAGGATTGAGTACATCGTGGACGAATGTCCGATGGCCCAGGGCGCGCGCACTCTGCTGTATAAGGAGGTCCTCAATCGGCTCGAGACCGAATCGCCAGGGACCAAACAATACTTCTATTGGGGGTTTCTCGAGAAGCAACACGAGAAGCGGTCTTCCGCCGCCGCGATGACGGAAAAGGATCAGGCCCTGCTCCATCCGTGCGGCACCTGCGGACAGCCGACCACAGCAGAGGTGTGTTCGTACTGTAAATTGATGGCACGTGCCAAACGGGAAGTGCCGGGGTAAGGAAGAAGTGATGAGTGACGAATGATGCGTGATGAGTGAACGAATGATACCCGATGGTCGCTGAGTTGATCTACGAGAAATCGTCATTATTGTTTTGAGTCATGGCCACCACTCCGCGCGATTTCTATCAGGTTCTCGGTCTTTCTCGTACGGCCTCGGCCGACGACATCAAAAAGGCCTATCGGCGACTGGCTCGCCAATACCATCCTGACCTCCATTCCGGCTCGAAGAAGACCGAGATGGAGAAAAAGTTCAAAGAGCTCAACGAAGCCAACGAAGTCCTCTCCGACCCGGACAAACGCAAGAAATACGACCAGTACGGCGCCCAGTGGGAACAGGCCGAAGCGTATGAGAAGGCGCGCCAGCAGGCTGGCGCTCAGGGATTCCGTTGGGAACAGACAGGGCCTGGCGGTGGCGGAACCGACTTCAACAGTGAAGCCTTTTCGGACATCTTTGAAAATCTGTTCCGCGGCGGAGGTCGGGCCACGGGAGGGGCACGCGGGTTTTCGGTGCCCGGCGAGGATCTGGAGGCGGAGGTCGAGCTGACCTTACGCGAGGTGCTGACCGGCGTCACGAAACGGGTCAGTCTACGGGAACCGGTTCCCTGTCCGACCTGCCAGGGCAGTGGGACGCTGCGCGGGCGGACTTGTCCGACCTGCTACGGCTCTGGATCGACAACGGAATTAAAGACGATCGAAGTCAAAATCCCGGCCGGCGTTCAGGAAGGCACACGCGTACGGGTCGGAGGCAAGGGGCAGCCGGGATCGAACGGAGGAAAGCGCGGCGACCTCTATCTGTACGTCAGGATCAAACCCGATCCCATCTTTCGCCGCGAGGGCAGCGACATTCATGTAACCTTGCCTGTCTATCCCTGGGAGGCGGTCCTCGGCGCGGAAGTCATGGCCCCGACACTGACCGAGCCGGTCAAAGTGAAGGTACCCGCCGGCAGCAAGGCGGAGGGCAAGCTCCGGCTCAAAGACAAGGGCCTGCCTTCGGCTGGTGGCGGACATGGCGATCTCTTCTTGCATCTGCAGATCGTGGAGCCGCCTACCGTAACGGAAGAAGAGCGGGCCCTCTACCAGCGATTGGCCAAGGGGACCCACCCTGATCCGCGCACGGAGCTGTTGCGGCAAACCCGAACGCGATGACCGCATGACCCCGACCGAATACGGGGTGCTGGCTTTCAGCTCCCTTTTCGTCATTGTCGATCCCATCGCGACCGTTCCCGCCTTCCTCGCCATGACCGCCCGCTGCACGCTTGTGCAACGGTTGCGCATGGCGCGGGTCGCCTGTCTGGTCGTCGTCATGATTCTGAGCGGGTTCGCGCTCGCCGGCCAATGGCTCTTCTCTCTTCTGGGGATTACGCTTGCCGCCGTCCAGGTCGCCGGAGCGCTCGTGCTCTTGCTCGTCGCCTTGGACATGCTGCGCGCTCAGCGTTCGCCGGTGCAGGAAACGGCGGCAGAGACGGCGGAGGGCGCGGCAAAAGACGATATTGCGATCACGCCGCTTGCGGTGCCCATGCTCGCAGGTCCTGCCGCCATTTCCACCATTATCCTCTTGGACGCGCAGGCGCTGTCATGGTCCTATCGAGGCATTCTGCTGGCTTGCGTTGGCCTGGTCGGTCTGGCAAGCTACGGCATCCTGGCTCTGGGCGCATCCGGAGCCAAGTGGATGAGCCCCCTGGCTGAAAAAATCATTACACGCCTCATGGGCTTGCTGCTCGCTGCCTTGGCCGTTCAGTTCCTGTTCAATGGGCTGAAGGGCGAAGGAGGTGTGTTTGTGCGATAATGTCCCATCGTGATTCAGAAAAGATTGTTAACCGAAGGAGGAGTCGCATGAAGAAGGAAATGCAGGGAGTGTCGGCGGTCGTCATGGCCGGAGCTTTTACGTTGGTCATGGGAGCCGCCGCAGTGTTGGCCAACGAGCCAGGGTACGGTCACGGGGGTGGAAAAGACGGATATGGAAGCCGTGGCCACGGTCTGTCAGGCAGTCACGGCATGGGCATGATGCACAGCAGCACAGGCCATCTGATCCGGCATCTCCTCAAGCATGAAAAGGAAATTGGCCTCTCTGCCGATCAGGTCACGAAGCTCAAGGATATTCAGTTGAACCTCGACAAGACCCGCATCAAATCGGAAGCGGATATTCAGGTCGCCGAGCGCGAGCTGAGAGCGTTGACCGATGACGAGAAGTCGGATCTTGGCGCAATCGAGTCCAAGTTGAAGCAGAGCGAGGGCCTCCAAGTACAGCTGCGGATGACGTCTATCAAGACGCGTCGCGAGGTGATGGCCTTGTTGACCCCGGAGCAACGCGCCAAAGAAAAGGCCGAACACGAGAAGATGATGCAGCAGCATAAAGAGGGCGGCAAAGGTCACGGCAGCGGCATGTCCAGTCCCCATGGAGCCACGGGCAGTCCGCATGGAGCCATGGGGAATCCCCATCAGGGCAGTGCCTCGCCGATGCCTCCCGCGAACACGAAGACGCAATAACACACGTTCACCAAAAAGGAGGACCCTATGCGCGCACATGCACTGACAGGCCTGCTGGCCATTACCTTGGTCGTGGGTATCAGTACGGCGGTCTGGAGCGACGACAAGGAAGGGAAGGTCGCCGATCTCGTCAAAGACGCGAAAGTGACGGCCGAACAGGCGATCAAAACCGCTATGGAAAAAGTTCCGGGCACCGTCGTCGAAGCCGAGCTGGAAAAGAAGCACGGTAAGACCGTATGGGAAGTGGAAATTCTGGGAGCCGACGGCAAAGTCACAGAGGTCCATATCGATGCCGCCGATGGTACGGTGATCGACACCGAAGCGAAGAAGGAAAAGCACGAGGACAAAAAAAAGAAAAAGTAGATAGGGAAGGAGCGCGTCACGGGTTATCGATTGCCAGGCAATCGGAGGGTCGGCGGGTGAGATGATCGCTCGGGTGGGCGGGTGAGAACGAAGGCATTCTGCGCAGCTTGAAAAGGAATCCATGTCGAAAGAATCCAGGTTGAATAGTCACGATCTGCTCGTCGGCCCCGGCCGGGCGCCGGCCCGCGCCATGCTGAAGGCCGTCGGGTTCACCGATGAAGACCTTTCGCGTCCTTTGATCGGAGTCGCCAACACCTGGATCGAGGTCATGCCGTGCAATTTCCACCTTCGGCGTTTGTCCGAGCGGGTGAAGGCCGGCATCCGGGCCGCCGGCGGCACGCCGATTGAGTACAACACGATCGCCGTCTCAGACGGCATTTCCATGGGGACGGAAGGCATGAAGGCCTCGCTGATCAGCCGGGAGGTGATCGCCGATTCGATCGAGCTCGTGGCGCGCGGACACCTGTTCGACGGAGTCGTGGCGCTGTCCGGCTGTGACAAGACCATTCCCGGAACTGTGATGGCGCTGGCCCGGTTGAATGTGCCGTCGCTGATGCTCTACGGCGGCTCGATCATGCCTGGACGGTTCCAGGGGCATGACGTGACAATCCAGGACGTCTTTGAAGCCGTGGGAAAGCACGCATCGGGCAAGATGACCAATGCGGAGCTGAAAGATTTGGAGGATCACGCCTGTCCCGGACCCGGCGCCTGCGGCGGTCAGTTCACGGCGAATACGATGGCGATCGCGTTCGAATTCCTTGGCATGTCACCGATGGGACGCAACGGTGTGCCCGCCATGGACACCCGCAAGGACGACGTCGCCTTCGAGTGCGGTAAGATGGTCATGGATCTTTTGCGACAGGACCTCCGCCCCCGGCAGATCATCACGCGCAAAGCGCTCGAGAATGCGATCGCCGCGGTCGCGACGACCGGCGGTTCGACCAATGCCGTGCTCCATCTCCTCGCCATTGCCTCCGAAGCCGGCATCAAGCTGAGCATCGATGACTTTGACAAGATCAACCGGAAGGTGCCCCTCTTAGCCGACTTGAAACCGGGCGGGCGTTTTACCGCCGCGGATCTCTATGCGGCCGGCGGAACCACATTGGTAGCCAAACGCTTGCTCGATGGCGGCCTGCTGCACGCCAATCAACCGACCGTGTCGGGGCGGACCATCGGAGAAGAGGCCAAAGACGCGGTGGAAACGGCGGGGCAGCAAGTATTGAGGCCGCTCACGAACCCGATCAAGGCCACGGGCGGCTTGGTCATTCTCAAGGGCAATCTCGCGCCAGACGGCTGCGTCGTGAAAGTCGCTGGCCACTCGATGATGCAGTTCCGCGGACCCGCCAAGGTCTATGACCGGGAAGAAGATGCGTTCGTCGCCGTGAAGGCCGGGCAGATCAAGGCCGGCGACGTTGTCGTCATCCGCTATGAAGGACCGTCCGGAGGCCCCGGCATGCGCGAGATGTTAGGGGTCACGGCGGCCATTGTGGGGGCCGGATTGGGCGACTCAGTTGCGCTTTTGACCGACGGCCGGTTTTCGGGAGCCACGCACGGTCTCATGGCCGGCCATGTCGCGCCCGAGGCCGTCAGAGGGGGACCGATTGGCGCCATCAAAAACGGCGACATCATCGTGTTCGACATCCCGAAGCGTCAATTGAACGTGGATCTGTCCGCAAAAGAGATCAAGGCGCGTCTCAAGAAGATCAAGCTGCCGGCACCCCGCTACACCTCCGGCGTGATGGCGAAATACGCCCGGCATGTGTCCTCGGCCTCCGAAGGCGCCGTCACGAGCTAGCAGTCTACTGCCGGCTTTTCCAACCAAACGGTCAGCACTGCAGTCACAGCATCATCGTGGCTATACCGATGCAGGTACGGCAGCGCCGGCAGTGCCTGGTCGATCTCCGGGCTGGCGGAACAGGTTTCGGCTTTCAGGACAAACCCCGCCTCCTCGAACAACCGCTTCCATTCTGATTTCCTCAGCCGGTTCACATAGGAACTGCGGTTGCACTTCATGAGCGTCCACAGCCATCTGGGGTAGCGAAGACATTCGAACGCGCGCAATGGTTGCGACGGCCGCCGACCGTAATATGTATGGTCGCCCATATCAATGTGCGCAACCATCCAGCCACCCGGCCGCAACAGACGGAAACACTCGGTCACGGTGATCTCAGGATAGCGGAGATGCTCAAAGGCGGTGTAGGACCAGATCAAGTCGAATCGTGCGGAGGAAAACGGCAAGCGCTTCCCGTCGTACAGCCGGTAGTTGATGCATTTATCCGCCGTCTGCTCCACCGTCAGATAGGGATGCACGTCGACGGCTGCGCAACTCTTGGCGCCTGACATGAGCGCTTCTTCCAACACTTCCAGTGTCTGTCCCGGTCCGATTTCGAGGATGTCCTTCCCGACCACGGTCTGGTACCGGCAATACAATTCAAACACCTGGCGGGCGATCGCACGGTCGGCGTTCAGGCCGGTGCGATGGTACCGGCCCGCCAGTTTGGCAATGGGCGGGATACCCATTATAAGATTTTGCAGGATTTCCAGCGGAACCCACATCGGGCAATGAGAATCGTCAGTCGTCGTGGTGCGCGGCCTCCAGCACCAGCCGCCCTCGCGCACTTGCCTATCGTCCTTTCATCCGCCCGCGCATCTCCGAAATCATCCCCTCCAGATCCGCTTCTGCCTTGGCCCGATCGCTGATCAGGACGTCGAGATCATAGGGACGGGCAGGAACCGGTTCCACGGGCTTGATCGACGGGGGTGCCGGCGGTTTGGTCGCTTGAGACGGCGACGGTGGTTTGGCCGCTTGCGGAGGTTTGGCTTCAGGCCGGACAGACGGAGAGGGCGGAAGATCAGACGCGGCTTTGGTCGGTTGGGACGAGATGGTGGATGGCGTATCCGCCAACTGAGGATCGTGTAAGCCCTGTTCGCGAAGCCATTGCGTCGCCACACTCGACTTGAGAGAAAAACTGATGCTGGTTATGGGCAGGCCGTCTGGCGCCACGCGGGCAATGGCCGTGTTGACCGCGATCATACGTCCTTCGCTGTCAAGTAGCGGACCGCCGGAGTTGCCCCGATTGAG
>DASTQE010000098.1:0-10068 GCA_035761895.1 Nitrospira sp. | reverse complement strand
CAGATCGATATCAATGCGGCCCCGGCGGTCCTTCAATAGTGCCACTGCTAGAGGAACGGGCAAGGAGGTGGCATCCGGACTGTCGGTCTTCTCACCGAACGTGAGCTGATCGACTGCCACCTTGTTTTCGGCCTCAAGTTGCTTCTGCGACACTTTGTACGCCAAATCCAAAAACAATTTTCCTTTCTGGATGGAATAGCCGACATACTTGCCGCTGTAGGGCGTGGCAGTGGTCAGATCGACGTTGTCGAATTTGATCGTCAGATCGGTGAAGGCGTCCTCCGTCAAGGGGTTGATCGTACCCGAGATTTTCAGCGGCGCCACTTTGTCGATTTTTCCGGAAATGTCCACGTCTGCTCTGGCTACTTGTTTGGATGAAAGGCCTTTCACCGTTCCCGTGACGTCGTACACTCCGGTCTGCACTGGAGGTGAGATTGAATTATCCTGAAATGTGGCGCTCCCCCTGAGCACCTTGACCGTTTTGATCGCAATCGAAAGTGGTGGTCCCTTCTTGGGGTGACTCATCGGGCGCTCGGCCGGTGGCGCGGTTGACTTTTGGGCCGGAGGAAGCAGTTTTTTGAGATTCGGCACGCCGTCGCGATCGATCGCCAAGTGCACGGTGGGTTGGTTGATGCCCACCTGCTCGATTATGATGCTCGTCGGGTCGAGGGTGAACGCAATATCGCTCAACTGCACTTGCTTCCACGATGCCAACGGGGTTCCCTCGTCCCGTTCTGCGATCGCCAACGCCTTCACGCCGAGGTTTCCATTGAATGCGATGAGAGGCCCCTTGGCATGCTCGGCTGTGTATTGAAGCGTTCCATCCAGATCAATAGCACCATTGTCTACGGTGATGCGGGCGAAGCGCTCGAGATACGGCTCGAACGGCTGGATCGCGATGTCTTTCAATGACAGCGCAAGGTTGGCCTGCAACGGTTGCACGACGATCTCCCCTTCGGCCGACACGGTCCCGGCGTCGTTGAGGCGGTGTTCCAGCGTCAGAGGAATCGGCCCTTTGAACGGGAATGCCACATCATGCGTTCGGGCAGAGAGGTTGCTGATCCTCACCCGAGCCGGAAAATCGAGTGAGCGATCCTCGAACTCGATGTTGTGATTTGTCATCCTGGCATCGTTGATCGAGACGGTCCACGCCGGGGTTCGGCCGGCGGGAGACGGATCTTCTTTCTCACCAGCTTGGACGGGCATGAAGAGGGCCGCAACGTTCAGGGATCCGTCGGCATTACGCCATACCCGATGGGTGCCCTTGTTAACGGTGATGCTTTCGATCTCGAGCTTGTGCTCTCGAAGATCGGCATGAATGCCATCGAGAAAGAACGTATGGAGGGCGATCACGGGAAGGGAGTCGCCTTTTTCGACGATCCCTATGTCAGTCAAGTGGATCAAGGTTTCTGATACCTCAAAATCGAGCGGCGCCCCCGCGGCGAACCGGTATTTACCGATCGCTCGAATGGTTCCCTCCGGAATGATGAAGTGAAAACGATCCTGGACATATTGAAACAAGGTCGGGATCTTCACACCGCTGAGCGAGAGCGTGCCTTCCGACGCGAGGGGTTCGAGTGAAACCGTTCCCTTCCAATCCAGGATTTCATCCTTACCCAGCTCCGCGATGAACGCATAGGTATTATCGCCGCCCGGCTTCGTATGAAAGTTATTCAGCACCAGATTAATCGGCACGACGTCGATCAATATGGCGCTTGGCTTTGAGTCGTCACGAAATTCGACGATGCCCTGCGTGATTTGGAAACGCCGGATCTCAACCGCAGGCAGTTCACCGGGCGCTTCAGAACGTGTTTTAGAGTCTGAAGCGGGAACGCTTGCCTGTTCCGACGAGGCGGCTGGCCGTTCTGAATGACCGGCTGCCTTGTCACGAGCCAGCAGATCGGTCAGATTGACATGCCCGTCCTTGGCCACTTTGACGGACACGAAGGGAAGCGCAAACCGAATTTCATCGAAGACGTAGGCGCGGCGAAACATCGAGACGGTTTGAAAATTGACGAAGAACTCCTGGAAGCCAATGAGCGGGGTTTGGTCGGGTTCCTGGATTTCGAACTCCGTCATTTTAAGCGACAGCACGAAAGGATTGAACTCGACCTCTTTGACCGTGACAGGGTGCTGCAGTTTCTCCGATGCGGCTGGCAGGACATATGCCTTGATAATGTGGGGGATAAGAAAGAAACCGACGAGGGTGTAGACGAAGAGAAGGGTGAGTGCCGAGATCACGAGCGGGATCGGACGAAAGAACCTACGCATGGAGCATCGAATCGTAGAGAAGTTAGGTTCTGTATTTTTTCATACTCGAGGCTCCTAATGCCACCCTGACAGGAGACGTCCTTAACTGATGTTCGTCAAGAGGACCGGAACATTTTTTGTCAGAAATCCGCTCCTATTGTTGTACGGTCCATTCAACGTGGTGCACCTTTCTGATCGTCCGTTGCCATCGCTCTTTTAATCTTTCGCGCGCAAGTGGTTGGATTACTGTGTGTGAAACAGAAAACCTCCGGGTCCTATTTTTGCTCCAACGAGGCGCAAATCAGCTCTGGCAGAAACCAGGACGGAGGACCAGGCATGGACACCAGAATGTCGGCACGTGAGTTGTATGAACGTGGACGGATGCTGCGGCAGGCCAAAATGTACGACCGCGCGCTTGCGGATTTCCGGGACGCCATCCAGGACCGAAGCTACGCAGGGAAAGCGCATGCGCAGGTGGCCCTTTGCCTCCGCGCCATGGGTCGCCACGGCGAAGCCGCCACCGCACTCCGGCACGCGCTCGCAACCTCTACCCTCTCCTCCGACGAGCACCTGCATGTGCTCTATCTCCTGGGGCAGACCCTCGAATCGCTGGGCCGCTATGCGGAAGCGCTGGAAGCCTATGGGTGGGTCCGACAAGCGAACGCCCGCTTTCTGGATGTCGATGATCGCATCAAACAACTCTGCGCCGTTGGTAGCGGTGCATCTCCCAGCCTCTTGACCCGTCGGTTCCGGCCGGGTGATCTACTCAGCATCTGTCGCCATTTGCACGTGCAGAGTCTTTCGCTGTTGAGGTGGACCCGCCAACCTCAGAGTTTATCGCATGAAACGAAAAAGCCCCGTCGCAACAACCGTCAGGAACCGGCATCACCGCGACGAAATACGCCTCTCGTGGCCAGCGGCCGCCCAGCGGTGATTCATCGAAACCCGCTGGTGCAACGCCGGCACGCACGAGTGGGCATTCGTTGTCGAAGCCAATTTGCCTCCAGCACTCAGATGCTCGCGGGCGAAGGAGAACTCCAAGATCTCTCTCCAGGCGGTTGCCGGCTCAAGAGTTCGGTCATGGTTCCGGTCGGAGCCACGCTTGTGTGTTGGATATTTCCCCACAATGGCGTCGAGCCAATGACAATAGAAGGCGCTACGGTGCGATGGAGCCAGGCACAGGAATTTGGCCTGGCCTTTGCCCAACTCTCACCTCAGCTCGAGCGACAGATCGCACGCCTCTGCGCGAACCCGGCGTAAGATTGGATGGAATTGTGAGACCGCCCAACTGGTGATGCCGGCTGGAATCGAGCCAGCGACCTTCGGCTTCCTCCCTAGCTGACAGTGGGAAATTCCTGCTGGCGCCCGGGCAGCGTACGTTTCCGGGCATTCTGTTGGACCTGGCCACCACCTGCGCGTCGCGCATTGACGACGAACCGATTGATTTTTTGGTCACAATTGGCGCCTCTGACCGGCGTTATTCTTGCTCATCCATCCTCCGATTGACACCGCCAACATGGAGGAGACCGGCATGGCACAAGAACCGCCCGGAGCCGAGCATTATGAGCGCGGGCTGCTCCTGAAGAAAGTCCAGATATTTGATTCAGCTCTTAAGGAATTCCAACAAGCGACGAGAGATCCCCAGCAAGCGGGAAAAGCCTTTGCGCAGGCAGCGCTATGCCTCAAAAGCCTGAAGCGTCACGAGGAAGCGGTCACGGCCTTTCGTCAGGCATTGGAAACGGGTGCCTTTTCGACCAAAGAACGCGTGCACATATTGTATTTGCTCGGCGAGACATTAGAAGTTCTCAATCGGGATTTCGAAGCCTTGGTGGTCTATCGGAGGATTCGACGAGAAGCCCCGAATTTCCAGGACGTCGATGCGCGGATTCAAGAATTGAGTTCGAATCAGCTCGATTCGGCGGCCTCTCCGTCGGTGCCTGCTGAGCAGGAAGGCGACGTCGCCAAGCTATGGGGACAACTTAAGCCACAGTTGGCATCGCTTGTG
The DNA here is from genome assembly GCA_035761895.1 of Nitrospira sp. Lineage (GTDB taxonomy): Bacteria > Nitrospirota > Nitrospiria > Nitrospirales > Nitrospiraceae > Nitrospira_C. Next base: position 5,813 of record DASTQE010000098.1, on the reverse strand, counting down.
AACCAGACGTGGCAACGGCTGGCAGCGTACCGGGAAACAGTCGAACCTCCTCGCTGGGGCGCCCGCCCGTCTGCGCTGTTTCACAAGGGGGAGAAACGCGACACTGTGCTGCACCGCAGTCATTCGGCAGGGGCAGGCAATCGATCAGGTCCGGGGGTGAACGTGCGGAAAGAGAAACGACGCCATGGTCGTGTGACCGTACAGCTCTTGAGTCAGTTTTCCTCGAAGAGTCAGATCGTTGCCGGTGAGGGTGAACTACGAGACCTCTCGCCTTGTGGGTGCCGCATCGCCAGTCCGGTGGGAGTTCCTCTTGGCACCACCCTCGAGTGTTGGATCTATCCACAGGGAGGCAACCCGTTCACCGTAGAGGAGGCCACCGTCCAGTGGAGTCGTCCTCGCGAATTTGGTCTCGCCTTTACAAAACTGCGTCCGAGCGTGCAGCGCCAGATCGTAGACATGTGCAGAAAAATAGCACCGCTCTAAGGGGCTCCACCGCTGGGCTGACAAGCAAGGGACTCGGCTTTGTCGGACCCCCGCCACATAGAGTCCTCCCTCCTGCACAAGCCAGAACTGCGAGATACAGCTACGCAACTGGTCAACCCAAAACCATGACCTATGGCATGGCGATCTACGTAATTTGAACCACTTCGGCCCCCCAAGACTATCGGTAATAAATCTAGACTCATCGATTCAATCGCAGTCGCTGCCGAGGTAGGCAAGCACCGATAAAAAGCGATCGGGCATGATAGTTCTGCCGCAGCTTAGCCACCTGAAATCGTACAGAGCGCTAGGAGTGGGCTATTCGGACTCGATTTTTTGGAGGGACGCGCGTATCCTTCGACGTCCATCACGGCAGATTGGAAGGGTTTTCCCTTTATGGCACAATCGGGAGCAATATTCCTTAAATGTATTGTCGTGGGTTTATTCGCCGCGCTGGCAGTCTTCTTTTACGAGACAGCTCATGCTGAACTCACGACGAACGAGGATGCCGTTGACCAGAGCCCCACCGGCACGGATGACGCCGAAAAGATCTCTAATCCAATGGGTATCATATTGGGCTTGCGGGCAGGAGCCGCCATCCCGACTGAGAAAGTTCTGAAGAACACCGGCAATGGGACGAGCATCGGTCCACTGGTCAACGCAGAAGCGCTATATGCCGTCCAGGAGTGGGTACGACTAGGCCTGATGCTCGAATGGCACCAGCACAGCATTAACCTGTGGGGACCGAAATTTGGTACGTTGGGGGTCTTTTCCATATTACCGACGGTCGAATTCCGCCCGACTCGCAGAATGATGAAAGATCTGGGATGGCAATCATTCGTTAACTATGGCTTAGGTTTGAAATCGCTGATTCCTTACGCCGCTTTCGGCATCGGAGCAAATGTACATTCATTCAGCAATAGCAATGAAACTACCAACAGGGGCGAATCATTCTCCACTACGTTGGCTCTACGAGCAGCCGCTGGATTCGATATTGCCATCGATTCGAGATGGTCATTCAATACGGAAGTAGCGTGGAACAGAGATAGCGGAACCTATAACTTTAATGGGGTAGAAGCGGATTTTAATGCCTCCTCGCTGAACTTGTTAGTGGGGGTCCGCTTGCAATTCTAGAAGCCGCGTCTGACGTCAGAAATTCGATTGCATTTTTTCTCTCACCGCTTCAGCAGCTGACCTGCTAACTTCTTTTGTCTGGATCGATTCATACAGCATTACGACCTAAAACGGGGGCCAGGCAACTCATTGCTTTATGGTGCGCCCGGCTGGAATCGAACCAGCGACCCTCAGCTTAGAAGGCTGATGCTCTATCCAACTGAGCTACGGGCGCGATGAGGAAAGACAAGCACTTGCAGTTTCGGCACCTGACGCCACCGCGTCAAGTATTATTACGGTCTCAGTCTGAATCAGTCGCACGCCGGGAAACAGCACGTCGGAGGTCTTCAGGCTGTTGTGGCATCCATCCCTGCCCTCCTTCGTGCTCGCCGTATGCCGGGAGATCATGCAGCCGCAGGTTCGTGGTTCCAGCACGCTTGCAGGCTTTATCAAATGCTGTTTTTCCGTCCCTGGTTGGCAACCCTTTGTACAGAAACACCCGCTCAGTGACTAGTCTACGCTCTTGCCACACATCCGTAAATACTCGGTAAACTTCAGGCGTCATGGGGAACGGGTGGGAGGATCGATAGTAGGCTCAGCGAACCTTGTCCCAGGCGTTGTCGTCCTACTCGATGGAAGAGGGTTGCGGCTGCAGTAAACTGATGGTTGCGGGAGCAGATACACCAGCGATGGCATTGGTCATGCAGCGGCGAACGTCTGCATCCAGTACGCAATGACTTCGGCAGCTTGATTCGTCGTGAGATCGGGGAATGCATGGCGCAGTTTCAGCCGAATTTCGAACATATTTGTCACGCCGCTCTTGCGCAGTTTGCTCAGGAACATCAGGCACGCCAGGAGCCGCTCCTCTGTTAGAAAGTCCGGTTTGGTGCTCTTCGCCATATCATCCTCCGCTTACGATGGGCAGCGCTGTGTCACCAATGCCAGCTCTGCGACAGTTGCTAGCATAGTATAGTCTTTGCCAGTGAGCAGGTAAAGGTGAGCTTGTGTCGACCGGAGTTGTTGCGGTATCATCGCCGGCCCATGGCTACTCAACCTAAGGTTGTGTATCTACGAAATGTCCCGGCTGATCTCGTGAACAAATTGAAGGCTGCCGCCGCCTTGAGCGGAGGTCAAAGCATACAAAAATACGTCGTCCAACTGTTGATTGAACATGTTGCTGAGCTTGAACGCAAAGGCCAGTTGCCGAAAGGGAGAGGCAGCTCATGAAGGTGAGTACAGGTGCCAGCGTGACAAGCCTATATTGGCCTTTCCATCGGACGCCGAAATTGCCAAGGTACACCGCAAGAACGAACTGTTTTGTGCGAGTTTGGGCTTTGGAAAAGCGGGCTCTGAGTTTATGTCTGCGGTGTGTAATAGGCGGATACGGTCGAGTATCAAGGCCGCAGGCTGATCCTCGCTCTCCGAGCGCCCCATCTCATGCTCAAACCGAGGCAAAGGTCGATTGCGGTTGATCGTCTTCAATGAGTTCTCGGTCCGTAACGAGTTCTTGGTCCGTAAATGGTAACGTTAGTTGGTCCACCGCCTCGGAGCTAAACAAGCACAATATTGTGGGGCTCGTGTCAGCTGGTGGAGCAATGTGCAAGGCGGCCGCAGCCTTCTGCTCCTGACTGATAACTTCGAAGCGCGGGAGATCGTCTTCCCATAGTCGCAAGCCGAGGGATCCGGATTGGAGGCCGGTGCGCGCCCGAGTCCGGCCTGGCATCGTTGAACGCAAAGGGCGATGCAGTTCCCAAAAAATCGTGAAACACCATGAACCATCTACCCCTGTCTCCACCGTGTCGATGCTCCCCACCGTGCCCTTGGGAATGCCGTGCCAGTCCGAAAGGAGCCTGACGAACATCCCAAGGCAGGCTTCCTCATGTCGCATGACCACCTCCACTAGTAGGAAATACCGTTACAATAACATCGCGGACCGGTAATCCACGGCTTTCGTGATTTCCTGATACAGCCGTGCGCCGGCATGGTCTTTAGTGAGTACGCTGGTCGCGCCGGCTGTAATCATCTCCTGGCGCACGTCCTCCGTGGCGTGGACGGATAGCCCCACTACGATCACGTGGGGGAAGAACCGTTTAATGAGCGCCGTCGCCTGGATGCCGTTGAGGCGCGGCATCTGAATGTCCATCACCACCACCGAGGGATCGCATCGTTGGACCCATGCGAGAGCCTCTTCTCCGTCGCAGGCTTCGCCCACAATTGCGAAACGCGGATAAGCCGAGAGGGTTGTCCGCAACGCATGCCGGACAAGCTCAACGTCGTCGACCAATAAGATCCGAATAATCTCTTCTCGATTCATACCGCCCTCTCGTGTGACCCACGGCGCTGATGCCCCTTCCTGTTTCCGATTCAAGCGTATGGACTCGGAACTGGTTTTTATGCTTGACTTGCCTCGGTTCGATATTGGTGCTAGATTGAACCTGTATTTTATACCCCTGGGTGACCTATGGGCAAGTCGGCATCGCCGGACCATTCTCGAACCGAGCACTTCAGCATTACCGTGCCTTCGTTTCTGCAACATGAACTCAAAGAACTGATTGGCACGTATGGGACCTCGCTGTCGGACGTGATTGTCCATATTTGCCATGCATGGCTGACAGATAACGAAGAGAACATTAACCGGCGGTTGGTGAAGTACAAGAAGTTCAGAGGTGGCCGGAAATAGTATGCCCGCGGCGCCAGGGGGTCGCCTAGATCAGCACGACGGGTTCTAAACAACCGATTGGATATTCCCCAGTCCTAACCCTTAGCTATAGCGAGGACTCTTATGTATCAATTCCGAAGAGAGGACATGGCATTGCAGGCAGCGAGGCTTCTGGCAATCTACGAGAGACAACCAATTGTTGTGATGGCTCGCGGGCTTATGGACTTTTTTACTATCGGTCCTATAAACAATGCAGCCGTTCATGACGCCGGGCGACACATGGCTACGGTCTATCGTTCAGGTCATGTAGACCACATGGGTTTAGCGTTTTCATCCCCTCCTTGCTGTCACACATGCGAAAGCGAGAAAAGCAGAACTTACGGGCTACAGAATGAGCTTAGAGTAGCTTAGAGCTAACCATGTAGCGCGCCGGAACTTATCGCCGCGCCAAAATGATTTGTATCGCGAGGTCGCGACCTCGATTTTTTTGTTGCCGGGGGCGAGTGTGGCATTGAGAAATGCAGGGTCGCAAGGGGTCCGATAACCAAATCGCGGTTCGATTCCGTTAGTAAGTGATTTCTGCTCAATTCAGGGATATGCCCTAATCTCCTACTCCCACTGTTCGATCCCGAATGCAGCAAACCGCGGGTTGTGCGGGGGGACATGTGGGGGACTTTCGCCCGCATTTGACGTTCTTTTCCCATAAGCGCACAATCCAGCACTATTGACAGGGGAAATTACTGCAGCGACTGTTGCTGCTACTGAATATGAAACTGAACCCGGTCATAGGCTGGCCAGCGCCGTGAAAACAGATCCTGTCCGGCCTCTGCACGCGGTCGCCTGGAATTCTGTTCCAATGTTTATTACCAGCTCATGAAATACAACCCACTGGGGTGAACTATGGCTGTCGAAGTGAGAATCATCCCCATCAAAGAATTCCTGCGAACAGATGTGTCGGGTAACCTAGATTTGGAGAGGAGCCTCATTATACTGCGTAACTTGGTGGAAGAGTGCAAAAAGCACGACGTAGACCGGATTCTTATCGATACCCGAGAAGCGACGTCAAACGCCAGCATACTGGACGTGTGGACTCTGGCAAGGAAGCTGACATACTCGGGGCTCAGGGCCCGGGTCGCAGTGGTGAATAGGCCGAAAGACGATTTTGATAGAGGAGCGTTTCTTGAGCTTTGCGCGATGAATCGAGAATATCAACTGAAAGCCTTCCGTGATTTTGAAGCGGCCTTTACATGGCTAAATGAGGGCAAACCATCCCCTTCATCGGGCTCCACACGGTACGGAATCTGATGCCTACTCTAAGGCCGTTTCCCATTATCGAGCTAGCCAGAGCTAGGGGAATCACTCTCTGACACGATGCGAGAGAAGACTTCAATGTAGCTGAACTGCGCCAGAGAGATAATATGACCCGCGTGCTTTGACCGGCATTTCGCCCACTCCGAACTGCCAACTTTTACTCTGCTTCAGCACTCCCCTTCGCGGTTTTGATAACCACCGGCTCGAAACACCAGGCTAGAAAACAGATAGGAATTTTGTGCTTGCGATG
>DASTQE010000097.1:0-3749 GCA_035761895.1 Nitrospira sp. | reverse complement strand
CACCTGCCAAAACAATACTGCACGTTCATGGGAAACCGGTCGATGTTTCAACACACGGTGGAACGTGCGATCACACTCACGTCGCCGGAACGGACCATGGTCGTGGCGGCTCTCCACCATCACAGCGAGGTCAGTTCCCAGTTGCGCGGGCGGCCGATCGGTAAACTATTCCTACAACCGGCCAATTGCGATACGGCGGCGGGCATCTTCCTGCCGCTCGCCTATCTGCGTGCTGTCGATCCCCACGCGATCGTCGTGATCCTTCCATCGGACCACTTTATCTATCCGGAGCACCCATTTCTTGAGACAGTCCGGCAGGCCATGGTCTCTGCCGAAGCGATGCCTATGCGCATGCTGCTGTTGGGGGTCCAGCCTGATGGGTTAGAGACGGATTACGGATGGATTCAGCGGGGCCCGCAGCTGAACGGCTCGCCGAACTATCCAATCCACGCGGTCTCGTCATTCCTCGAAAAACCTGGAGCGGCGCAAGCCGATGCCGCACTTCGAACGGGAGGTCTGTGGAACACGCTCGTCCTCACGGCGACGGTGGAATCGCTGTGGCAAGCCGGGTGCACCTGTTTTCCCGACATGATGCCCCTGTTCGAGCGACTGATGCCGGCCTGGGACACTCCGGACGAAGGCTCTTTGGTGACGGCTGCCTATCGCACGATGCCGGTCTATAATTTTTCTTCGCACCTTCTCCAGCGTCTGCCGGACCGGGTGGCGGTGATGGAGTTGACCGGTGTGCTGTGGAGCGACTGGGGCAAACCGGAACGGATCGCCGACACGATCCGCCGTATCGGCAAGACCCCTGCGTTTCCCCTGCATTGCCTCGACCAATCTCTTAGCCCGCGCCCGTATGCGCAGACGGCTGCGCAGGTGTTGGCATCCGCGTCACGAAGCGAAGTCGCATGATCAGCGAGTGCCGGTCTTGGCCGCCATCATTGATCTATTGCAATCACCACCTCAGGTCCCATCCTCGCGTTCATCCCGTAAGACCGGATCGGTTTCGATTCTCCGCTGAGACTTTCTGATACATACTCACTAATGGGTTTCCTGCTCGTCGATTCTACATTTATCTTATAATTCGCACATTTGCCTTTTGGACTTCCATCGGCATGCCGGTTGCCTTTCGTCGCAGTAAGGAGCTCGCAGATGGAACGGTTCATCCAGCAACTGCTGCTTATCTTTCCCTTGCTCCTCCTTTCCGCGTGCAATGCGCCAGCTCGGTACATCCTCGTTTCCGAGGGTTCGGCTGAATCCTACCGCACATACCGGGAGAATGCCGATCAGCGATTCGTCTGTCTGGCTCAGGCAGACGCCAGGAACAACAGCGGTTTGTTGGCGTTGCGAAAACAATCAGACATCGAGGAGTACGAACGCACGCGAACAGACCGCCACGACCCGGTGGAACGTATCTTGTTCCATCTCATTCGTAAGGACTATTCGAAGGCCAGAGACGTGTTGCAGCAACATGACGCCATCGTCCCTCAGTATCTACGGACGCTGCTCCACGCGGATCTCGCCTATGAGGCAGACGCAAGAAACCCCGCCAAAGCCGCACAACTCATCAAGCAATACCAAGACGCCTTTGACATTCAGCCCTGTGCCATAAGTCGCGAGATCATCAATCTCCGAATCAGACAAGTGAGGTACTTGCGATGAAACCCATATGGTTCGTTGCGCTCGGCGTTATGCTATGTGCGGGCTGCGGAGGGGCCCCAGCGCTTGAAAACCTCTTGCAAACGAAGAACGGTCCGCTTGGGTATTTGTATGACAGCGAGAAGGTTTCAGAGAAGCAAACGGGAACTGTACGGATCGGATCTGTCATTGTCGAAGATGTGTTGCCTCAGACAACGAGCGTGACAGAACAGTCTGGATTTATGTTGCCGCTGCTTGTCGTGAATGTCTGGAAGTACGACTATCACAGCCAGTTAGGCCATTCGCAACTTACGAATGATTACAAGACGTTCATCAAAGACAGTTTCGTTGAAGAACTCAAGAGGAGCGGGAAATTCAGCTACGTGGATGATCAGAGTGCAATGGAGATCGATCTGAAAATCAAGACGATCTCCATGACCGCTCCCATTCGCAAAACCGGCAACGTGATCTTTCTTCTCTATGCCGTATCCTTCAGCCAAAGTTACTACGCCGGCCCTGCGGAAGCGCTCATCACGGCGGACGCTGTTCTTAAGAAGGACGGCACTGAGGTGTTCACTCAGCAGTTCACCGGAGTAGGAAAGACCGGTGTTCTTCAAGGTCGGAATCTCGATATTGCAGACTTCACAACCGCGATGATCGAAGCGCTGTCTTTGAGTGTGAAAAATCTTCACGAAAACATTGTGAGAGAGATCAACAAGATCTAGTAGGGCTTCAGGATTCAAAGGCGCTGCCCGATAAAATGTAGAATGTCCCGGTTTTCATGGACCCGCAGTTTGACTTCCTATGCGGGAAAGCGCAGCATGAGCCGCATCACGCTGTACCTTCACCTCAACCTGAAGGAGTCTGCGATGACACGATTCATCATGCTCTTGGCAGGAGGAATACTCGCCTCCCCGACGCTGGCCTTGGCCGTTGAGCATAGCGCCGGCTACCGAGGAATCGGTTCCATCTATTTCACCTTCATCGGAGCCGTTCTGATCTACGGTGTGTACGATGCGTTCGGCAAAACGGCCATGTATGTGATGGCACCGATCATCGTGATCGGGCTGTATTTCATGTTGCCGGCCACCTAATTTGCAAGAGACGCACGCGGTAAGCGTGATGACCCGGGCTGTCCCTCGCTCTCGATGACCGTGGCCTACGACGGTCTATCATGCTCAGATGCTGCGCTGTCGGGAGCATGAAGAAGACGGGGAGTAAAAAAGGGGGACATTTTCGCCTGTCCCCCCGATGAAGAAAAAGTTAGGAAGCTAGCGGCGACTCGGAAAATCCCGGCGACAGGTTTGTTCAGCCAACATCTTTTGGCCCGCCGTTGCATCCTGAGGGATGCGCTGCAGACAAGAGTCCAACGTCTCTTCTTCAATTCCAGCCGCGATACGGTTCTTGCTGGATCCCGAGCGGATCGTGGCATTCGAGTCGGCCGGTGTCGTGGGCACCATCGTCTGGCTCGACATGGCGGCCTCACTACTGGCCGTCGATGAACGGCCGGCCGTCGACGAGCTGTCGGAGGTCGATGAGGTGCCGCCGGATGACTCCATTGTTTCCGTCTTTCGGTCGGTGGCGCAGCCAGCAACCATGAGTCCGAAGAAGGCAATCAAAAGGGCATTCCTGAGCATATCGGCACCTCCGGCTAATTGTTTCGCCCCAAGCATAAAGAAGGGGAGGGACAGGCTATAGCTGGACACGTTTGCCCCTACCCAGTAACTAGGAGAACCCCGTGGATGATCGCTTCGTGCGACTTGCGAGCGGGACGCGCCCTTTTCCCAGCGAGCACCGTCTAAAATGGTCCATCCAAGCTCGCTTGCTTTCTCGCTTAAGTAGGTGGATGGGTCGCTTGCTGCGATTTGCGACGGATGCAGGGCCGTATCCCGGCGGTCGCCTCATGGCGATGGTGAGACGCACTGTTCGCAGGTCCGTTCCAATGATCCTTCCAAGCTTGCTTGTACGACTTTCCTCAGGGTGGGCTAGGTTGCTTCCAAATGCGCGCATTGTTCTCACCCGCCCAACCTGCGTGCGCCGAGACGCACGCTTTTCCCAGCGAGCACCGCCTACAAATGATCCTTCCAAGCTAGCTTGTTCCTCTCATA
>DASTQE010000096.1:0-4494 GCA_035761895.1 Nitrospira sp. | reverse complement strand
CCGAAGACATAGGCCCAGCCGCCGCGTAACATTAATTTGTCCTGGAGGGGAGTAGCAGATCCCTCTTCGGCCCTGAGGGGCGGTGAAAACATGAGTGCCAGAATCGAGACCACGAGCAAAAGCAGCCCCTTTCTGAGCACCACCGACTCAGTCATGAACGTACCTCTTTCCCCACCATCTTCATGGCACGGCACGGTGGGGCGCGTAGTCTACAGAAAACCCCTTAACCTGTCCATGCGGATGGTCACTTGTTCCAGCCCTGTGAACGTCGATTCTCTAACGGCAGGTAATCCATCACACTCCGCGAGTTCGTTTCGATGAATTTCAGTGGTCACTCAGAGCTTCTTGGCTTGCGGGTTGTCGGAAGGCGTCTCTAAGAAGCGTCGGATCTTTTCCTCGTTCTGCGCCACGACCTTGGCGGCTGCCGCAATCGTCAGATCGCGATCGCAGGGGGAAGCCAGCCAGAGTCTCGTTGCAATGCCCGCCAGTCGACGAACGACTTCCCTCGGCTTGGTCATATGGCTCTCGTTGCTCCGGCAGGACTCCGGCAAATCAGCCAAGTCCTCCTTCCACTCAGCGTCGGTGTGCCGTAGCGTGAACAAGCCCATCCTGGCCGGCTCGGGCAGGAGCCCCTGGCGCTGTGCAATACGGAAGAACCAGGACCGGTATGCCGCCGCACGCTCTTCCATGATGCTCGGTATCCGCGAGAAATCGTAGCTGAAGAGTGTGAACCCTTCGGCCCGGCTCCCCAATTCCTCCCCCCCGACCAGAAACGGGAACGAGCTGTCGAACGAGATGATAAGGGCCCGCTTGGCCTTCCCTTCCTGCAGTTTTTTCAAGAAGACCATCAAGAGCGATTCCACGCCGGTATTGTCGGCCAATCCACCGTCACCCACATGCCAGTACTTGTCCTCTCCCTTGACCTGGAAGCTGATCGGTCCGACGATCGGAGGAAACGACATCGAACCGACCACTGCCGCGGCTACCCGGACCGTACAGGTATCCAGTCTGATGTCTTCTGGCGTCATCGAAAGCAAGGATTCCCATCGGGACCGAAGTAGCCGCTCACCTTCTTCGTCGAGCGATCGAGCTCCAACGATACGATGGAGGTCAGCAAACACATCATATTGTGATGCCTCTCGAGGAACCGTGCTCACGACGAATCGGCGGCCGTTGTTGTAGAGTGTCGTGTTGATCAACAGGCGGGGGCTATCGCCTTGCGCTTCGCGTTGCGCGATGTCTTTGAAGGTCATCCCGTGTAAATACGACTCGTCGAGCAACTCAGCCAGCGACCAGGCCGTCCAGGCAGGGTTGATCCATCGAAGCCGGATGAACTGGCGCCGGAGAATGAGCCCTTCCAGATCAAACTTCATGTCTTCTTTAAATCGGCTGAAGAAGTTCTGGTACTCCTGTGTGAAGGCGCCTTCGCCAGTGAGCACCGGCACAGCCCTCCCCGGCTTGCGCGCGACGAAATAGCTGGACGCCATGCTGCCACCCGACACGCTGGAAATGTAGGTCACTTGCTCAAGCAGCGATCGTTGATCCGGCCCGACTCGGATCTTGCTCAAAGCCTCGAAGGCGCCGGCCGCAAAGAGCGCTGCCCGGCTTCCGCCACCCGAGACAGCGAGGCCGATGAGGAGATCGTGATCGGCAGCCGGCGTCACGCATTCAGGCCGCTCGGCGGCCTGCAAGGTATAGAGCGGGGTTCTCGTGATCCATGCGATCGAGATGAGAATGCCGACCACGAGAGCGATTCCTATCGCGACGTACAGGAGCGCCTTTCCGGCTTCCTCGTCCCGCCCCATCAGCGGGTCTCCTTTTTGGCATACGCCTCCCTCACAGCGGTCGCCTATAGGCGAGGCACCCGGCCGCACATAGGCATCATCGGCTTGAATCCTCCTGAGCGGGAGTTTTCTCAATCACTGCCTGTTTGACCTTGGCATGCACTGCGCGTTTTCCTTCCTGCAATAGCTTCTGTGGATCGAGCCTGCCGTACAGCTCGATCATTTTTGCCACCAGACCGGTCCAGCCGGTCTGGTGACTCGCGCCCAGTCCGGCGCCGTTATCCCCGTGGAAATACTCATAGAACTGAAGATAGTCTCGCCAGTTCTGATCCGATTGGAATTTTTCCGCTCCGCCGTAGACCGGTCGCTTGCCTTCTTCGTCGCGCAGAAACATGCGCGTCAGGCGGTTGGAGATTTCCTTGCTCACCTCGAAGAGATTCATCATGCGGCCGGATCCGGTGGGACATTCGATTTTGAAGTTGTCACCATAATAGAGGTAGTACGACAACAGCGCCCGGATGATCATGGCGTTCACCGGCATCCAGATCGGTCCGCGCCAGTTCGAGTTACCGCCGAACATCCCTGTGTTGGATTCCGCCGGAAGGTAGTCCACCCGGTAGACCTGCCCGCCGACGTGAAACACGAACGGATGTTCTTGATGGTATTTCGAGAGCGAACGAATGCCGTACGGGCTCAGGAATTCATTCTCGTCCAGCATCTTCGAGAGGATGCGGCGCAATCGTTCCTGATTGACCAGGGCGAGGATACCGCGATCGGCGACCCCAAAATGTCCCTCTCCCGTCTTGTGGATGAACGTGAACAGTTCAGGCATCTGTCGCGCGCGTGCTTGAATCCTCGCGACTACTTCCGGAACTCGCTCGCGTTGCCAACCCTCAACGACAGTCGTTGCACACAGCGGGAGGAGACCAACCATGGACCGGACTTTCAGTCTGGTGGCTTTCCCATCAGGCAGTTGTAAGAGATCGTAGTAGAACCCGTCCTCATCATCCCACATGCCGTTTGAGCCGGCCTGGTTCATGGCCGCCGCAATGTAGAGGAAATGCTCGGTGAATTTCTCGACCATATCCCCGTACGTCCCGTCATGAGGAGTGATTTCGACCGCCAGTTCGAGCATGTTTTGTGTGAAAAGGGCCATCCACGCCGTGCCGTCCGCTTGTTCCAAATGCCCCCCCGTAGGCAGGGGAGCGCTTCGGTCGAACACGCCGATATTGTCGAGACCGAGAAACCCTCCCTCAAACACATTCTTACCGAACCGGTCTTTCCTATTCACCCACCAGGTAAAGTTGAGAAGGAGCTTATTGAAGGCCGTCTTGAGGAACGTGATATCGCCCTCTCCGCGCATGGCTTGCTCAGTGCGATGGAGAAACAGCGTCGCCCACGCATGAACCGGCGGGTTCACATCGCTGAAATTCCACTCATAGGCGGGGATTTGTCCGCTGGGATGGAGATAATAGCCGTGAAACATCAATTTCATCTGCTGCTTCGCAAAGTCAGGGTCCACAATGGAGATTGGCAGGGTATGGAAGGCTAAATCCCAGGCCGCATACCAGGGGTACTCCCATTTATCCGGCATGGAAATGACGTCCTTGTTGACCATGTGAAACCACTCGCGATTGCGGAACGTTCGGCTTCCGCTATGCAGGGGATGCGCGTGATGTTCTTCCAGCCACTGATCGGCGTCGAGAAAGTAAAACTGCTTGCTCCAGAGCATGCCTGCCAAAGCCTGCCGCATGACGTTCGCCTCATCTGGCGTGACCGTTGGCGGAGTCACGGCACGGTAGAAATCATCCGCTTCACGAATGCGGTCTTTCATGACCGCCTCAAAGGCTTGCCCAAAGGGCGAGGTTGTTTTGCTTTTTCCAGTCGCCTTAGCACGAGCGGCACCAACCGATGCCCCAGCCTGTTGCACCAGTCTCAATCTTGCGGTCGCGGACCGGCCGGGCTCCACCGTGAAGCGGTAATGCGCCGACACTTTGGTCCCCGTTCTGTCGGGGTTCACCGCGTCATGCTGACCATGGATCACATAATTATGGATGCCGTCTTTCACATACGGGCTGGGATTGGGGTACTGGGGAAAGAGCCGCTCATTATTCGTTTCGTTCTCCGTGAAGAGGAGCGGCACCTCGCGGTCGCAATAGAAGACGTATTCGCCGAGATCTGAATGTCTGGCCTCGACTGCGCCTGTCCCGCTTGGTCCGTTCACTGACTTCAGGGTAGGTTTCACAGCAGGCTTGGCTTGCCAGGCCGCCCAATTATTTCGAAACCACAGTGTGGGAAGGACATGAAGGTCGGCCGCCTCGGGGCCGCGGTTCGCTGCCGTGATTTGAATGAGAATATCCTCAGGTCCTGCCTTCGCGTATTCGACGAACACGTCAAAATAGCGGTCCTCATCGAAAACCCCGGTATCCAGCAATTCGTATTCCATCACCTCCCGGCTTCGCTGCCTGTTCGTCCGGACTAAATCGTCATAGGGATAGGCCGCCTGCGGATACTTGTAGAGATACTTCATGTAGGAATGTGTCGGCGTGCTGTCGAGGTAAAAATAGTATTCTTTGACGTCTTCACCGTGGTTGCCTTCGCTGTTGGTCAGACCGAACAGGCGCTCCTTGAGAATCGGGTCCTTGCCGTTCCAGAGGGCCAGCGCAAAACAGAGCCGCTGCTCTTCGTCGGACAGACCGGCGAGACCGTC
>DASTQE010000095.1:0-2853 GCA_035761895.1 Nitrospira sp. | reverse complement strand
CTTTGCGAACCGGGTCAGAAGACTCCTCCCGGATGGCCGGCCAGCTGGCGGCAGTGCAAAGTGAACTGGATGCGTCAAAAGCGAGGTCCGCCGCTCTGTAACAGCAGTTGTCCGTATCCCAATCGATGCGGCCGCTCTGAGAGCGGGCGCCGTGGATCAGAGCAGACTCGCAGCGGTCTGTTCGGGTCCGGTGAAGATCAACTGGAATCGTCCGGTGCGGACGCCACTCAAGCAGGTCGGAGCCATTCTAAAAGATTTCCCAGAATATAAAATCAGCGTCGACGGGCACACGGACAATCGGCCGATCCGAAGCGAGCTCAAGAAAAAATTCCCCTCCAACAAGGAGCTCTCGGAAGCGCGTGCGTCCATGCCGCCCTGGCCCTCGGTGAAGGTGGTCTGAGCGCGGTGACGACGCACGGCTACGCCGATACCCAGCCTGTCATGCCGAACACGACGGATGCCGGGCGTGCAAAAAACCGCCGGGTCGAAATACGTGTCACGAAGTAAACAATGCCCTCTTGTCGCCGGGGACGCGTAAGCGCCCCCGGCGTGTGGTGCGGTCAGCGTGTACAGAGCTGTTGATCAGCGGCGCCCGGATTGGCCTGGCCGGCGATGGTGGAGAGAATCTTGTAGTGGCCTAACCCCAGTTCCTTCCCGTAGGCCTCACCTACGAGCACATCCTGGACGTGTTGGTGATCGGAGGCACGGAAGACCGACTTGCCCTCCTTACAACCGTCAAACTCGTGGCCTTCGAGCGCCTTGATTAATGCGGCGGTTTGCGTGGTGCCGGCCCGCTGGATGGCTTCAAGGATCTGCGTCATCGCGGCATAGCCAAGGTAGCACCGGGACGTCGGCGTGTGATTGTACTTGTCAATGACGCCCTGAATGAACCGTTTGGAGCTGTCGGTGTTAATCTTTGGATCCCAGATGAGTCCCCAGATTCCGGCGTTGCTGGCGTATCCGAGCGGACGACCGATTTGTTCGCCGCTGATCAACCCGCCGACGCCGATCTTCTCCTTGGCCATTTCGAGTTTCGCGTAGCCCTTGAGCGCGTTGACAAGATCCCAACCGTAGAGATTCAAGATGATCGCCGTGGGCTGCTTGGCTTTTGCGGCCGTGAATGCCGGTGCAAAATCGGTCGCCCCGAAAGGAGTCGTTGTTTCCCCCATAATTTCCACCTTGTGGGCTTGCGCCGCGTCGACGAGCGCCTGGGCACAGGATTTTCCATCGATCGTCGCCGCCGTGATCATATACCAGCGGGTGCCGTAGGCCTTGACGAGATGCGGCACCACCGCATGAGCCAGCATGCGGGCATGGGGCATGAATACGAACGTGTGCGCGTTGCATGCCGGGCCGCTCAGTTCGGGAATGTGAGCGGCTGTCACCATAAAGAGCTTGTCCTCCTTCTGGGCTAACGCGCTCACTGCGAGCGCGCAGTCGCCGTTAAACGTTCCCATCAGCGCATCCACTCGGTCTTCCTTGATGAATTTCGTCGCCACTCTGACGGCCTGATCGGGGTTCGAGGCGTCATCGGCCTCGAGTATCACTACGGGGCGCCCCAAGACTCCCCCTCTCTTGTTGAACACATCGACGGCCACGTTGGCACCGTGCACGTCGTGTATGGAGGAAGTCTTATAGGGACTGGACAACGGATCCAGGATACCAATCTTGATGGGCTCGTCGGCATGGGCCACCGGAACGCTGAGATCCATGAGCCTGCGTTGACCGACCAGGCTGGCAAACGCCAGTGATCCGCCGGTGATCGCCGTCCATTGCAAGAAGCGCCTGCGTGACATGTCCTGCATGGTGCCCGCCTCCTCTCAGGTGATGTTCGTAAGAGCTGTTCGCAGCCCATGATTTCACAGTTTCTGCCTTTGTCTCAAGGGCGGCCGGTCCAACCGACACGGATCCCTTCGGATCACGGCGAGCGATTCCGTGGCGCGTGTTGGAATGAAGCGAACGCGGTCTGCCGCGTCTAACTGTACTGGTCTTCGGTATAGACCTGCTTGATTGACCAGAACACCGCTTCTTTGAGCTTCTTGATCTGGGGATCGGGAGGATCCTTTCGGATTTTTTGGAGTTTCTTGTCGAGGTCAAATAGGGGTTGGACCGATCGTCGGTCGGGGACTCGACCCAGCGCCCACGCAATTTCCGTTTGAACGGTAATGTCGATGCCTGGCGCGTCCAGCATCTCAAGCAGCGGAGGCACCACCGACGAGTCGTTGTGAGTGTTTCCCACATCTCCCAATCCCTTGGCGGCGGCGGCTTGCAGTTCCGGCTGTTTTGAATGTTTCAGGATGTCGATAAGAATGGGAATTCCCTCTTTCCCCATACTGCCCAATGCGACTGCTGCCTCTTGTGAAAGATTCTTGTCCTTGAGCGCCGCCTTCAGCTTCGGCAGTGCTTCGTCCGCTTGCATCTCCCCCAGGAGCGAGATGATCTTGACCTTGCGCATCTGCGGCGTGGCGGCGGCATCCAAGAGTTTCAGCAGGCGATCGGGATGTCCCCACTCGGCGGCCAGCAAGACTGGGAAATCATACTGCTCGAGTTTCTCCTTCAATTTGGACATGGCATAGGCGCCCGGATCTCCGGCATTGGCAGACATGGCCGCTGCGGCCGCGTCCTCGAAATCGGTACGCACCTCCTTTTGCCACTTGATCTTCGTCTCACCCAGGACATATGTGAGCTGGCACGCCGGTCCTTTCCAGAGACGGGAAGGAGCATCGGGAAGGTCTGCATCACCGCCGGCAGCTGTGGTCCCTTCCCAAGTCTTGCGTTGCTCGCATTTGAGTTTAAAGGTGGCGTCGTGCGGCTTGGCAGAGTCCCGGACGACGGTATAGCTCAATTCCGCCA